>PLYD01000081.1 GCA_003151665.1 Candidatus Dormiibacterota bacterium
GGTTCGGCCAGGATCACGTCGCCCATGCTGGCGAACGATGCAAGCACTCCGCCCATCGTCGGGTCCGTCAGGACTGTCAGCAGCGGAACACCTTCCTCCCGCAACCTCGCGGCGCACAGCGTGGTCTTCGCCATCTGGAACAGCGCCACCATCCCTTCCTGGATGCGCGCTCCGCCGGACGAGCAGATTGCGATCACAGGCAGATGCTCGCGCCGACCCGAGCCGAATGCGCGCGCCACCTTCTCGCCGACGACACTGCCCATGCTGCCGCCGAGAAACCTGAAGTCAAACACGACCAGAACCACGCGAACGCCCATCACGTGCGCATTACCGGTCACCACCGCATCAAGCAGGCCGGTCGCTGCTTGCGCGTGTGCCAGCTGCTTCTCGTAGGTGGTGACGCCCGAGGAGAAATGGATCGGGTTGCCGGCCCATATGTGGCGATCGTGCTCTTGAAACGAGCCGCGATCGGCGAGCTGGTCGATCCTCTGCGCCGCGGTCAGCGATGCGTAGTGACCGCAGGCGGTGCAGACACGAAATTGGTTCAGTGGCGCCCCGCATTTCGCGCACGCATCGGCTGTGCGCCCCGACGAACCCTCCGGAACGCTAGTCCCCGGCGTCGACATCGTCGGAAGGTTCCGGCTGCCACCTGAGCAGCGAGACGTCCGCAACAACCCTGAGGTGCTGGCGCATCGCCTCGGCAGCGCCCTCCCGATTTCGCGATTCGATGGCGGCAAGAATGCGCCGGTGCGCTTCGAGCGAGCGCAGCGGCCGCCCGGGTTCGCTGAGCGATTCGATGCGGGTCTCCTGAACCACCTCGGCCATCGCCTCGATGAGATGCAGCAGGATCTCATTGCGCGCGGCCAGCGCAATGGCGTGATGAAAAGCAGCGTCGCCTTCGGTGCCCACCCCTCCCGCGCCGATCTCCACCCCCATCTGAGCGAGCGCGGAATTCATCGCGCTGAGATCTTCCGTACCGCGGTTAGCTGCTGCCAGCTCTGCCAGCTTGACCTCGAGTGCCTCGCGCGCTTCGAGCACGTCCGGCAGTCGTCGCCGGCGTTCGAGCAGCTTCGTGAGCGAGTCGCCAAAGCCGCGTGTGCGGCGCAGGAACACCCCTTCACCGTGGCGGACGTCGACAAAGCCCAACGCCTGGAGGACGACAAAGGACTGGCGGACCGACGTGCGGCTGACGTGCAGCTGGCGGGCCAGGTCACGCTCCGTCGGGAACTGGGCACCCGGTGCCATGTCGGACTCCCTGACGAACTCGGCCAGCCTCTCGCCCACGTCTTCGTACAGACGGCTGCGCTCGAGCGGGCGAAGCGAGGCGGCGGGTGGCGCGCCCATCGGGCCGGAGTTTAGCAGGCACACAGGTCCAGTGGTCCAACCATTGACAATGCCGCAAGGCTGGACTAATCTCGCCCGGAACGCGGCTGCACTGGGACGGTTGGAGGTACCACACACGATGAACCTCGTCTACGCAAACACGAAGCGCAACTCAGGCCCAGGGCGCCTGATGGCGAGCCTCGCCACAACAGCTTTCGTTCTTGCAGCGTGCGGCAGTAGCACCACCTCCACCTCACACCTCCCAACCGGCCCTGTGACCATGGGTGTGCTTTCCTGCTTCACCGGCAGCCTCTCGAGCCTCGGCGCAGCCATGCTTCAGGGCTCTCAGGTCGCTCAGAAGGCGATCAACGACGGTGGCGGCATATTGGGCCAGCAGCTGATGCTCCAGCACGCCGATACCCAGTGCGACGAGGCCGACGGCGCGGTGGCCGCCCGGGCGCTGCTCGCGAACAGCAACGTGGTGGGGATCATCGGGCCCGAGACGCAGGAGATCGCCGCCGTCACCCCCATCGTGACAGCGGCCAAGATCACCACCCAGTTCCAGGGCGGCAGCACCCTGTTCGACAGGAACACCAACGCGTATCTGTGGAGGGACAGCCCTTCGGACTCGCAGCTCAGCGTCGCGATGGCGCTGTACGCCTACAACAAGGGATACCGAAAGGCAGACCTCATCTTCTACTCGGACATCGCCGCGCAGACGTTCCCGCCGCCCATCACAGCCACGTTCACCAAGCTCGGCGGCACTATCGTCAAGGCCTACACCATTGCCCCCGCCCAGACTTCGTACCTGACCACGGTCCAGCAGGTGATAGCCGACGCCCCTGATGTGATCTTTACGCAGACCGACGCCCCGACGGCCGCGGTGCTCTTCCAGAACTTCAAGAAGCTGGACAACCTGGCGATCCCGTTCGTCGGCACCGACGTCACCGGCGGCAGCGACTATTTGAAGGCCATCGGCAACCAGGTGGCGCACGACCACCTCATCTCCGTCTACGGAGTGTCGGTCTCGGGCGCGGCGACCGATGAGTTCAACAGGGTGTTTGCTCTGGTCGTCCCCGGAGCCAATCAGCAGCCGCTCGCGAATGCCAACTACGCCTATGACTCGGTTATCAGTCAGGCGCTGGCAATCGACAAAGCGAACAGCATCCTGGGCCCGGACATCAACGCGGCCATGACGAGCGTGACCAATCCGCCTGGCACCCAGTGCTACACGTACCCCTCGTGCCTGGCGCTGATCAAGGCCGGCACGAAGATCAACTTCGATGGCGCCAGCGGTCCGCTCGACTACAACCAGTACCACAACGTGTTCGGACCCTATGCCGCCTTCCAGCAGAGCGTCGTTGGCGCGCAGGTGCAGGTGCAGGTGATGGATGCAGCGGCGCTGGGCCAGGCGACGCCATAACCCGGAAATTCGACTCATAGGACAGTCTCGCTGAGGCGGTCACGCCGCGCCAAAATGGAGGTTGGGACTTGCACGAGGCGCTGCTGACGCTTGGGTTCGGGATCGTGACCGCGTCGATCCTGGCGCTCTCGGCCGTGGCCTTCACCCTGCAGTACGGGGTGACGAACGTCGCCAACGTGTCCCACGGCGAGATCCTCACCGTTGGGGCATACGCGGCGTACCTCGTGCACCAGCGGACCGGCAGCGGGATCGCCGCCGCCCTCGCGGCCGCGCTCGCGGGCGGGTTGACTGCGCTGGCGATGTACTCGAGCGTTATCGGCCCGTTCATCCGTTTCGGCGCGAGCCCGACCGTCATCTTCATCGCCACGCTCGGGTTGTCTTTCGTCATCCAGAACGTGCTGGTCATCATCTTCGGCGCATCGAACGTCGCCTACAACCTCGATCCGGGTGCGCCTCAGCAGATCGGCCCTTTCCTGCTGAACCCTCTCGACCAGCAGATCGTCATTTCGGCGATCGCGATCACCGTCGTGCTCTTCTTAATCATCTCGCGGACGAAATTCGGCAAGGCGCTGCGGGCGGTGTCGCAGAACCGCGAGCTCGCGCGCGTCACGGGCATCAACGCCACGAGGGTGGCGGCCGCAACTTTCTTTCTTGCCGGCCTCATCGCCGGCTATGCGGGGTTCGTTCTCGCTGAGAGCGTCGGCTCCTTCACGCCGTATTTCGGCTTCGGCTTCTTTCTGATCACGCTGACCGCCGCGGTCGCGGGAGGTCTCGGCCGGGCTTTCGGCACCATGGCTGGCGCTGTGATCGTGGGCATCGTCCTCGAGGTGGTACCCGCACTTCCGGTTCCATTTGTCGGGGGCTACATCAGCGCGAGCTACAACCTCGCGATCGCGTTCGGAATCCTGGCGCTGGTCATCCTGTTCCGACCGCGCGGCCTGTTCACCAACGCCCGCAGAACGGTCTTCGAATGAGCGCGTACCTGGTCTCCGTCCTCACCGAGGGCGCGATCTTCGGAATCATGGCTCTCGGGCTCAACGTCATCTGGGGCTGGTCCGGTGACTTCGACCTCGCCTACTACGGCTACATCGCCGTCGGCGCCTACATGACCATCGTCCTCACCGTCGGGCCGGCGGTCGCGCCCGCCCAGTACATCCTTGGACAGACGCTGCCGTATCCGCTCGCGGTGGTCATAGCGGTGATTGCAGCGATGGCGGTTGCGTTGGTCGTCGGGTCAATCGCGCTGCGCCACCTTCGTGGCATCTATTTCTCGATCGTGACGCTGGGGGCCGTTTACGTCATGTACGTCTTCGCCGGGCAGTTCGTTCCGCTATTCGACGGATACAACGGACTGTCGGGTCTCTTCGACCCGATGGGTGATTGGTTCGGTCTCGATTACTTCTCCTACCAGTATTTCTTGATGGGGCTGTGCCTGGTGATGTTCGCCCTCGTCTACTTTTTGATGTCCCGCGTCTCGAGCAGCCGATTCGGCATGGCTCTGCGGACGCTGCGCGAGGACGAGCGTGCCGCAGCGGCGTTCGGACGGGACATCTACCGGTTGAAGTTGAAGGGCTACCTGCTCGGCGCGGCCCTGGGCGGCTTCGCCGGAGCGCTTTTCGCCGCGTACCTGACAGCGTTCAATACTTCAGCCTGGTCGCCGATCGAGGTCATCGTTCTCTACTCAGCGGTCCTCGTGGGCGGCCGCGGCAACATCAGGGGCGTGGCCCTGGGCGTGCTGATCATGGGCCTCATCGTGAATGAGTCGACGCGCTTCCTGCCGTCGCTGCCAGGGGTTGGCGCGTTCAACACCGACCATCCACAGGTGCTGCTTGCAGCTCGCGGAGCGATCATCGGCCTGGTCCTCGTGCTCTTCCTCCGCTTCCGGCCCCAGGGCCTGCTTCCCGAGCGCCGCTTCGTCGACCGGCAACCTGCACCACTAGCCCCCGACGTCGCGCCGCTGACCGCGTGACAACGCCGACTGCAGGCCCGGTCCTCGAGGTGCGAGGCCTGACGAAACGCTTCGGAGGCGTCATCGCGGTCGACGCCTGCTCATTCGAAGCTCCCCTGGGACAGGTGACGGGTCTCATCGGTCCCAACGGCGCCGGCAAGAGCACAGCGATCGACCTCATCTCCGGCTTCAAGCTGCCCGACAGCGGGACCGTGCTCTTTAAGGGCAGGGCGATCCAGGGTCTGCCTCCCCATCAGATCTCACGCCTCGGGTTGATCCGCACGTTCCAGTCGCCACGCGAGTGGCCTGGGCTCAGCGTGCTCGAAAACGTCGTGATGGCGCGTTGGGACCCCGGGCGCGAGGGTTTCTTCGGTGGCGTTATCGGGCTCGGACGGACGCACCGCGTCAAGGCGGAGAACGAGCTCACTCACGCCCGCGAGATTCTCGATGAGTTCGGCCTCAGCGCACTGCGCAACGAGCGAGCCGGAAATTTGAGCGGCGGGCAGAAACGGCTCGTGGAGTTCGCCCGCATCCGGATGGCCGCTCCCGAGCTCGTGATCCTCGACGAACCGATGGGCGGCGTGAACCCGGTGCTCGGCGAGCGCATGGCCCTCGCCATCGAGAGCTTCGTCGCGACCGGAGCATCGGTAATCGTCGTCGAGCACAACCTGCCGTTCATCGAGCGCGTGACCCATCACGTCATCGTCATGGCCCAGGGCACCGTGATCGCGGAAGGTCCGTTCGAGGCGCTGCAGTCCAACGCGGACGTCGTCGACGCCTACCTCGGCGAGCAGGTCAGACAGTGAGCACTGCTGACGCCCTCGTCCTCGAGGTCGATGGCCTGACAGCCGGCTATGGCGGACCTCCCGTCATCGATGGCGTCAGCATCAAGGCGAGGCGAGGCGCGATCACCGCCATCGTCGGGCCCAACGGGGCCGGCAAATCAACGCTTCTGAAGGCGATCGCCGGGCTCATCCGACCGACGTCGGGCACCGTGAAGGTCATGGGAGTGGATGTGACGGGCCAGCCGGCCGAGAAATTCGTCTCCAAGGGGCTCGCGTACGTGCCACAGGTGGCGAACGTTTTTCCTGAGCTCACCGTCCGTGAGAACCTCGACATGGGCGGCTACAGCCGCAAGGGTGGCGTGCGCGAGAGGATCGAGCAGCTTTTCAAGCTCTTTCCGGACCTCGCGGCCTCATCGCACCGGAAAGCCAGCACGCTGAGCGGAGGCCAACGAACGATGCTCGCGCTGGCTCGAGGATTGATGGTCGATCCGGTTGTCCTCATCCTCGACGAGCCCAGCGCCGGCCTGGCGCCGAAATTCCAGGGACTCATCTGGGAGCGCATCGAGCAGATACGCTCCACCGGTGTTGCAGTGCTCGTCATCGAGCAGAACACACGCGAGACGCTCAAGCACGCCCAGTGGGCATACGTCCTCGTGCTCGGGAAGAATCGCCTCGAGGGTCCCGGCAAGGAACTGCTGGATGATGAGCAGGTGGTGAACCTCTACGTCGGCCGGCTCTCGTGAGTCGCTGATCGGCGACCAACCTTCGAATCCTCGCCGCGATGCGACGATCGGCGGCATCGCAGGGCTTGCCCGCGGCCTGCTGGGAGTCGGAGGCGGCTTCGTACTCGTGCCGCTTCAGGTCATCTGGGCAAAGCGAGACCAGCATCGGGCGATTGGCACCTCGCTGGCAGCCATCCTGCCCATCGCCATCGTGGTCGGGGCTCTTGTGGGCTCGCTTGCGGCGCAGAGGGTTCCCGACCGCGCCCTCAAGGTGATAGTTGCGATCCTTCTGTTCGGTGCCGGTCTCAAGGAGCTTTACGACGTGCTGCTCGGTACTGCACCACATCTGATCGGGACGGCCGCGGCGACATTCGGGCCACAGGATTACGCGCTCATGACTGCGGGCGGCCTGGCGATTGGGGTGGTCAGCGGCCTAACCGGAGTGGGCGGCGGAGTCATGGTGGTGCCGCTGCTGCCACTCGGATTCGGAATCGGGCAAAGGGTTGCCCAGGGCACGTCCCTGATCGCCATGCTCCCCACGGCCGCGATCGGGGCATTGACCCATCACGGGAGCGGCAACGTAGACGTCCGCGCGGCCTCGTGGATGGCCGTCGCCGGGGTGCCGGCTGCAGTCGTCGGCTCCGCGCTCGCCCTGTGGCTGCCGGCGAGGGCCCCTGGGCGGGCTCTTCGGAGTCTTCCTGCTCATTGCGGCGACGCGGATGTGGCCCGGCCGAGCGCAAGCGCCCGCCAATGCTCAGCCTCCTGAGGCGCCCAACGCCTGAGGCGCCAGGATCCGCGCCGGCGGCTTTACTCCGCTGCTGGATGTATGCGGTGATGTCGATCAGGAAGTTCGGCGATTTCACGCTGGCGCTCACGCTTTCGATCCTCATCGGCAGCATCCCCGGCGTGTACCTCGGCTCCCGCCTGTCGGCCTCGGCGCCCGATGTCGGGTGCCTGCCGTTGCCTTGGTAGTCTTGCCAGTCGATGTCTGACCATCTGATCAGCCCCTATGGCGGCACCCTCGTCGATCTGCTGGTTGACGAAGCACGCCAGCTGGAGCTGAAAGCGAAGTCACGCGATTGGCCGTCCTGGGACCTGACCCAGCGGCAGCTATGCGACCTGGAGCTGCTGCTGACCGGCGCCTTCTCTCCTCTCAAAACCTTCATGAGCCGCCCCGACTACGAGACCGTGCGCGACGACATGCGCATGACCGACGGCACCCTGTGGCCCATCCCCATCACGCTCGACATCTCTGCCGAAATCGCAGCGCAACTTGGCGAGGGTTCAAACCTTGCCCTGCGCGACCCCGAGGGCGTGGTGCTCGCCGTCGTCCGCGTCGCTTATGTCTGGCAGCCCGACCTGATGCTCGAGGCCGAAGCGGTCTACGGCACCGTCAACCGCGCCCACCCATCAGCGGCGATGCTCCTTGACAGCACTCGGCCCTATTACGTCGCCGGCGAGCTGGAGGGCCTGCAGGTCCCCGTCCACTACGACTATGGCGACCTGCGTCACACGCCGGCTGAGCTGCGCGCAAGTTTTCAGCAGCGCGGGTGGCGCCAGATCGTCGCCTTCCAAACTCGAAATCCACTCCATCGCGCCCATTTCGAACTCACGCTTCGCGCGGCGAAGCAGGTCGAGGCGAATCTACTCATCCATCCCGTCGTCGGCATGACGAAGCCGAGCGATGTCGACCACTACACGCGAGTGCGCTGCTACCAGGCGATCATGCCGAGCTATCCGCCCGGGACCGCGATGCTCTCACTCCTTCCGCTCGCGATGCGCATGGGCGGTCCGCGCGAGGCCCTCCTCCACGCGATCATCCGTCGCAACCATGGCGTTACCCACCTCATCGTTGAGCGCGACCACGCAGGACCCGGAAAGGACTCGTTGGGACGGCCCTTTTATGGCCCTTACGAAGCACAGGAAATGGTCCGCCTACACGAAGATGAGCTCGGCGTCGAGATGGTGTCATTCCAAGAGATGGTTTACGTCGAGGATCGCGACACCTACATGCCAGATGACGAAGTCCCGAAGGGCGCGAAGGTCCTGTCGATATCCGGAACCGAGCAGCGACGCCGTCTCAACGAAGGGGCCGATCTACCTTCGTGGTTCACACCGCCAGCTGTCGCGGCAGAGCTGCGACGCTCTTACCCTCCGCGTCAGAAGCAAGGCTTCACGCTGTTCTTCACGGGCCTTTCGGGCTCAGGCAAATCGACGATCGCCAACGTGGTTTTGGTGAAGCTGCTGGAGATCGGGGGGCGGCCGGTGACGCTGCTGGACGGAGACATCGTTCGGCGACACCTCTCCTCAGAGCTCGGCTTTTCCAAGGAGCACCGCGACCTCAACATTCGCCGCATCGGCTTTGTCGCCTCCGAGATCACCGGCAACGGCGGCATTGCGATCTGCGCGCCGATCGCGCCTTATGACTCAACGCGCAAAGAGGTGCGCCACATGGTCGAGCCGCGCGGAGGGTTCGTGCTGATTCACGTCGCGACGCCGATCGAGGTGTGCGAGGAGCGCGACCGAAAGGGCCTCTACGCGAAGGCGCGGGCGGGCATCCTGAAAGAGTTCACCGGGGTCTCGGACCCATATGAAAAACCGGCCGACGCCGACCTGGTCATCAACACCACGGACGTCACGCCGGCCGAGGCGGGCCAGCAGATTATTCTCCACCTGGAGGGCGAGGGTTACATCGGATCCTCGGTCTAGGGACCGGCGTCTATTCGGGTGACTTAGGCGGCGCCTCGGGTTGGCTGGTCGGCACCACGTGGTGCCGAAACTCGACGTTCGCGGCCGGCGAACCGCCAGACACCTTGACCTTCTTCTTCTTCTTGGCCTCGCGGCCCTGTTTGTCGCGTCCTTTACCCATGCGCTCCAGTTTCCATTACCAGGGCCAGTTCGCGCAAGAAGGATTCCACGTCGGTGACCAGACCGATGGACTGCCAGCTACCTCGGTCGGCCAGCTTCGTGACCACCGCGGGGTTGATGTCGACGCACACCGTGCGTACGCCCGCCGGCAACATGTTGCCCGTCGCGATCGAGTGCAGCATCGTCGAAAGCATCAGCGCCATCCGAACCCCAGACAGCGACGCGCGCATTCGCTGCTGCGCCACGATCATGTCGGTGATGACGTCGGGCAGCGGCCCATCGTCGCGAACCGACCCTGCCAGGACGACATCCACCCCGTGCTCGATCGCCGACTTCATCACACCAGACGTGAGCTGACCCGTCTCCACCATTTGCCGGAGTCCGCCCGCCGCGCGCACTCGGTTGATCGCACGCATGTGGTGCTCGTGGCCGTGCTCGGTGGCTGTGCCGGTCTCGATGTTGATGCCGAGCGCGGTGCCGAACAGTGCCGCCTCGACATCGTGCACGGCCAGCGCGTTGCCCGCAAACAGCACCTGCACGAACCCGAGCTCGATCAGCTGGGACAGGTAGCGCCCGGCGCCCGTGTGCACGACGGCCGGGCCCGCGACGACGACGATACGGCCGCCTGACTGCTTGATCGCGCGCATCTCTTTCGCGATCTCTCCGATGAGCACCTTCTTCGGCTTTTCCGCCGACACCTCGCTGCCCATGAAGCTGAAAATCTCCGTCTGCCGCGAGCGCTCGAGCGGCGTGACGCGCACGCCCTTGTATCCAACGACGACATCCATCCCCGGCTTGGCGTCCTGGAACGGGATGCACCACGCACGCTGCGCCTTGCGGTCGACGGCGATCGCGGTATCCATCTCGATCTTCTCGACCGGCGCCCACCGGTCGCCGAGCAGCACCTCGGTCGGCAGGTTGCTCGTCGAGTAGAAGCCTTCCGGAAACACGCCCTCGACCGCAACTTTCTCGAGCTGGGCAGGTTCCTCAGCCTCCGCAGTCGCGCCAAGAGCCCGAGCGCGGCGGACGATACGGTCGAGCTGCTCTGCCGAGCTTGCGATGATCTCCATGCGGCACAGCGACGTGTCCGTCTTGTGCTGCCCGACCTTGAGCTCCTCGATGGTGAAGTTGCCGCCCTCGTCCATGACGAGGTCCATAACCTGCGGCAGCATCATCGAGTCGATGATGTGGCCGGCCAGCACCAGGCGAGCGGTGTGGCGCCCCTCGGTCACGCCACCGCTCCCACTATCGCGTTCATCTCCGCCTTCATCGCGGCAGCGGCGCGCGCTGGGTTGTCGGCGTACAGGATGCTGCGGCTCGACGAGACCAGACACGAGGCGGGGTCGCCATTCCACGCGGCGCGCACGGAACCTTCAAGATCACCACCTTGCGCTCCAACTCCTGGGATCAGGAATGGCAGGTCGGTTGCCGCGCGCAGCTCGGCGACCTGCTCGGGTGCTGTCGCCCCAACCACGAGGCCGACGTTGCCATGCACGTTCAGCGACTCGGCCAGGGCTGCGACGTGTAGGTAGAGCGGCTTGCCCTCCGCTTGAAGGTGCTGGAGGTTGGAAGCGCCCGGGTTTGACGTACGGCAGAGGATGTATACGCCTCGATCGCTGTATCGCGTGAACTCCTCGATCGAATCCGCTCCAAGGTAGGGGTTCACCGTTGCCGCATCCATCGCCATCGTCGCGAAGGCGGCGGTCGCATAGGCGCGCATGGTGTTGCCCATGTCGCCACGTTTGGCGTCGAAGAGGAACGGAGTGGTCGGCGCCTCGTCCCGCAGCTCCAGCAGCGCCTTCCAACCGTCGGGGCCGTACTGCTCCCAGAACGCGCTGTTCGGCTTGAAGCAGCAGGCGTGCTCCTGCGTCTGGCGCACGATGCCACGGCAGTGGCGCAGCGCGCCTGCGGCGCCGCCCTCGATGCGCTCCGGATCGGGATCCAGGCCCACGCATAGAAGCGTGTGGCGCTCTTTGGAGAGCGCGCGGAGTCGTTCGAAGTAGCTCACCGGAACCAATCCTAGTTGGGTGGGCGGTCCAGAATTGATCTTGTGGACCAGGTCGTGCGAATCGCACTTGCTCAGATCAACCCGGTCGTCGGGGACCTTTGGAGTAACTCGCGACTCATCGTCGAGTGGATCGGGCGCGCCCGCGACCAGGGCGCCGACATCGTGCTGTTCCCCGAGCTGGCGCTCACCGGCTACCCGCCCGAGGACCTCGTTCTCAAGCCCGCCTTCGTCCGCGACAACCTGAGGCAGCTCAACGAGGTGGTCGCGGCGACCAAGGGCATCTCCGCGGTGGTCGGTTTCGTGGACGAGGAGGGCGACCTCTTCAACGCCGCGGCCTTCATCCACGACGGCGAGCTCAAGGCCGTCTATCACAAGGTGTTCCTCCCCAACTACGGCGTCTTCGACGAGCAGCGCTACTTCACGCCGGGCCACCGCTGCCCCATCTTCCAGCTGGGCGGAGTGCGCATCGGCGTGTCTGTGTGCGAGGACTGCTGGTACCCCGCGGGTCCCATGGCTTGGGAGGCACAGCACGGCGCCGAGCTGCTGCTCAATATCAACGGCTCGCCATATCACGAGGGCAAGCGCGTGACGCGCGAGGAGATGATCGCCGGCCGCGCCGCCGACTACGGCGCCTACATCGCGTGGGTGAACACAGTCGGTGGGCAGGACGAGCTCGTCTTCGACGGCAACAGCGCGATCTTCGGACCGAACGGCGACGTGCTGGCTCGCGCCCCGTCGTTCCAGGAGCACCTGTTGGTAGCTGACATCAACCTCGGCACGGTTCCATTCCACAGGCCGCACGAAAGCATCCGCCGCGAAGCTGAGGGCGCTGAACGGCTCGAGCTCCTCGTGACGGAGATCGACCTGAAAGCCCTTGCGGGCCAGGAGAAGCCACGCCTCTCACGCACTGCGGTTAACCCGCTCGAAGGTACCGCCGAGGTCTACGCCGCGGTCGTCCTCGGCACCCACGACTACGTCAGCAAGCAGGACTTCAAGAAGGTGGTGATCGGGCTCTCCGGCGGCGTCGACTCCGCCCTCACCGCGGCCATCGCCTCCGATGCGCTCGGCCCGGAGAACGTGATCGGTGTGCGCATGCCCTCGCGCTTCACCTCACCCGAGAGCCTCGAGGACGCCGGCCTCGTGGCCGAAGCCCTCGGGATCCAGCTCCTCGATTTTCCAATCGAGCCGGCGCACAAGGCGTTCGAGGAGATCCTCGCCGGCGCGTTTCGCGGCACCAGGCCGGGCGTGGCGGAAGAGAACATCCAGCCGCGAATCCGCAGCACCATCCTGCACGCCCTGTCGAACAAGTTCGGCTACATCGTGCTGACCACCGGCAACAAGTCCGAGCTCGCCACGGGCTACGGCACGCTGTACGGCGACATGGCCGGCGGCTTTGCCGTCCTCAAGGACATCACCAAAACCATGGTCTACGAGCTGTGCCACTACCGGAACTCGATCAGCTCTGCCATTCCAGAAAGAGTCATCACTAAGCCACCGACCGCCGAGCTCAAGCCCGACCAGAAGGACTCGGACAGTCTGCCTCCTTATGACGAGCTCGACCCCATCCTCCGCGGCTACGTCGAGCAGGATCTGGGGCCGGAAGAGCTCGTGGCGGCAGGCAACCGCCCGGAGGTCGTGGCCCGCGTCATCCAGCTCGTCGACCGCAGCGAGTACAAGCGCCGGCAGTATCCCCCTGGCGTCAAGATCACGCCACGCGCTTTCGGCCGCGACCGGCGCATGCCGATCGTCAACCGGTACGTCCCCAACGGTGCTCGCCCCGCGCCTTAACCAGACGCCCCGGCATAATAATTCTCGATATCTCGTATAGAAGGAGCCTATATGGCTGACTCGTTTGATGTCGTGATCGTGGGTGGCGGGCCCGGCGGCTACGTCGCCGCTCTTCGGGCCGCCCAGCTTGGCGCCAAGACGGCGATCATCGAAAAGGACCGCATGGGCGGCACCTGCCTGGTGCGCGGCTGCATCCCGACCAAGGCACTCCTCCAGTCGTCCGAGCTGTACAGCCTGGCCAAGGGTGGCGCCGAGTTCGGCCTCGTGAGCGACTCCCTCACTTTCGACTTGACGGTCGCTCAGAAAAGGAAGACCGCGGTCGTCGACCAGCTCGTGAAGGGTGTCGAGGGCCTGCTGAAAGCGGGCGGCGTCACCACTATTCGCGGCGCTGGACGGCTCGGCGGCGATGGCACAGTAAAGGTCGGCAACAACGTCATCACCGCCAAGGACATCGTGATCGCCACCGGCTCGGCCATCTCGCGCATCCCGCTGAAGGGCGTCGAGCTCACCATCGACTCCGACCAGATCCTCGAGCTGAAGGACGTGCCGAAGCGGCTCGCGGTGATCGGCGGAGGCGTGGTCGGCATGGAGTTCGCCGCGATGTTCGCCGCTCTGGGCAGCAAGGTCACCGTGCTGGAGATGCTGCCGCAGATCCTCCCGATGGTCGACGCGGACCTCGTCAGCGTCTATACGAAGCACCTCGCGGGCATTGGCGGCGCGATTCACACCAACAGCAAGGTCGCCGAGGTCGTCAAGGCCAAGGGCGGCTTGCAGGTGCGATTCTCCGAGGGCGGCGAAGGCGGCGCGGTCGATGCCGACCAGGTGCTGCTCGCAGTCGGCCGCTCTCCTTATACCGAGGGCCTCGGTGCTGAGGAGGCCGGCGTGAAGCTGGAGCGCGGCCGCGTCGTCATCGATGAGCACCTGCGCACCACGGCCCAGGGCGTGTGGGCGATAGGCGACGTCATCGGCGGCATCATGCTGGCCCACATCGCGTCGTACGAGGGCATCTGCGCGGTCGAGAACATCGCAGGCAATGGAAACCGGACGCCGGACTACCACGCTGCACCGAACTGCATCTACACCGACCCCGAGATCGCGCACGTCGGTCTCGGCGAGAAGGAGGCGAAGGAGAAAGGCCTCGACGTCAAGATCGGCAGGTTCCCGTTCGCAGCATCGGGTCGTGCCCTGACGCTTGGACAGTCGGAGGGTTTCGTCAAGGTCATCGCGGAGGCGGGCTCGGGCAAGATCCTCGGCGCGCACATCATCGGGCCGCGCGCCACCGACCTCATAGCGGAGGCGACGCTCGCCATCCAGAACGAGCTCACCATGGAGCAGCTCGACCTCACGATCCACGCGCACCCCACGCTCCCCGAGTCGCTGATGGAAGCGGCGCTGGCAGCGCAGGGTCGGGCGATCCATATCCCCAACCGTCGTGCCGGCACCGCGTCCCCTCCGGCCGCTCCGGCCACCTCCCCGGCAAGCGGGGCGGACAGACCAGCCCCCGAGACGTCAGCGGCGGTCGCCGCAACCTCGAAAGCTGCACCGGTTCAAAATCGTGAGAAGCAGATGGTCGCTTCGGTCAAACCCCCAACCGCTCCCCCGCACCCCACCAAGGTCACGCCCAAAATGCTCGAGCTCACGAAGGAGAATCGAGACTTCCTCCTCAAGCTCCACCGCCAGATGCAGTTCATCCGACGCTTCGAGGAGCGAACCCAGGAGCAGTACACCAAGGCGAAGATCGGCGGCTACTGCCACCTCAACATCGGCGAGGAGGCGACGGTGGTCGGCGGCATCCTGCCCCTCCAGCTCACCGACTACATCTTCACGAGCTACCGCGAGCACGGCCACGCGATCGCCCGCGGCATCAACCCCAAGGCCGTGATGGCGGAGCTCTTCGGCAAGGAGACCGGCAGCTCGCACGGCCGCGGCGGCTCGATGCACATGTTCGACTCCGACCTACGCTTCATGGGCGGGTACGGCATCGTCGGCGGCCACCTCCCCCTGGCCACTGGGGGCGGTTGGGCGGTCCGATATAAGAAGGAGAAGGACGTCGTCTTCTGCATGTTCGGCGACGGCGCCACGAACATCGGCGCCTTCCACGAGTCCCTCAACTTCTCCAAGGTCTTCAAGCTGCCGGTGGTCTGGTTCTGCGTGAACAACAGGTACGGCATGGGCACTCCAGTCGAGGCCGCCTCCGCAGTCGCGGACATCTACAAGAAGGCGTGTGCGTACGACATGGAGTCAATCCAGATCGACGGCATGAACGTCCGCGAGGTGCTGCTAAAGACGAGCGAGATCGTCGAGAAGACGCGGGCCGACTCCGAGCCTCGCTTCATCGAAGCCCTGTGCTACCGCTTCAAGGGCCATTCCGTCGTCGACCCCGACAAATACCGCTCGACCGAGGACAAGGAGAAGTTCCGCAAGGCCGACCCGATCGTCGCGTTCGAGCACGAACTGGAAAAGGCGAAGCTGGCCGACGAGGAGTACTTCAAGAAAGTCCGCATGGAAGTGGATGCCGAGGTCCAGGACATCATCAAGTACGCGGACGAGAGCCCGGAGCCGAAGGTCGAAGACCTCTATAAATACGTATACGCCGACGAGTGGGAGGAGCGACCGGAGCTCCATGGAGATCCGTTGTAATGCCCGAAGAAAAGCTTTACCGTGTCGCCCTCCGCGAGGCGCTGGGCGAGGAGATGGAGCGAGACGACACCGTCTACCTGATCGGCGAGGACATCGGCAAGTTCGGCGGCGCGTACCGCGTCACTGACGGCCTCCTCGACAAGTTCGGAGCCGAGCGCGTCGTCGATGCGCCCATCGCCGAAGAAGTGATCGTCGGCACCGCGATCGGATCGGCGATGCTGGGCCTGCGGCCCGTGGTCGAGATGATGACGATCAACTTCTCGCTCGTCGCCTACGACCAGATCGTCAACAACGCGGCCAAGATCCGCTACATGTTCGGTGGCGAGGCGAACGTGCCTCTGGTGATCCGTATGCCGGGCGGCGCGGGACACCAGCTGTCGGCACAGCACTCGCACAGCCTCGAGGTCCTGTATGGCCTCATCCCCGGCCTGCTCGTCGTGGCGCCGACCACGCCGGAGGACGCGAAGGGGATGTTGAAGTCGGCGATCCGCACCAACAACCCGGTGATGTTCCTCGAGTCGATGAGCCTCTACAACGTGCGAGGCATGGTGCCCGACGGCGACTACACGACTCCCCTCGGGCAGGCGGCTGTCCGGCGCAAGGGCGCGGACCTGACGATCATTGGGGTATCGCGCATGGCGGTGCTGGCGAACGAGGCTGCCAAGCAGCTCGAGGAGGAGGACATCGACGTCGAGGTGATCGACCTGCGGTCGATTCGCCCCATCGACTGGCCGCCAATCGTCGAATCGGTGAATCGCACCACACGTTGCATGGTGATCGAAGAAGGTTGGGCGACGTACGGCGTCACCGCGGAGATCGCGGCCGGCGTTCAGGAGCGGTGCTTCGACTACCTCGACGCCCCGATCCGGCGCCTGGGCGGCGCGCAGGTGCCCATGCCTTACAGCCTCCCCCTCGAGAAGGCCTCAATCCCGACCAGCGAGGACATCAAGCGAATGGCCCGGAAAGTCGTTGGGAGAAAAGCCGATGCCTGATGTAAATATGCCGAAGCTGTCGGACACGATGGAGGAGGGCACCGTCCTCGAGTGGAAGAAGAAGGATGGCGACGAGGTGCACAAGGGCGACGTCCTCGCCGAGGTCGAATCCGACAAGGCGACCTTCGACCTCGAGGCTGAGGACGACGGCGTGCTCTCGATCAAGGTCGAGAAGGGCGTGCCGGCCAAGATCGGCGCCCCGATCGCAACGATCGGCGCGGCCAGCGAGGCCAAACCCGCGAAGGCGGACACGGCGAAGGCTGAGAAGCCGAAGGCCGAGGCCAAGCCCGCGGTAGCCGAAGCCCCCGCCGATGACACGGAGACGGCTGAGGTTCCCGAAGAGGAGGCGCGGGTCGCCGAGGTGCTGCCTGCGGAAACCGCCGAAGCACCCTCACCCAAAGCGAAGGCGGCGCCGGCCCGAGACAGCGATGGCGAGGCAATCAGCGGTGCGGCCGTCAAGGCCTCGCCACTGGCGAAGCGCCTGGCGGCTCAGCTGGGCGTCGATCTGGCAAGCATCAAGGGCACTGGCCCCGAGGGCCGGATCATCAGAGAGGACGTCGAAGCCGCAGCGAAGGGCAAGGGCAGCGCGCCTCGCCAGGCAGCTGCGCCGGCCAGGCGGCCCGACGGTCCCGACACCGAGGTGGTCGAGCCCACAAGGATGCAGGCGACGATCGCCCGCCGCATGGCCGAGTCCAAGTCGACGGTGCCCGAGTTCACCGTCACCGTCGAGGCGAGGGTCGACCAGGCGGTGAGCATGCGCCAGCAGCTCAAGGATTCGGTCCCGGGCGCCGAGAAGGTGACCATGACTGATTTCCTGGTGCGCGCATGCGCCCTGGCGCTGCGGAAGTTCCCTGAGGTCAACGCGTCATGGGTGGAAGGCCGGTTCCAACGCAAGCGCTCCGTCAACATCGGCCTAGCGGTGGCGCCAAGCCAGGGCATGGGCCTCCTGGTCCCTGTCGTGCACGACGCCGACGCCAAGGACATCGTCCAGATCTCAATCGAATCGCGACAGGTGATCGAACGAGCACGGTCGGGCCGCCCCGCCGAAGGCGACCTCACCGGCGCGACGTTCTCCATCTCGAACCTCGGCATGTTCGGTGTCGATGAGTTCACCGCGATTATCAACCCGCCCGAGGCGGCGATCCTCGCGGTCGGCGCGATCAAGGACGCAGCAGTCGTGGACGACGGCAAGGTGGTGGTGGGCAAGGTCATGCGCATGACACTGACCGTTGATCACCGCGTGTTCTACGGCGCGACTGCGGCACAGTTCATGGCGGAGGTGAAGCGCCTGCTCGAAAACCCGGTGACGTTGGTGGTCCCGACAGGAATCTGACCCAGCCCGCCAAGTAAACCGCCGAAGGGGTGCGCCTGGGGTTCGCTACCCCTTCATCTCACTTGGTGATACGAACTGTCGTTGGTCCCGAGCTCGTGTTGGTGCATGTAGAGAAGTCCGGAAGGCATTCGAGGATCGAGGCCGTGATCACTGCGGGTCCAACCTTGAACGGATTCCTGGAATGCATCCTCGACGCCACTGCGGTCGTGCAGCATCATCGGCGCGCATAGAACGGCGAGCCCCACCCTTACTACGGGCGAAAGGCGCCTCGGGGTGTCAGATCAACTAAGGAGTCTTCAGGTCGCCAGAGTGCTGGGGCGCGGCCGGCAACGTCAGGTGCAGGCGTAGATTCCCCTCTCCATCGAAGTCCGCCAACAGCTTTCCGTTCATCGCCAGTGTCAGCTCGCGCGAAATCGCCAAGCCCAGGCCCACCCCGCCCGCAGCCCCCGACCTCGAGGGGTCCGCGCGGTAGAACCGATCGAACATCCTCTCCGGGTCCGGCCTGTGCGTCCCTGCAGGGTTCGAGACGATTGTTTCGACGGCGTTGCCCGCAATGCTCACCGCAACGCTGACCGTGGACCCGGCCGGCGCGTACTTGACCGCGTTGTCCAGCAGGTTGTCTAGGACCTGGTGCAAACGTTCCGGGTCGGCGCCAATCGGCGGGATGCCCGGCGGCACGTCCAGCTTGATGACGAGCTCGCGAGCATCCGCACGCCGCCGCACGATCTCGAGCTCCTGCTGCAGCTGCCCACCCAGGTCGACAGCGGTGATGTTCAGCACGATCGACCCGGCCTCGACCCGCGCGAGGTCTAGCAGCTCCTGCGCCATGCGAAGCACGCGCTCCGACTCCTCGTGCACAATCGCCGCCGCCCTCGTCCGGTCGGCGTCGCTCTTCAGACTGCCGTCGACCAGCGCCTGGCTGAACCCAATCAGGCTCGTCAGCGGGGTCTTGAGCTCGTGGGACAGGTTGGCCAGGAAGTCGCGCTGGATCTTGCGCGCGCGTTCCACCGCCTCCGCCATCCTGTCGAATGCCACGCCCAGCATGCCGATCTCGTCCTCACCCCGAATGCCCACGCGACGGGAGTAGTTGCCGGCAGCGACGTCCTCGGCCGCCGCCGCGAGCTGAACCAGCGGTTCGGTCAGCGAGCGGCCCACCAGGATGACCAGTAAGATCGCCACCACCAACGCGGCGCCTCCTGCGACAAGTAGGAGCGGAACCAGCTCGCCGGCCGCGGCGGAAGTCACGGACGCTATGGGCCGCGCGACGACCAGGAAAGCGGCATTGAGCGGGTCGCGGGCGGGCGCCAGCGCGATCGCCGCCGCCAGGTAAGACTGCCCTCCCAGCGCCGGCTGAGCCTCCGCCACGTTCCCTACGCGCCTGCCCGCTTGCACAGGGATGACCTGGCCTGCGGCGCTCGGGTTGCCACTATCCCAGACCACCACGCTGCGCCCGTCCAGAAGTAGCAAACGTCCCTCGCTCAGAGTCGCCGCCAGGGCCGCCAGCCGGTCCTGGAAGTCGATCGGATCGTCAACACCTCCCGCTCCGATGCAGCCAGCCGGACCTTGGTTGGTGGCGACGCGCGGAACGTTGCGGCACTCCTCGTGGCGCACGGCTACGGCGTTCGCCTGGATGGCGAGGTCGAGCTGTCCTTGCGCGCTTTGGACCTCGAGGTTACGTACCAAAACCCACGTCAAAGCCCCACTCAACAGCAGGCTGACGGCAACGATGCCGGCGGCGGCGGCCAGGACGCGGAGTCGGAGGCTCAGCTCTCGGCCAGCTCCAGCCGGTACCCCACGCCCCACACGGTCTCGATGCTCGGTTCGGTGACGCCCGCCGCGGCAAGCTTTTCGCGCAGCTGCTGGACGTGGACGTCGACGGTGCGTGTGTACCCGGGAAAGTCGTAGCCCCACACGAGGTCGAGCAGCTCGCTGCGCTGGAAGACGCGGCCGGGGTGGCGCGCGAGCAAGGTCAGCAGGTCGAACTCCTTGGGGCGGAGCTGGAGCTTGGCCTGCTCGTGCCGCACCTCGTGGCGCTCGAGGTCCACCTCCAGCTTGCCGGCGCGGATGAGCTTCGGCGCATCCGGCTCCAGCCGCGCGCGCCGAAGGAGCGCCTTAGCTCTCGCGACGAGCTCCTGCGGGTGGAAGGGCTTGGTCAGGTAGTCGTCCGCGCCCACCTCGAGGCCGACCACCTTGTCGGTGACCTCGTCTCGCGCGGTCAGGATGATGATCGGCACCTGGCTCTGCTTGCGGATCTCCTTGCAGATCTCCAGGCCGTCGGCGCCGGGCAGCATGATGTCGAGGACGACGAGGTCGGGCTTGATCTGGCTGAAGCGGGCCAACGCCTGCGAGCCATCCCCCACCCCCTCCACCTCGTAGCCCTCGCGGGTCAGGTAGATGCGAGCGAGCTCGACAATGTGGTCCTCGTCGTCGACCACCAGGACCTTGAAGCTCATCGTTCTGACCACGCGAACCAATACATCAGCATTGGGTCAAGCCCTTGTCGGCTGAGCATGAGCGAAATGTAAACGCCTACTTCTTTGGGGCGGCCGCCGCACGCTTCGTCGGCGGAGCGGCCTTTGCCGCGCGTGGCGGTCCTGGACGGCTCGGCTTTTCGCCACCCGCCTTGGCAGCGCCGCGCTTGCCCTCGCCAGGTTTGGCTCCGGCGCGTTTTCCGCTCTCGGACCGCAGGACCAGCCTGATCGGGTTGCCCATCAGGCCGAATCGATCCCTGATCTTCTTCTCCAGGTACCGCCGGTACGAAAAATGCAGCAGCCCGACGTCGTTGACGAACAGCACGATCGTCGGCGCCTCCGTCCCCGCCTGCGTCGCGAACCCCACCTTGAGGCGCTTGCCCTTGAAGCTCGGCGGCGGGTGCTCGTCCAGCGCCTCCCTGAGCAGCCGGTTCAACTCGTTGGGCGGTATCTTCACGCGCCGCTGCCCAACCACGTCCAGGGCAGCGGGCATGAGCGTCCGGATGCCCTCCCTCGTCTTCGCCGACACCGCCACCACGGGGGCAAAGGGCGCGAACTTGAAGTCCTTGAGCAGCTCTTCGCGCCAGTACTGGGCGCGCCGCAGCGCCGGCTCGACGAGGTCGATCTTGTTGACCACGATCACCAACCCCTTGCCCGCCTCCAGCGCATAGCCCGCGACATGCTGGTCCTGAGCCAGCACCCCGGTCGACGCATCGAGGACCAGCAGCACCACGTCGGCGCGCTCCATCGCATTGATCCCTCGCATCAGGCTGTAGCGCTCGAGGCGGTCGCGAGCCGCGGACTTGCGCCTGATCCCCGCCGTATCCACCAGGACGACCGGGATGTTGTCGAAGATCAGCTCGGTGTCGACGGGGTCGCGCGTGGTCCCCGGCACGTCGCTGACCAGCGCGCGCTCGTCGCCGAGCAGCGCGTTCAACAGCGACGACTTGCCGACGTTAGGGCGGCCCATGATGGCCAGCCGGTCGGCCTTGGCGTCGCCTGGCGTTTCCTCCTCGGCCGGCGGCAACATCTCGAGCACCTCGTCGAGGAAGTCGCCGATGCCGATGCCGTGCTGCGCGGAGATGAGATGAGGCGAGTCGAAGCCCAACTCGAGCATCTCGTGCGCAAAGCCGCGCTCGCTCGGCGAGTCCGCCTTATTGGCCGCGACCAGGACCTTGCGACCCGAGCGGCGCAGCAGGATAGCGATCTCGCGATCGACCGCGGTGAGGCCCTGGCGCACGTCGAGCAGGAGGACGATCACGTGGGCCTGGTCGATGGCGACCTTGGTCTGCGCCTCGATCGCCGCCCGCGACTCGTCCTGCGCGTTGTCCAGGTCCAGGCCGGCGGTGTCGACGACGGTGAACTCGCGGCCGCTCCACTCCGCGACGCCGTAAAGGCGGTCGCGCGTCAGGCCCGACTGCGGATCGACGATCGCCTTCCGCCACCCGAGGATGCGGTTGAAAAGCGTCGACTTCCCGACGTTGGGACGTCCGACGATCGCGACGATTGGGCGAGCCACAACCTCAATTAGACGGGGTCGGAGCCCTCGACCACAGGACCACGGCCACAATGCCGCACAGAACCGCCTCGAAACCGAGCGCGGCGACCGGCCTCGCCAAGGTCCACAGGGCGCCGGCGATCCCGCTGGCGGCGAGGTCAGACGACCTCTAACGGCTCTGGATGAAATGGCCCGCCGTCAGCGTCCGCCACGAACGCGTTGGCGTCGACCGGCTTGCCCTGGTGGACCGCAACGATCAAGTAGACATAGCCCGCCCACGCCCGCTCGGTGTCGAAGCGCGAGGCCTGCGCCGGGTGGTCGGGATGCGTGTGGTAGTAGCCCACGATGTCGAGCCCTGCCTCGTCGGCCTCGCGCTGGATGCGGATGTGGTCGTGCGGGTCGATCTCGTAACGATCCTTGGACCGCTCGACGATGATGTTCCGCGCGCGCTTGGCCTCCGTCGCCCTCCCTTCCCCACTCGGCCCGACGAGGACCCCACAGATCTCGTTCGGATAGCCCTGGGTGCCGTGCGCCTGGATCGCCTCGAAGGCGGCGCGGTCGATCTTCACGGCTTGACGCCGTACAGGCCGGTCGAGATGTAGCGGTCGCCGGAGTCGGGGAACACGGTGACGATCACGCCCTTCTCAATCGTTTCGGCGAGGCGCCTCGCGGCCCACAGCGCGGCGCCGCTCGAATGGCCGACCAGCAAGCCTTCGGTTCGCGCCACCGCTCGCGCCAGGTCATAGGCGGGCTCGGTGGGGCAGCCCCAGATCTCGTCGGCCAGGCTCGGGTCCCAGATCTTCGGCACGATCGCGGTGGGTATGTGCTTCAAGCCCTCGAGGCCGTGGAACGAATCCTCCGGCTGTACGGCGATGGTCCGGATCGACGAGTCGTGCTCCTTGAGGCGCCGCGAGGTGCCGACAAAAGTGCCGGTGGTGCCAAGGGCCGCCACGAAATGGGTGATGCGTCCGCCAGTCTGCTGAAGGATCTCGACCGCGGTGCCTTCGTAATGGGCGCGGACATTGGCGGGGTTCGAGTACTGATCGGGATAGAAGTAGCGGTCGGGGTGCTCGGCCACCAGCTCGCGGACTTTGATGATCGCCCCATCAGAACCTTCTAGCGGATCGCTGTAAACGATCTCGGCGCCGTAGGCCACGACCAGGGCCTTGCGCTCGGCGCTCACGTTCGCGGGCATCACCAGCTTTACTCGATAGCCCTTCGCGGCGCCGACCAGCGAGTAGGCGATGCCGGTGTTGCCCGACGTGGAATCGATGATCGTCTTGTCGTGCGTTAGCGCTCCGCTGCGGTCGCCGTCCTCGATCATCGACAGGGCCGCCCGATCCTTTACGGAACCCCCAGGGTTGAACCACTCGGCTTTGGCGTAGAGCTCGACGTTAGGAAATTCATGCTCGAACATGCGGACGCGCAGCAACGGCGTGTTGCCGATCAACCTCGTGATGCCGGCGGTCACCAATCCCTGAGTCATGTCACCCAAGGATAGGAACCGGGGCGGTCCCGCCGTTACTCCGTCAGGCGGTGAAGTGGATCGCGATGATGCCGATGAGCACGAAGACCGCGCCGATGAAGTAGCCGATCAGCGAGCGCCGATAGACCGATCCTCCCTCGGGCGCAAGGATGTTGAGGACCGCCTTGCCCATTAGAAACCCTCCCCCGAGGACGGTGATCGAGGACGAGTGAGTCAGCACCCCGAAGAGAAGCACGGCGCTGGCAACCAGCACCTCGATGAGTTGCAGCAGCGTGTACGCCGACATCAGGCCACGCCCAGCGCCTGCGCGAAGTCGGCCACGATGTCCTCGGGCGCCTCGATGCCCACCGACACACGGACGGTCCCCGGCCCAACCCCCAGCTCCGCCCGCTCGGCGGGCGTGAGGCCCCGGTGCGAGGTGATCTCCGGGTATGAGATGGTCGTCTCCACCCCACCGAGGCTGGCCGCGAACGCAACGAGCTGAAAGCGCGACATCATCCTCTGCACCGCAGCGCGCCCACCTTCGAGGTCGAAGGCCATCATCCCGCCCGACCCGATCGCAAGGAGCCGCGAGGCGACCGCGAAAGACGGCGACTCTTCCAGCAGCGGGTGGTGCACCTTCGCGACACCAGGCATCGATCGCATGGCGCGAGCCAGCGCGAGCGCGTTGTCGCTGTGCTTGCGCATGCGCACATCGAGCGTGCGCAGGCCGCGCAGCGCCAGCCACGACTCGAAAGGACCTAGCGGTGTGCCGGTCCGCACCGACCTGGTACGTGCGGCGGCCATGAGCGGGTTGCTGCCGACGATGACGCCCGCGAGCAGGTCGGAGTGCCCGCCCAGGTACTTGGTCACGCTGTGCATTACGATGGTGGCGCCGAGCTCCAGGGGCCGGCAGAACACCGGGCTGGCGAACGTGTTGTCGACCAGCACCGGCACATCGCGTCGTTGCGCCATCTCGATGATCGCCTCGAGGTCTGGCACCGCACACAGCGGATTCGTGATCGTCTCCACGAGCACCAGCCCGGCGCTTTCCATGCCGCGCAGAACCGACTCGAGGTCGGCCAGGTCGACGAGGTTGGCCTCGTAGCCCGCCGGCTCCAGATCCTGGCGCAGAAGGGCGAGCGTGCCGCCGTAAAGCTCGCGGCCGGCGAGGATCGTCGCCGGCTTGGGCGCGAGCGCAAGGATCGCCAGGTGCAGCGCGGCCATGCCGGACGCCGTGGCCACGCCGGCCTCGGCGCCCTCGAGCTCGGCCACGGCCGCCTCGAGCATCGTCCGGTTGCTGTTCGAGTTGCGACCGTAGTAGTGCCCGGGTCGCTCGCCCCGCGCGACCGCGTCGTACTCGTCGAGGTCGGTATAGACGTGAACGGCGGCGGGGCTCAGGTCAGGGGCGAGTGGCACCCCGCTCATTCCGGCGCTGCCGCCGCGGCCGGCGTGCACCGCCCGCGACGCCTGTTTCACGGCAGGCTCGAGGCCTGCGCGTAGTACGCGCCGCCGGCCAGCTCGCGTTCGATCGCAAGTAGGCGGTTGTACTTGGCCACTCGCTCGGCCCGCGCGGGCGCGCCCGTTTTGATCATGCCGACCCCGGTCGCGACGGCGAGGTCGGCGATCGTGGTGTCCTCCGTTTCGCCCGAACGGTGAGAGATGACCGCCGAGTAACGCGCTGTGCGCGCGACCTCGATCGCCTGCAGCGTTTCGCTGAGGGTGCCGATCTGGTTGACCTTGATGAGGATCGAGTTGGCCACGCCTTTGTCGATGCCCTCGGTGAGGCGTTCGACGTTGGTGACGAAGAGGTCGTCGCCGACGAGCTGAACGCGATCCCCGAGGCGATCGGTCAGTAGCTTCCATCCCGCCCAGTCGTCTTCGGCCATGCCGTCCTCGATGCTAATGATCGGGTAGCGCTTGATCCAACCTTCGTACAGGTCCACCATCTGCGCGGCGGTGAGCGTCTTGCCCTCGCCCGCGAGGACGTAGCTGCCGTCCTTGAAGAATTCGCTCGCGGCCGGATCGAGAGCAAGGGCGACGTCGTCGCCAGGCCTGTAGCCGGCCGCCACGATGGCGTCGACGATCAGCTTGAGCGCCTCCTCATTCGATTCGAGATTCGGCGCGAAGCCGCCCTCATCGCCGACGCCGGTGGCGAACTTCTGCTTTTTCAGCACGCCCTTGAGCGCGTGGTACACCTCTGACACTGCGCGGATCGCCTCGCTGAACGACGGCGCTCCAACGGGGCAAACCATGAACTCCTGCAGGTCGACTGAGGTGTCGGCGTGCGCGCCCCCGTTCAGGATGTTGGCCATCGGCAGCGGCAGGAGATGAGCCTGCGCGCCACCCAGATACCGATACAGAGGCGTCTCCCCTGCTGCGGCAGCCGCGCGTGCGGCGGCCAGCGAGACGCCGAGGATCGCATTCGCGCCGAGCCGCGACTTGTCGCGAGTGCCGTCCATCTCGATCAGCGCCGCATCCAGCGCAGCCTGGTCTGAGATGTCCATGCCGATCACCTTTGCGGCGATCTCGCTCTCGACGTTCCAGACCGCCTTCTGGACACCCTTGCCGCCGTAGCGCGTGGGGTCGCCGTCGCGCAGCTCGACCGCCTCGTGCTTACCGGTCGACGCACCCGAGGGCACGATCGCAGTGCCGCTCCCCGAGTCGGTGTACGCGGTGACCGAAATCGTCGGATTGCCGCGCGAATCCAGGACCTCGAGCGCGCTTAATCCTTTGAGGCGAACCACGAACCGGAAGTCTAAGTGCTCCGTGCCGACGGCCCGGCGATGTATCAGCGGCAGGCGGCCAGAGGCCGCCGGTCTGGGCGTCCAGGCCAAGGCAGGGGTGGCCGGGCTAGGAGCGCATCCCAGATGCGTGACGACCGCCGAACGGGCCCCCTAACACCCGGCATCGGCGTCCAGAGCCGCTCAGACACGTCGGGGCGCCGGCGCGGAGCACTCAGTCAGGGCGTGGCGATCGGGACCGGCCAGAGGGGCAGGCGCGGGTGAACGCTGAACCCGTAGTTCAGCAGCACGGTGGCGTCCGCGGCCGAGACACCGGTCGCGTTGAGAATGACGACGCTGAGGTGCCTCCCACCGCGTGTGGCCGTCGTCAGCATGCAGCCGCCCGCGTTGTCAGTGAGGCCGGTCTTGAGCCCGGTCGCGCCGGGATACGTCCACAGCATCACGTTCAGGTTGTGCGGATAGAAAGCCTTGTGCGTGCTCGAGGCGGGGATCGCGATGTCCTTGGTGGAGGCGATGGCCGCGAGCTCCGGGTAGTACTTGTCGAGGTATGCGGCGACGTGCACCAGGTCGTGGGCCGACATGCCGTGACCCGCCGCGTCGAGCCCGCTCGGATTGACGAAGTGGCTGGCCGTGAGCCCGATGCTCAAAGCCTTCTGGTTCATCTGGCGAATGAACCGATCGCGCGGCACGATGCCGCGAGCGAGCGCCTCCGCGGCGTCGTTGCCCGAGTCGAGGAACAGGCCGTCGAGCAGCTGCCTCACCGTCAGGCGCTCGCCCGGCGAGAGGCCCATGACGCTGGGCGAGATCTGCGTCGCCGCCGTCGCGACGGTGACCACCTGGTCGAGCGACGCTGCATCGTCGACCGCGACCATCGCTGTCATGAGCTTGGTGAGGCTGGCGGGTGCGCGCGAGGTTTCGGGGTCGCGCTGCCACAGCACCATGCGTGTATCGAGGTCGACGAGGTAAGCGGCCTGGCCGTGAATCGGCAATTTGGGCTGGGGGTTGGTGGCCAGCCAGAGATTCGAAAAATCGAAATGGTCGAAGTTGGCGGCGACGGGAGCGGCGATCCGGCTCTCATCGAATTTGGCGGGGGTGGTGGTTGGACGTTTGGCGGCAAGAAAGCTGCTGGTCAGGGCGGCAGAGCCGACCAGGGCGACGGCGAGAAAAAATACGAACCGGTCGCGGCGCCGGCGCTGGCGACCGCGCGTCCGTGGGTTACCGCTTAGTGGAACGTAGGCTGCGACGTTGGGAACCCCCTGGGTTAGGTTGGCGAGATTCTAACAGGGCGTATGCCGTCCGCCGAAAACCGTCGCGTCGCCCAGCTGCGGTTGACTGCAGAGGGCGAGTGCCGCAGCAGGAGTGGACGGTTGAAGCGATTAAATCCGGGGTACGCTATAGCCTCGCTGAGCGTCGTTGGTTGCCAGGATCAAGTTTTCCTGACATTTGGGGAGGTAGGGGCATGGCTGAAGTCAGAACGGCAGCGCTGCCGGCGATCGCAAACCCGGCGGCTCTAGGACTGGGTGGGTTCGCGCTCACCACGTTCGTGCTGAGCACGCACAACGCGTTTCCCACCCAGGCGCCTGATCTCACGTGGTTGGGACTGGCGTTCTTCTATGGCGGGCTGGCCCAGTTCGCCGCCGGCATGTGGGAATTCAAGGCGGGCAACACGTTTGGCGCAACGGCTTTCTCGACCTACGGCGCGTTCTGGATGTCGCTCGCGACCTTCGTCCTCCTCGCGCTCAATGGCCACATTCCAGCCGGGGATACCCTCAAGGATCTCGGCTGGTTCGTGCTCGCGTTCACGATCTTCAATACCTACATGCTGTTCTGGAGCGCGCGCGTCAACGTGTCGGTGTTCCTGGTCTTCCTGACCCTCGAGATCACCGAGATCCTGCTGCTCCTCGGCTACTTCAACGGCAGCGGGGCCGGGGCTGGCCTGGTCGCGCTCGGTGGCTGGATGGGAATCGTCACGGCGGTCGTGGCCTGGTACGGCTCGGCGGCGGTGGTGGCCAACAGCATGCGCCCGAAGCCGATCCTTCCGGTTGGCAAGCCAATCTGGTCCTGAGGCGTCATCGGTCGGAAGTCAATGACGCATCACCAGGCGCACGGGGCGACCCGCGCGCTTTGGTGATGCTCTTAATCATGGAGGTGAGACGATGAGCGAAACCCAGGTCTCGGAGGCTGAAATTGCGGTTCACTGGCGCGAAGAGGAGTACTTCCCGCCGCCAGCGAGCTTCATCGGTCAGGCGAATGCGAGCGACCCCGCCATCTTTGACCGATTCGCCGAGAAGAACTTCCCCGAGTGCTTCAAGGAATACGCCGACCTTCTGACCTGGGACAAGTACTGGCACACCACTCTTGACACCAGCAACCCGCCATTCTGGAAGTGGTTCGTCGGCGGCAAATTGAACGCNNAGACGTTGGTGATCACGTACCAAGAGCTTTACGTGCGCGTCAACGAGTTCGCTGCGTTGTTGAGGGACTTCTGCGGGCTCAAGGCGGGTGACCGCGTCACGCTCCACATGCCCATGGTCCCGGAGCTGCCGATCGCCATGCTCGCCTGCGCCCGTCTCGGTGTCATCCATAACCAGGTGTTCGGAGGCTTCAGCGGCACGGCGTGCGGTGATCGAATCGCAGACTCGGGGAGCAACGTCCTCATCACGATCGACGCCTATTACCGAAACGGCGACCTTCTGGATCACAAAGCCAAGGCCGAAGACGCAATCGCGGCGGCTAAGAAGAACGGGGCCGAGGTCCAAAAGGTGCTGGTCTGGCGACGCCACTCCGGCACGTATTCGTCCAAGACGCCGATGCTCAAGGGGCGAGACTTCTTCGTGGACGAGGTGCTCGCCGACTATCGCGGAAAGATCGTTGAGCCCGTCTCCATGCCGGCCGAGGCACCGTTATTCCTTATGTACACGAGCGGCACTACCGCCCGGCCCAAGGGCTGCCAGCACAGCACCGGTGGCTACCTGTCATACGTTGCCGGTACGTCGAAGTACTACCAGGACATCCATCCGGAAGACACCTATTGGTGCTTCGCCGACATCGGATGGATCACAGGCCACTCGTATATCGTCTACGGTCCGCTGGCCCTGGCGGCCACCAGCGTCATGTACGAGGGCGTCCCCACCTACCCGGATGCGGGCCGTACGTGGAGGATCGCGGAGCGCCTTGGGGTCAACATATTCCACACCGCTCCGACGACCATTCGGATGTTGCGGAAGCTCGGTCCCGATGAGCCAAAGAAGTACAACTACCACTTCAAGCACATGACGACGGTCGGTGAGCCGATCGAGCCTGACGTATGGAGGTGGTACTACCACACCGTCGGCAAGGACGAGGCCGTCATCGTCGATACGTGGTGGCAGACGGAGAACGGCGGCTTTCTTGGGAGCACGCTGCCGGCGCTTCAGGCCATGAAGCCTGGGAGCTGCGGCCCGGGCGTCCTGGGCATTTATCCGGTGATCAATGACGAGAAGGGGAAGCCGGTCCCGGCCGGAAGCCGGGCAGGCAACATATGCATCCGCAATCCCTGGCCTGGCATCTTCCAGACGATCTATGGCGCACCGGAGCGGTTCGTGCAGATTTACTACGAGAAGTACTGCAAAGACAAGAACAGCAAGGACTGGCACGACTGGCCATATTTCGCAGGCGACGGCGCCCTGCAGGCTGAAGACGGGTATTTCCGGATCATCGGCCGCGTTGACGACGTGATCAACGTCGCCGGACATCGACTCGGCACCAAGGAGCTGGAGTCGGCAACTATGACCGTAGAGGAGATCGCGGAGGCGGCCGCCGTACCCGTCATTGACGAGCTCAGAGGGCGGGCCGTGGAGATCTACGTCGCGCTGAAGCCGGGGTACAAGCCGAGCAAGGAAATTGAAGCTAAGGTGGCAGCCGCGATAGAGAACTTGATCGGGAAGATCGCACGGCCGAAAAACGTCTGGATCGTCCCGGACATGCCCAAGACCCGATCAGGCAAGATCATGCGCCGCGTTATTGCAGGCATCTCCAACTTCACGGGCACGGGCGACATCACCACGCTCGCGAATCCAGAGGTCGTCGAGGTTATCCAGCATCACGTTCAGGCCGAAAAGGTCGAGCGCGGCGATACGCCGCGCAAGCTGACAGAGCAAGAGCTCGAAGAGATAAAGGCCTTCGGGCACGCGGAGTAGGTGGCACCAAAACAACCACCTGTTTACTACCTTTGGTCTAGGCCGGGGCGCACGGGCCGATGCTCGTGCCTCCCACTCCATACGGGGGCGGGGCGTGTTCTGGGTAGCACACCGGCGCTTTTGGTAGCGCCGGGATTAGGAATGTCGTTGGTTCTTTCAGGCGCTGCGCGAGCTGATCGCTTGCCGCCTCCATCGTCGTGAGCGCGATCGCGTTGTCCTTCGCGTTCATGAACTCCGGCTGCCCGTAGTCGTAGATCCGCACCGCCCTCCAGCTCGCCGCGACGAGCCTGGTCCCATAGAACGTGTAGGTGCCGATCACGCCCTCCCTCGTCTGCTCCGACCACATCTGGTCGAACACGAAGTTCCCGTGCGCATAGGTGATGAGCTTGCCGTGATAGACCTCGATCCCCTGGTACCAGTGCGGATGGTTGCCGATGACGATGTCCGCCCCCCAATCGATGGAGAGGTGCGCGATGGTCACCGGGTCGTCGGGCGTCGGCACGTTAGGGTCAGTCATGGGCTGCCGCTCGTACTCCTTGCCCCAGTGAAACTGCACGACCACCACGTCCGCTAGCTGCCGCGCGCGAGCGATGCCCGCCTTCAGCGCCGCCCGGTCGATCGCCACGCCCACCCCGTTGAACCCGATGAATCCGAACTTGATCCCGCGCACATTGATCACCGCCACCGGGCCCAACCCCGACGTCTGGATGCCGTGCTGGTGCAGCAAGGTATCGGTGGCCGTGATCCCTGCCGCCCCGTAGTTGCTCGTGTGGTTGTTCGCCAGGTTGACCACGTCGGCGCCCATGTAGGTGAGGCCGTTCACGGTCCGCGCATCGCCGCAGAACGTGAAGCTCTCCGCGGGGCTCACCGGGCAACCCGCGAACAGCGGCGCCTCGAGGTTGATGTACGTGATGTCGGCCTTCTTCGTGTAAGCCGCCGTCGGCCGGAACGGCCACAGGTAATCGTGTCGCACTGTCTGGAAGTAGTTCACCCCACGGGCCGGGATCACATCCCCCGTCACCAGCAGGGTCCGGATCTCGTCGGGGTTGACCGGCACGACGTACGTGGGGTGAAACAGCTCCTGCAGGCTCAGCGCCGGCGGCTGCCCGGTGCGCACAGCGAATGAGGGCTGGTCGCCCGCATCAGGCGCCGCCACGACGTCGGCGACAGGCGCCACGGTTGGCGTGACCGTCACCGGCGGGCCTCCCGAGTTGCACCCGCTCGCGAGGAACAGCACCGCAACGAAACCGGCGCGGCGTCTCACTTGACCGGCAACCCCGACAGGATGTCCTCGATCGAGATGAGCCGCGCCACGTACGAGCGCACGGGCTCGCCCAGCTCCCCGCTCGCGCGGAACAGTCCTTGGTTGCCCTCGGCGCGGCGCACTTTCAGCATCTTGGCGTGCTCGGCGTCCACGGTACCTCGGCGCAGCGCTGCCTCCACTATGCTTCCCAGCCACGACGCGTACAGCGCCACCTCTTGCACGCGAGGGTCGGCACCGGTGGCGGCGGGAAAGGGTTTGTGGATGTGCTCATCCCAAAGGCGGCGCAGTCGCACGACGTCTGGGCTGAGGGCTCTCAAGCCCCTGCTTTCAGTTGCGCGATCACGGCATCGGCCACTTGGCTCGTGCCCACAGACGAAGTATCGTCGCGGCGCTCCTTCAAGTCATACGTGACGTTCCGGCCGTCGGCGATCACCGCGGCGATCGCGCCTTCGAGCGCATCGGCCGCCGCCACCTCCTCGAGGTGCCTCAGCATCAGCACGCCCGAAAGCATCACCGCCATCGGGTTCACCTTGTTCTGGCCCGCGTACTTCGGCGCGCTTCCATGCGTGGCCTCGAACACCGCCTCTTTGGTGCCGATGTTCGCGCCCGGCGCCAGGCCCAGGCCTCCGATCATCCCCGCGCCGAGGTCCGAAATGATGTCGCCGTAAAGGTTTATGCAGCACAGGACGTCGTATTCCTTCGGTCGTAGCACCAGCTGCATGCACATGTTGTCGACGATGCGATCGTCGAACTCGATGTCGGGATTTTTCGCGGCCACCTTGCGGGCCACGGCGAGGAACAGGCCGTCGGTGTGTTTCATGATGTTCGCCTTGTGCACGGCGGTCACCTTGCGCCGCCCGTTCTTGCGCGCGTAGTCGAAGGCGAACTCCACGATGCGCTCCGAGCCGCTCACTGATATCGGCTTGATGGAGAGGCCGCTGTCCGGCCTGATCGGCTTCTTGGAAAGCGCCGAGATCTCCTTGATCAGGTGGTCCGCATCCGGCGTGCCGAGCTCGAACTCGATGCCGGCGTAAATGTCCTCGGTGTTCTCGCGGACGATCACGAAGTCGAGGTCGTCGCGCAGGTTGCGCGCGCCCTTGTAAGCCTTGACCGGGCGTACCAGCGCGTACAGGTCGAGCGCCTGGCGCAGCGCGACGTTCACGCTGCGAAAGCCACTGCCGATGGGCGTTGAGATCGGGCCCTTCAGCGCGACCTTGTTTTTGCGGATGGAGGCCAGCACGTGGTCGGGAAGCGGCGTGCCGAACTCCTTGATCACGTTCTCGCCGGCCTGGTGAACGTCCCAGTCGATCGCGACTCCGGTGGCTTCGATGACACGCACGGAGGCATCGCAGATCTCGGGTCCGACGCCATCCCCCGGGATGAGGGTTACCGTGTGGCGAGTCAATTTACGCGGCGCCTACTTCTTGAAATAGTCGGCGTTGATCTTGATGAAGTCGCGCCACTGCGCGGGAACCTCATCCTCGGGGAAGATCGCGTCGACGGGGCAGGGATCGACGCAGGCACCGCAATCGATGCACTCGTCGGGGTCGATGTAATACATCGTTGCAGCGTCATCGGTGTGAATGCAATCCACCGGACAGACCTCGACGCACGATGCGTCTTTGACGTCGATGCACGGCTGAACGATCACATATGCCATGTCGGGCAAGGTTACCATGGCCCACATATGCCCGAGAGTGAGCCCAAGCCGAGGCTGATCGAGCTTGTCGACCCTGGTGCGGGCCAGGGCTGGAAGGCCGTCCTGAAGAACGGGAAATCGGTCGTCATCCACGAGATCCCGGTGCCTCCGGCGGAGGCGGCCGGCGCCGTGCCTCGCATCCAGAGGCTCTTCGAGCACCGCCACCCTGCCCTCTCCCCCGTTCTGGCCTGGGGCACCGATCCCAACGGACTGTGGGTCGCGGTTGAGCCGAATGAGGGAGTACCCCTCGGCACGATCCTGTCGCGCGGGCCGCTGACGCCGCCCGCTGCAGCCGCTCTAGGCGCCTCTCTGCTCTCAGGAGTGGCCGCGCTGCACGAGGCCGGCATCGCGATGGGCGGGTTCGGCGCCGCCTCAGTCCGGGTCAACGGCAACGGCGAGGTGCGGCTCGCGGGTCACCCGGCCGGCGCCGTGCGCGGAGCCCCGTCGCAAAGCGACCTGCGGGCCGACGTGCGGTCGAGCGGCATGGCGATCTGCGCCGCGTTCGGCGTCGACCCGGCCGGCGCGCCTGCCCCTCCGAGCATCCCGCCAGGCCTGGTCGTGACCATGCGATCGATGGCCAGCGGCGCCATGGGCCCCGCCGCCGATCGTGCACAGGGCGCGCTGCGAGAGATGGCGGCGGCGCTGCTCGCGCCCGACCGGATGGCTGCCGCGCAGGCCGAGCTGGCGACTCGGGCCGGCGGCCGTGAGATGCCGCCGATCACGCCATTCCTCCCGCAGGCTGAAGCCCCCGCGCCGCAGGCGCCCGTGTCGCCGGCGCAGAGCTCGTACGTCCCCCCGCCCGAAGACACCCCCCGGCCGACCTCGGTGTCGTACGACGCGCTGCCGCGCATGCCCGACCCCAAGCCCGCCGGCCCCGCAGCGCCATCTGCGTGGCAGACCGCGGCTCCGCCGACCTCCGCCGCGCCCGAGCAGACGGCTCCACCACCCGCCTCGACCATCCCGCTGGTCGTGCCGGTGCCCGTGCCGTCGCCCTTCCCAACGAACCCTGGGACTCCGGTCCCCGCCCCGCCCAGTGCACCGCCCACTGCGCCGCCCGCCCCACCGCCGCCCTCGACCCCACCCGCGCCCGCGCAGCCGGCCCCATCGCCCTACTCGACCAACCTGCCGCCGCCCTCCCCTTTCGGCACCAACATGCCGGCGCCTCCCACCTGGGAGACAGCGGCGCCCGCGGCCCCTGCGGCGCCCCCCGTGCCCGCGCCCCCGGTCGCTCCCCCGCCGCCGCACTATGAGCCGCCGGCCAACCCCCCAAGCAGCTTCTCGTCCAAGCCGCCGGCACCCGCGACTCCGGCGCCCGCGCAGCCGACCTGGAGCGCGCTCGCAACTCCGGCCTGGACGCCGAACGTCGCGCCAGACCTCGTGGTGGCCGCGGAGACCGCGGCGCCCATCGCCCCTCCATCAGCGCCCGCGCGAAGGCCGTCGACGACGCGCCCGCCCGAACGCATTCCCAGCGACCGGCCGGCCTGGATGATCCCGGCGATCATCGGGGTCGTCCTCCTGCTTCTCCTCGTCGCGGGCGGCGGCTACTACCTCCTCAAGCGGCCAGGGTCGACCGTCGGAGTCGTGACCCACACACCCTCACCGGGCAAGAGTCCCAAGCCCACGCCCAGGGCGACGCCCACTCCGACGAACCCTGGCGGGCTTCAAACGGTCCCGACCTACGCTCCGAGCTCTGCTCCGCCAGTGACCGGCGTCGTCTTCTTGCCCGACACGACCTGCAAGCTGAACAGCACTTGCAGGGTCGACGTCGAGATGAGGTACTCCAGCGCCCAGAGCGGTACCCTCGGCTACATTCTCAAGTTCTTCGACCAATGCACAGGCGCGACGACATCCCTGCCCGGTAGATCCTTCAAACCCTCGGGGGGGTTCATCCGCGCCGACCCCGGATTCCAAACTGTCACGCTGCCGGCGGCAAAGTCCGCCGCCCTGGTGGCTGTCTCGACGACTCCCGCTGCGGCTGCCTCAACGCCACTGCTGCTGGGCGCCCAGAGCTGCTAGAAGAAACTCATCATCCTTCGCAATAACCTGACGCGCCGCGAGGCGCAGGACCGTGCCACGCTCATCTCCGATGTCCACTACGACGTCGCCCTGGACCTGACGCAAGGCGACGAAACCTTCGGCTCCGACACGACGGTGACCTTCCGATGCCGCCGGCCGGGCTCGGACACTTTCATCGAGTTCATCGGCCCGGCCATCTCGAGAGCAGAGCTCAATGGCAAAGAGCTACCGACGAGCGCTTTTGACGGCGGGCGACTGCAGCTCACGGGCCTACAAGAGGACAACACGCTCGAGGTCTCCGGCACCGCGGACTACATGACCGACGGCACCGGGCTGCATCGGTTTCAGGATCCGCTCGACGGGCGCGTGTACCTCCACAGCCAATTCGCTAGCTACGACGCGCACCGCGCCTTCGCGTGCTTCGACCAACCCGATCTGAAAGCGACCTACACCATCGAGGTGAAAGCGCCGGGGGACTGGGTGGTGGTGTCGAACACGCCAGGTAAACGCGATAGCGGGATGTGGCGATTCCCCAAGACCAAGCCGATGTCGACCTACCTGGCCGCGATCGTTGCCGGCCATTACCACTCGGTCCACCAGGAGCACCGCGGCATCCCGCTCGGCATCTACTGCCGGCAGTCGCTGATGAAGTACCTCGACCCTGACGAGCTGTTCGAGCTCACCCGGCAGGGGCTCGACTACTTCCAGGAGCGATTCGGCTACCCGTATGTCTTCGGCAAGTACGACCAGCTCTTCGTGCCTGAGTTCTCGGCCGGGGCGATGGAGAACGCCGGCTGCGTGACCTTCACTGAAGCGTACGTATTCAGGTCGCGCGTCACCGAGGCGCTGCGCATGCGGCGCGCGGAGACCCTGCTGCACGAGATGGCGCACATGTGGTTCGGCGACCTCGTAACGATGCGTTGGTGGGACGGCCTGTGGCTCAACGAGACGTTCGCGACGTACATGGGCAACCTTGCCAACGTCGAAGCGACTCGTTTCACGAATAGCTGGACGACGTTCGCGATGAGCTTGAAGGCGAAGGCCAAAGCGCAGGACCAGCTTCCCACCACCCACCCCATCGTCGCCGAGATTCCGGACGTGGAATCGGTGCTGCTCAACTTCGACCCCATCACTTATGAGAAAGGTGGGTCGGCGCTCAAGCAGCTCGTGGCGTGGGTCGGCGAGGACGCATTCTTCAGCGGCGTCAACAACTACTTCAAGCGACACGAGTACGGGAACACAGAGGTGTCGGACTTCTTGGCGCCGCTGGAGGAGGCTTCGGGCCGCGACCTGAAGGCGTGGTCGAAGGTCTGGCTCGAGCAAGCCGGCGTCAACACCATCAGCGCGAAGATCGTCGCCGACGGCACGCGCATCAAGAGCGCGTCGCTCATCCAGACAGCACCGCCCGAGCACCCCACCCTGCGGCCGCACCGCTTGAAGGTGGGCCTGTTCGACATCCAGGGCAACGCGCTGGTGCGAAGAAAGGCGGTCGAGCTGGACATCGACGGCGCGACCACAGCGGTGCCGCAGCTAGCGGATGAACCGATACCCGACCTCGTGCTGCCGAACGACGACGACCTCACCTATACCAAGATCGACCTGGACACTCGGTCGCTGGCTACGCTCAAAACGCATCTGGGCGGCCTCGATGACGGGCTGGCGCGCGCGGTGCTGTGGGAGGCGCTGTGGGACATGGTGCGCGACGCCAAGCTGCGCGTCGCGGACTACCTGGAGATCTCGCTGGCCAACATCGACGTCGAGACCGATGCAGCGATCGCGGGGTCGCTGATCGGCAGGATGACCGGCGCCGTCGACAGGTACGCCGACCCCGGCCAGTGCGCAGCGCTAAGAGCGCAGGTGGCCAATGGCGCGAAGGAGCGCTTGAGCCGCATGGCCACGGGGACCGACCTGCAGCTGCTGTGGACCAACGCATTCATCGGAACGGCAAGGGAGCCAGAAGACATCGCGTGGGTGCGCGGTCTGCTGGATGGGACGACGAAGCTCGATGGGCTCCAGGTGGATTTCGCGGTGCGGTGGAGCGTGGTCAACGCGCTCGGCATGATCGGCGAGGCAGGCGAGGAGCTGATCGCTGCGGAGCTCGAGCGGGACCCGACGGACCAGGGCCAACGAGCCGCAGCCGCAGCGAGAGCAGCGCGACCCACCAAGGAGGCGAAGGCGGAGGCATGGGCAGAGGTCACGAGCCATGAACCGCCGCTGGCGATGAAGCGGGCGATCGCGTCGGGCTTCCACCGCGCGGACCAGGAGGCGCTGCTGAGCGCGTACGAACAGCCCTACTTCGACAGCGTTATGAAGCTCTGGGAGGAGTTCGAGATCGAGGAAGCGCTGGGCTTCATCGGCTCGATGTACCCGCACATGGTGATCACGCAAGAGGTGGTGGACCGGACGGACACGTGGCTGAAGCGAGGCGAAGAGATCCCGGGCCCAATCAAGCGCTCCCTATTGGAATCCCAAGACGACCTGAAACGAGCTCTGAAATCCCGAGCGTTCAACGCCAGCTAACCTCCCCGCTTCGGCGGGAGGCGCGCATTAGATCAAAGCCCTTCGTCAAAGCGCGGGGGGGGCCCCGAGGAAAGCACGTCGCCCGAGTTAACTCTTTCCGACCCCGTACCGCAGAAACAGGTAATCCCCATGCTGCCGAGCGCTGAGGAGCTTGCTCCAGGCCCCGTTGGCAGGCAGCAGCTCGATCCCCTCGACCATCCCCAACCTCTTGTCCTTGCCCCGCCCCGCCAACACGGGCGACAGGGTGAGGAACACCTCGTCCAGCAGCCCCTCCCCAACCAGCTGCCCGGTCACGTGCGGCCCGGCCTCGCTGAGCAGCACATCGAGCCCACGCTCGCGAAGCTCGCCCACAACCTTGCCGACATCGAGGCTCTTGCCCTTCCCCAACACCACGAGCTCGCACGACGCGGGCAACCGCGACCCGATCTTCTTCGCCCCAGGGCTGGTGGTCATGACAATCGCGCCACGCACAAGGGCAGGATGAGAGAAATCAAGCTCCCCGCTCCCCGTGAGCACCACGAGGACGGGCTCCGCGCTGCGCCCCAGCGCGCTGCGCAAAGCGGTGAACTCGGTGGCGAGAGCGGGATACACATGCGCCGGCGTCCAGAGGTGGCCGGGCGTGGCGCGAAGCGTGCCGGCTCCAAGCACCACGGCATCAGCGCAAGCCCGAAGCAGCCCCATCACAAAGCGATCCGCGGGTGACTTGCCACTGATCACCGACCCAGCCGAGGGATTCGCACCGAGCGTAACAACACCATCGATCGACGACACGAAGTTCGCATAGATCACCCGATCCCGAAAGCCGAGGCGCCCGTAAAGGTGCATCAGGTCGACGGGCAGCGCGTACTCAGGAAGGCCCTCGGCCTCGAACAAGACGTCGAATGGCGCCCGCACTCAGTGCCTGGACTGCGAGGCGGCCTGGAGAAACTCCGTCCTCAGCTGCGGGTCGGTCTCATAGTTGCCGCGCCAGAACGAGGTGATGGTGCGCGAGTGGTCCTCGCGCACGCCCCGCATCTGCGTGCACAGGTGCATCGCCGAAAGGTGCACCGCAACACCGTGCGGCTGCAGGACGCGCACCAGCTCATCGGCGATCTGCACTCCGACCCGCTCCTGGACCGTAAAGCGTCGGGCGAAAACGCGGACCAGCCGCGTCAACTTGGAGATACCGATGATCTCCTCATGCGCGATGTAGCCGATGTACACGTGCCCGTGGAACGGAAGAACGTGGTGCTCGCACAGGGAGAAGAACTCGATCGGCCCCTCGATGACCTGCGCGATGCTGCAATCCGGGCCCCCGCGGCACTCGGTGGGAAAGGCGGTCAGGAGCTTGGGGTCGCCCTCATAGCCGATGGTGGCGTCGTACAGCGCACGCACAAAACGGGTTGGCGTCTGGAGGGTTCCGGGCGTGCCGAGGTCCATCCCAAAGGCTTCGAACATCTCAGCAGCGTTGGCCTCGAACTTCTTCCAGTTTTCAGGGCTGACGGTCCGCGGCTGAACCTGTTCCCAATGGGTTGTCTCCTCGGGGTCGAAGGCGAGACTCGTCATGAGCTGACTCCTTGGTATGGATCGTTAGGGGATCAACTCACTCTACGATTTCGGGCTAATCGATCTCAGACGAGTAGGTTCAGGACACGATCAGCCCAGGGCGATGGCCGCGCGCGCCTGCTGGATCATTGCCACGTCAATCGCGTCTTGCAGCTTGAGGCTCCCTGCGGGCACGACCAGCATGATTTCGTTCGTGATCGCGCCTGCTCGCCAAACCACCAAGAAATGGCTCTGGTTTTGCGTGACGGTGGTGGTGGCAAAACCCTCATCCCCGAGGCCGGCGACTGCGTTCCAACCCCCGGCAGCGCTCCGATTGGCCATCAGGGCTGTGGCAACCGCTTTGCTGCCGGCTGAGCTCGGAGCGACACTCGCCGCGCTGAGAATGGTGCGCTTGAGCTTTGCGTTCTGAAAAACGATGGAGAGGCTGGAGACCGCAGGCACGCATTTGGCGCACAGCGGACTAGTACCGTACTGGCCGGCGACGTAGCCCACCCTCAGGTCGGTTGGCTTGATGAGGATTGAGCTCAGGTCCAACGGCCCAGCGGATGGAGAAGGCGAATTCGAGGGCTGCGAAGGACTTGGGGACGCGGCAATGTTCACGGCCGATGGCAGATTGAACTGAAGGCGGCCAGTCAACCGTCCGACCACAACCAGCGCGAGGACCAGCACGACGGCGATCGCGATGTACGTGAACGCGAGCCGCCTCGTCTTCGCAGAGGTGGCGCCGCCCGCAGCCGCCCTCGGAATCGCAGCTCTCCGCGCCGGCTGCGCCCCGGGCGCCGGCCGAGCCGTGCCTAGAAATTGCTCTACCGCCTGCTCCATCTCCTCAGTCGTGATCAGGCCCTGGCGCTGGAGCGCCGCCAGCGAATGGATCCGCTCCTCCGGTGGCACCACGATTGCAGGCCCGGCAAGGTCTTTGGTCAGGCGCGGAGGGCCGAACTCGATCGCCGCGTATGGCCAGTCGGCGATGCGCCAGATTGCCTGCACCCCATATTCGCTATGGGGCAGGATCTCGAGTCCGCGGGCCTCGACAACCTCGCCCGGCATTGTTTGCGACGTGAGGCGCGAAGGCGGCTGCGTCGAGACGTCATCCCGGAAGAGCTCGAAGCCGACCAGCTGCCGGGTTGCCGGGTCGAAGTCCGGCGCCTTCCAGGCGAGGTCGATCAGCGCGCCACGCACTGTGGCGACGAGCTCCTGAACCCGGAGATCTGAACTTATAGCCGTCTTCTCTCGCCTCGGCGCGATGATGCTCCGTGGCCACGCCGAAGGCAACACCCCTGGCGTCAGGGGCGAGCTATCTCCCGCCGGCGAACTGAAGGGCCCGCTCTAGAAGCTGAAGCACTCCATGAGGTTGCCGATGCTGCTCAGCCCATCGCCTGGGGGTGCCGGAGGACCGGCAAGGGCGGGGGCCGGCCGCCGCCTCGTAATTCCCTCCCACCGGGGTCGACACGTCGAACATGTGGTTGACAGAGGCCAGAGTCGGCAAGCCGAACACCGACTCGATGAACTTGAGGACGGAGCTGTGCTCGTATCGGGACCAGGCTCTTCATCCGCGTCGACAACGGTAAGTGGGGCCAAAAACGCGAGAGTGCGTCGCCCACTGCGCCAAGCACTTACCCGGTTGAGCAGATCATCTCCGGTGTTGCTTTCTGGCACACTCGATCGAGCTCCGGCAGCAGCTCGTTCGACCTTTGGATCCGCGAGACGGATGGTTACCCCGTCCAGCTCCAGTACGCCAGCACAAGCGGCACGCTGACCATGAACTTCAACTCGTACAACAAGAGCCCGGTAATCACGATCCCCTAGGGTTAGTCGCTCAGTCCGTCCCCGGGTCGAAACGTCAAGCTCGTGCGGATGCGGCGGATTGAGGATCGGCGCGGATAGGTTGCTGAGCCGGCAGCTGGTCGCGTTTATCGCGGTCATGACGGCGCTGGCGCTCACAGCGGTCGCGGCATGGGTCGCCAGTCCACTCGTGTGCCCGGTCGGCGAGGGCTGTCCGCCGGCAAGTTTCGTTTCCGGCCTGCCTCCCCCTCTTGCGGTTGGCCTGTTGTGGGTGTTGGTAGTGGCCCTCAACGCCGTGGTCCTTGTATTGCGGCACGGGCCCTACTCGTAGAGCCACGCACACCGCGGCAGGTTCGAGACAGCGGTGCTACCGTCATCTCGCCGTGAGTCCCTCCTCACAGGGCGGCGTATTCGCGGACGAACCTTGGCTCTCAGTTCAAGCGGATCCTGAGAGCCGTTGCGTCTATGTGGAGTGGAAGGGCTTCGCCAACAGCGTCGAATTCCGGGCCGGCACGACACGAATCCTCGATGCCATTCGAGCCATCGGCGCGGCCTCGCTGATAAGCGACAACCGCAGGCTGGAAGGCGTCACCGAACAAGATCAGCTATGGATTCGGGATACCTGGACCCCACTGGCGGTCACTTTCGGCCTGGCACGCATTGCGGTGGTGGTGCCCCACCGCGGGCTGGGCAAGATTGCCTCGGAACAGATGCTCAGTCAGGTCGGGATGAAGGCGTTTTCAACACGTACCTTCACGACAGTCTCTGAGGCGATGGAGTGGGCGGCCGAGTCCTGACACGGATCCGACTGCTCCCAACTTAAACTTTCATTCGAACGGACAGGTGGCCGAGTCCGGTTGAAGGCGCGGCATTGGAAATGCCGTATAGCTGCAAGGCTATCTTGGGTTCAAATCCCAACCTGTCCGCCAACTTGCCCTACAGGCTCGCGGCGGCTCCCGACTGTCTTCCCACCACCAGCGGGCCGTCCGGGCCCGCCACGATGCACGTGTCGGTCATACCGATGAACAGGCCGTGCTCGACCACACCGATCATCGCCTTCAGGTCAGCTGCGAGGGCCGGTGCATTGTCGATGCCTTCGGCCAGCGTTAGGTCGAGGATCAGGTTGCCGTTGTCCGTGATGTAGGGCGCCTCTTCCCCACCTCGCACCGTCAGGCTCGTCGCCACCGACGCCAGGCGGTGGGCGGTGGTCCGCCACAGAAATCCCGACACCTCGACCGGCAGCACGCCGACGCCCAGCTTCTTGACCACCTTGGATTCGTCGATGACCACGATGAATCGTTTTGAGGCCGCGGCCACGAGCTTCTCCCGGAACAGCGCGCCGCCCCTTCCCTTGATGAGGTTCAGCGCCTGGTCCACCTCGTCCGCCCCATCGACCGTGAGGTCGATCTGGCCGATGAGCTCGGTGACGATCGGGATGCCGTTGGCCGCCGCCAGGTTCGCCGTGGCCCTTGAGGTGGGAACGCCCCTCACCTTCATGCCTTCCTTGACCAGCTGTCCCAGGCCTTCCGTGAAGTAATTGGCCGTGGAGCCGCTGCCCAGGCCGATCAGCATGCCGTCGCGGACCAGCTCCAGCGCCTTCTCGGCGGCCGCTCGCTTGAGGTCGTCCTGCTCAGACAACGGCGCTTCTGATGGCCCTGATCCCGGCTCCAATTCCCTGCTTGTGACCGAACACCGAACTGCCCGCCACCAGCACCGTGGCGCCGGCTTTGACCACCAGCGGCGCCGTCTTGGCATCGATGCCGCCGTCGACCTCAATCTCCACCTCTGCCGAGATCGCCCTGACTCTTCGTATTTTGTCCGGGCTCGAGGCGATGAACTTCTGGCCGCCGAAGCCGGGCTCGACGGTCATGACGTTGACGGTCGTGATGAAGGGCAGAATCTCGCGCAGAGTCTCGACCGAGGTCGCGGGGTTGATGGCGACGCCGGCTTTGGCGCCCAGCTCCTTGATGCGCATCACGGTTCTGTAGAGGGATGTCGTCGACTCGACCTGCACCTCGATCAGTGTGGCGCCGGCCTTTACGAAGGCCTCGATGAACAGCTCGGGGTTGTCGATCATCAGGTGGGCCTCGATCGGCAGCTCGGTGACGCGCCGCACCGCCTCGACCACCATCGGGCCGAACGTGAGGTTGGGCACGAAGTGGCCGTCCATCACATCGACCTGGATACGGTCCGCGCCCGCTCGCGCCGCCTCTTTCACCTGCTCGCCAAGCTTTGTGATGTCGGCGGACAGGATCGAGGGGACGATCTCGACCTTGCTCACCTGCCTGCCGCCGCGCGGTCGATCAGCCATCGTGCGCCCGCAATCATCCCCGATGGCACCTGTTGCCGTTTCGCCATGGCGACCGCCTTCGCCTTGCCCGCGCCTGTCGCCAGGATGATCACCTGACGCGCGCCCTGAATGGCCGGCAGCGTCAGGGTCACGCGCTCAGGTGGGGGCTTCGGAGAGTTTCTTACTCCTGCCACGAGGCCCTTCGCTTTGAGGATTGGGTGGCCGGGAAAGAGTGAGGCGGTGTGCCCGTCCTCGCCGATTCCCAGGACGACCACGTCCAGTGGCACCAGCGCCTTGATTGTCGACTCATACTCGGCGGCGCCCTCGTCGGGGCCGAGCTCGGCTGGCATGCGGTGCACCGTGGCCGGCGCCACCTTGTCCAGCAGGGTCTCCCTGGCCATCCTGTAGTTGCTGTCCGGGTGGTCGGGCGGCACGCACCGCTCGTCGCCGAACAGCACGGTGACCCTGCCCCATTCGACCTCCATGTTTGCCAGCAGCTCGTAACACCGCGCCGGCGTGGTGCCTCCGGCCAGCACGAGGGTCCGTGAGCCTTCCTGGAGGGCCTGCGCGATCGCCTCGGCCGCGGCGGCTGCGACGTCCTCCGCGGTCTCGAGGACCGTGAACTCGCTCACTGGTTAGAGGGCGCGCATGAGCTCGGCCGCGGCCGTCAGGGAGCGCGTGTACACGGTGTCGTTCGCGCCCGTCGACAGCAGCTTGAGCAGCAGCGTGGCCTCGTCCTCTAGGTCGACCTGCTGCACGTGGCGCAGCGTCTCCGCGCCTCCGATGTCGATCATCGTCAGCAGTACGTGGTTCTGGCCTCGCCGCCGCTCGCGGGCGAGGACCGTCGAGCTGTGCCGCCGCTCATCGCCGGGGAGCTCACCAGTGGCCATGTGGTGCAGGGCTTCGAGGTTGCGCTGGAGGACCTCGTGGTCTCGGGTGGCCGTGCGAAGCGCCACCTCCCGGCCTGCGTCGTCGTCGCCGCCAGGGCGGTGCTGATGGCTCAGCTCGCTCGGTCCGACCTCCGAGGTCAGCCGGTAGTGCCTTTCCGGGTCGCGCTGCACTGTCAGCTGGAACGTGCGGCCGGCTGAGGCTCCGCTGATGCGGATCGCGCTCACCTCGCCCTGGGCCAGGTCGGTTTTCGGCACGGACCTGAAGGCAACCTCCATCTGCCGGCCGCCCTCCATCTCGAAGTGCGCCACCAGCACGCCGCCCTTACCGCCGACCGCCCGCTTGACCTTCCAGCCGAGCGCGGACGCGAGCCAGCCGACGAGTAAGGATGCCGCGATGCGGTTGCCCCGGCCCTCCCCGGCGTAGTCGACTCCCACCTCGGCGATGCCTTTCATGTAGTCGCGCCGGTCCTTGGGCTCGAAGAACTCGGCTATGGCCTCGCGCCATGGCTCGAGCCTTGCCCACTGGAAGTCCGCCGCCCCGAGGTGGCTGTGCGCGCTCAGCGCCAGGTCCGCCAGGCCGAGGAAGGATTGGTAGGGCCGGTCGAAGCGCGCCGAATCGACCACCAGGGCGTCGCAGATCCTGGTGGCGTCGAGCAGCTCGCGGGTGCCGAACGGCGGCGTGTCGAGCCACCAGAGGTACACCGGCACACCGCTCAGCAGGAGCGGGTCGACCAGGGCGGCCAGATGCTCCCCTGCCGCGCCCTGGACGTGCAGCCCGACGACCTCGCACTGCGCGTGCACGTTTGAGGACGGGCTCAGCGGGTGGGTGGCGATGGTGGCATCGATGCGCCCCGCGCGCACGTTGACCTCCTCGCACACGATGAGCGCCATGTGCGGGTGATGCGCCGCGATCGCGACGCTGGCGCGCTGTGCGCGAGCCTCGTCCGCACTGTTGGTGGCGACCGCGACCAGCGTCATCACGCAGTTTCGGGCGCGAGGATGCTCGTCCTCGCCGGCCTCGGCGTGGGCAAACTTCCTACGGATGCCGCTGAGCGCGCCCAGGACATCGCCGATCGTCACGGCCTCGCCGTGCCACGCCACATCCGGCACGGGCACCGAGCTCACGATCTGTGCCATTCCCTGCCGTCAGCCCGAACGAGCTTGTCAGCCTCGGGCGGGCCCCACGTGCCGGATGGATAGAACGACAGCGGCGGCCGGTCGTCGCGCCATGCGGCCTCGATGGGATCGATAAAGCTCCACGCCGCCTCCACCTCATCGGCCCGCGTGAACAGCGTTGGGTCGCCGATCATGCAGTCGAGAAGCAGGCGCTCGTAAGCCTCGGGCGTCTCGACGAGGAACGAGGACATGTATGTGAAGTCCATCGACACATTGCGCAGGCGCAAGCCCGCGCTGGGCACCTTAGCTCCGAACCGCAGCGAAATTCCCTCCTCCGGCTGAATGCGCAGCGTGATCGCGTTGGGGTCAAGGTCGCGCGCCGACTCGAACGTGTTGTGGGGCGGCCGCTTGAACCTGATGTGGATCTCGGTCACCCGTTTCGGCATTCGCTTGCCAACCCGAATGTAAAACGGGACCCCCGACCACCGCCAGTTGTCGACGAACAGGCGGAGCCCGGCGAATGTCTCGGTGAGGGAGCCGGGCGAAACGGCGTGCTCCTCTCGATAACCGACCACCTCTTCGCCCAGCACCCAGCCCTTCTTGTACTGGCCGCGCACGGTTGAGGTCGCCACCTCGCTATCCTGGATCGGCCTGATCGCGCGCAGCACCTTCACCTTTTCGTCGCGCACCGCCGTCGCCTCGAAGGTGATCGGCGGCTCCATCGCGACCAGGGCCACGAGCTGCAGCGCGTGGTTCTGCACGATGTCGCGCAGCGCGCCCGCCTTCTCGTAGTACCCGCCGCGCAGCTCCACCCCGATCTCTTCCGCGGCGGTGATCTGGACCGAGTCGATGAGGTTCGCATTCCACACCGGCTCGAAGATCGCGTTCGCGAAACGGAAGGCGAGGATGTTCTGGACCGTCTCCTTGCCCAGGTAGTGGTCGATGCGGAAGACGGAGTCCTCGTGGAAGACGCGCTGCAGGATCTGGGTCAGCTCGCGCGCCGACTTGAGGTCCGAGCCAAAAGGCTTCTCGATAACGATGCGGTGGAAGCCCTTGCTCTTGGTGAGGCCGCCATCTTTCAGCTGCTCGACGATGGTTTCGTACGTGGGCGGTGGCGTGGCGCAGTAGTACACGCGGTTGCCGCCGAGGTGCCGGGTGCGGTCAAGCTCCTCGACCTTCCGCTCCAGCGACCGGAAGTCCTCGAGCTTGCTGAAGTCGACCCTCACGTAGAAGAGGCTTTGTAGGAACGCCTGCAGGACCTGCGGGTCGAGTGGCTGGGTGCGCGAGAACTTGGTGACGACGTCTGACGCGTGCTTGCGGAAGCCGGCGTCGTCGAGGTCGTCGATCGCGGCGCCGACGACCGCAAAGCCGGCGGGCAGCAGGCGCTGCTTCATCAGGTTGTAGAGGGCCGGCAGGAGCTTGCGGCCGCTGAGGTCGCCGGTGGCGCCGAAGATGACCATGAGCGAGGGGTCGCGGACCTTGAAGTCGAGCAGCCCCTCGGCCAGCGGGTTGTGATCCAGCGGCCGCGCTCCGGTCACTTTTTCTCGGTTACGACTGCATGCCCGCCGAACTGGTTGCGCATCATTGCCAGCATCTTGTCAGCGAACGTGTCCTCCATCCGGCTGCGGAACCGGGCGAACAGCGACTCCGTGATGACCGGCGCCGGCACCGACTCCTCGATCGCCGCCTCCACCGTCCACCGCCCCTCACCCGTGTCCTCGACGTAACCCTTGATGCCCGCGAGCTGCGGGTCCCTGGACAGGCCATCGGCGATGAGGTCGAGCAGCCATGAACGCACGACGCTGCCGTAGCGCCATGCCTCGGCGATGGCGTGCATGTCCATGCCGGGAAACGACTTGGATAGCTTCATAATCTCGAACCCTTCCGCATACGACTGCATGAGCCCGTACTCGATGCCGTTGTGGACCATCTTCACGAAGTGCCCGGATCCCTCGGGCCCTGTGCGCACTAGTCCACCCTCAGCGGGAGCGAGGTCCTTGAGGAGCGGCAGGCAGTGCTCGTAGATCTTCTCCTCGGCCCCGACCATCAGGCAGTACCCGTTGGCCAGGCCCCACACCCCACCCGACGTGCCGGCGTCCATGTAGTGCAAGCCTTTTGCCTTGACACGTGCTGCGTCGTCCAGCGCGAGCTTCCAGTTCGTGTTGCCGCCGTCGATGATGATGTCTCCCGGCTCCCCAAGGCGAACGAGCTCGTTGATGGTCTGTGTGGTCGGTTCGCCCGCCGGCACCATCACCCACATCACCCGAGGCTTGGTCTGGAACGCCTTGACGAACTCCTCGAGCGAGTGCGCGCCCACCGCGCCCTGGGCCTCGTGCGCCTTGACGGCGTCGGCGGACTGGTCGAACGCGATCATGTGGTGGCCCCGCTTGAGCAGGCGCACCACCATGTTGCCGCCCATGCGGCCCAGGCCAACCATTCCCATCTCCATCGCGGATCCTCCCGGTGGTGCTACTTGGCTGCCGACTTGACCGCCGCGGCCAGCGCTCGCCAACCGGCGGCCGGGTCGCGGCCGAGGGTCACGCGCAGGACGGGCAGGCGTCTCGAGGTGAGCGACTTAAGGTCGCCCAGGGATTGCGCTTGCTTGAGGACCGAGAAGCTGAATGGCTGCCCGGGGATCGAAACGTCTTTGGTGTCGTCCTGCACGATTTGCAGGAACAGGCCGGTCTTCGGGCCTCCCTTGTGCAGCTGGCCGGTGGAGTGCAGGAACCTCGGTCCGTAGCCCGCGGTGGTCGCGATCTTTCTGCTGTCTCTCACGGCGGTTCTCATCGCGGCGATCGCCGAGCTCGAGGCGGGCGTGCGTGTGGTGTAGGCCATGATCGCGAAGTAAGCGCCAGGCTTCGCCTTNNCCTTGGCCTTGTACTCAGCCAGCACCTTTTTCGTGTTGTCCTTCGACTCCTGCACGTTGGGCTGGTCGAAGGCATCGATGCGCAGGATCGAACCCGCGATGGCGGTGGCGATCTCCCACCGCAGGAACTCGCCGCCAAGGTCCAGCTTGTCCCGCATCGTCAGCGTCACCACGGGCATCCCTGCCTTCTCGAGCGCAGCGACGGCGCGGTTGGCAGGGTCCGACTCCATGCGGATGTAGACGAACAGGCGGTCGTCGCCGTACACCGCGGGCTTTCCGACCGGCTCGCCCTCGACGGGGACGATGCCCTTGCCTTCCTTGCCTGTGCTCTCGGCAATCAGCTGCTCCACCCAGTAACCGAAAGTGGCGATCTTTGACGACGCGATGAGGGTCAGCTTGTTGCGGCCGCCCAGGGCCATCTGGCCGAGGACCGCGCCGAGCCAGACGCCGGGATTGTCCACGGCTTCGACCGAGTCGGCGCATGCGTGGGCCATCTCGACCGCGCGCTCGAGGAGCTCGCCCACGTTCACGCCGATCAGGGCTGCGGGCACCAGTCCGAAGTAACTGAGCGCGCTGTAGCGCCCGCCGATGTCGGGCGGGTTCGGGAACACCCAGCGGAAGCCGTGCTCGGTCGCCAGCTTCTCAAGCGACGTGCCGGGGTCGGTGATCGCCGCGAACTGGCGACCGGCCTTGACGTTCTTGCCGCTCTTGGCCAACTGGTCCCAGAAGTAGGCGAAGTGCGAAAGCGTCTCGGTGGTCTCGCCGGACTTCGAGGCCACGATGAATAGAGTCTTGTTGAGCGTGATCTTGGCTCGGACCCCGAGGATCGTTGCGGGGTCGGTGGTGTCGAGGACGTGCAGCGTGGGATGACCCTTGATCGCGCCGAAGGTGTTGCGCATCACATCGGGGCAAAGGCTCGAGCCGCCCATGCCCAGCAGCACGACGTCGGAGAACGCGCGGCCGTGGACCTCGAGCTCTTTGAACTCGGGCGCGTGCTCCAGCATCTTCTCGGCGACGTTCAGCCAGCCGAGACGGTCGCGGATCTCCGCGCGCTTGGCCGGGTCGGCGGTCCACAGAGTGGAGTCCTTGGCCCACAGCCGCCTGGCCGCGTTTTCCTTGTTCAGCCGTGCCAGCTGCGCATCAACCGCCGGCTGAAGCGTGCCGAGGCTGTGCCACTGACGAGGGCCCTTACCGGCCTTGATGTCTTTCGAGCTCTTGGTGATCGCCTCGAGCAGCGTGACAAACGACTTCGTAAACGATTCGACCCCTTCCACCTCGAGCTCATGCGTGACCTGGTCCAGGTCGACCCCGATCTCGGCCAGCTCTTTCAACTGTCGCGCCGCGAGCTCCACGTTCTCATCGAGGCTGCGGCGAACCTCGCCGTGCTCGCGGAAGGCGGCCAGCGTGGCGGGCGGAATGGTGTCGACGGTGTTCGGCCCGATCAGCTCTTCGACGTAGTAGGTGTCGGGGTAGCGAGGGTCCTTGGTCGAGGTGCTCGCCCAAAGCGGGCGCTGCGTCATCGCGCCGCCCTTCTTCAGCTTTGCCCAGCGCGGCCCGCTGAACGCTTTGAGGTACAGCTGGTACGCCATCTTCGAGTTGGCGATTGCAGCTTTACCGTAGAGCCGCTCCAGAGCCCGCTTCTTGGCCGGGTCCGCCGTCTTCTCGATCATCCCGCTGATGATCTTGTCCACCTTCGTATCGACGCGGCTGACGAAAAAGCTCGCCACGCTCGCCACCTTGCTCAGATCTCCACCCTTGCGCTGCAACGCCTCGAGTCCGGATAGATAGGCCTCGATGACCTCGGCATACCGCTTCACGGAGAAGATCAACGTGACGTTGATGTTGTGGCCCTTCGAGATCTGGTCCCGGATCGCCGGCACGCCCGGCTTGGTGGCGGGGATCTTGACCATCACGTTCGGTCGGTGTGTGCGGCTCTTCAGGTCTTCTGCGAAGGCGATGGTGCGCGGCGTGCTGTTCGCGACAGTGGGCGAAACCTCGATGCTCACGTAGCCATCGGCGCCCTTGGTTTTGTGGTGGACCTCGTGGAAGACATCAGCCGCGGCTTGGATGTCCTCGACCATCAGCTCCCACAGGATCTCCTCGGGCTTCCTCTTGGCGGCGACCAGCCGGACCATGGCCTCGTCGTAATCGGTGGAGCCGCTGACCGCCTTCTCGAAGATCGTCGGATTCGAGGTGACGCCGGTGAGGCCCTCGTCGCGAAGGCGGGCGAGCTCGCCTGAGGTGATGAGCTGGCGCCGGATGTTGTCCAGCCACAGTGACTGGCCGGCGTGCCGGAGCTCCTTGATCGGCGAGGGGCGGCGCGCCTCCTTGGTGGCCATCCCTTTACTTTGCCTTGAGCAGCTTGATTGCGGCTGCGACGATGTGCTTGGCGGTGATGCCGGCCGCGTTCATCAGCTCCTCGGGCTTGCCGGAGCCAGGGAGATCCCTTACTGCCAGGTGCGCGACGCGCGGGGGTGCGTCGGCGGCAAGCGCCTCCATGACGGCTGCGCCCAACCCGCCCTCGGGGTAGTGGTCCTCGACGATCACGAAGCGGCCCTTGGTCACCTTGGCGGCGTCTTTGAGTGTCTTCACGTCCACCGGCTTGACCGAGTAGAGGTCGATCACGCGGGCCGGGATCTTCTTCTCAGCCAGCGTGTCGGCCGCGGCCCGGCAGGCGTGCAGCGTGACGCCGGCGCCGATCAGGGTGACCTTGTCCTTCGCGCTCTGGCGCAGGACCTTCGAGCCGCCCACCTTGAACACCTCGTTCGGGCCGTAGATGGTGGGGTAGGCGCCGCGGGTCGTGCGCATGTAGACGATGCCCAGAGTGTCGGCCATCACCCGCACGAGCTTGGCCGTCTGGTTGGGGTCGCATGGATAGAGGACCGTCGAGCCGTGGACGGCGCGAAGCGAGGCGAGGTCCTCGAGGGCCATCTGCGAGGGGCCGTCCTGGCCGATCTCGGTGCCCGCGTGCGAGCCGACGAGGCGGATGTTGGCCTGCGAGATGCCGGCCATGCGGACGAAGTCGTACGCGCGCGAGAAGAAAGCGGCGAACGTGGAGGCGAACGGCCGGTAGCCCCTCACGCTCATCCCGACGGCGGTGGACACCAGTTGCTGCTCGGCGATCCACATCTCGAAGAAGCGGGCGGGATAGGCGTTCTTGAACTCGTCCGCGTGGGTCGAGTTCGAGACCTCGGCATCCAGTGCGACGACGTCGGGCAGCACGCCCAGCGCGACCAGCGCATCGCCGTAGGCCTTGCGCGTTGGGACCTTGTCCTCTTTCTTGTAGGTGGGCAGGGTGACTACCGCCTCGGGGCGCTTGACCGTCCTTGGCGTGGCTTCCGGCTTGGCGGTCTTGACCTTGAGGTGGCGGATACCGCCGAGCTCTTTGATCGCGCGCTCGGCCATGTCCGGCGGCAGCGTCTTGCCGTGCCAGCCTTCCTTGTTCTCGATCTCCGAGAAGCCCTTGCCCTTGATCGTCTTGGCGATGATGACGGTCGGCTTGCCGGTCGAGGAGAGGGCGGTGCCGTAAGCCCGGTCGATGGCGGCCACATCGTGCCCGTCAATCACGATCGGGAAGCAGCCGAAGGCCTCTATGCGGCGCCGGTAGGTGTCGAGGTTCCAGCCGAACTCGGTCTCCCCGCGCTGGCCCAGACGGTTAATGTCGAGGATGGCCGTGAGGTTGGACAGCTGGTAGTGGCCGGCCTTGTCGAAGGCCTCCCAGATCGAGCCCTCGGCGAGCTCGGAGTCGCCGCAGAGGGTCCAGACGTGGAAGGGGAGCTGGTCGAGGTTCTTGCCCGCCAGGGCGACGCCGACCGAGATCGGGAGGCCCTGGCCCAGGGAGCCCGTGGCCACGTCCACCCAGGGGATCGCGGGCGTGGGGTGGCCCTGCATGCGGGAGCCGAACTTGCGAAAGGTCATCATCTCGGCGTCCGAGATCGCGCCCACGGCCTTGAACATCGCGTAGCAGAGGGGCGAGGCGTGGCCCTTGGAGTAGATCAGGTGGTCGTTGTTGGGGTCTTTGGGCTTGGCCCAGTCGTACTGCAGGTAGCGGGCGATGAGGACCGCGATGAGGTCGGCGGCGGACATCGAGGAGGTGGGGTGGCCGGAGCCCGCGGCGGTGCTGGAGCGGATGGAATCGACCCGAAGCTGCTGCCCGAGCTGCCGCGTGAACTCGAGATCGGTGGTGGCGAGCGTCTCGGTGGTGACCGTCATGTGCACTCCCTACCCCACAACCAGTTGTGGGGGGACCCCATGGGGCGCGCAGTGCGCCAACAGGGTAAGTCTATCGGTTGGCGGAAAAACGCTACCCCAGGGAGCCCGCGGCCGGCATACGACCAAAAATGCCCGACTGGCGCTATGAACGGCCGGGTTTACGACCATCCGTGCCCTTTTGGTGGCACTCCCGGCGGATCAGGCCTGTGCTGCCAGCTCCTCGACCTGCGCCACCATCCCGTCCAGGATCCTGAGGCCAGCGTCCCAGAAGTCCGGGTCCGTGATGTCCATCCCCAGGCGCCTGACCAGCTCGTCCGGCGGCGTCGACCCGCCCGCTGCCAGGAACTCCAGGTAGTTGTCCACGAAGGCCGGCCCCTGCTCCAGGAAACGCTCGTACACGGCGAGCGCGAGGAGGTTCCCGAAGGCGTACGCGTAAACGTAGCCCGGGGTGTGCAGGAAGTGCTCGACGTAGCTCCACCAGCCCTTGTGCTCGTCGGTGAGGATCAGCGCGTCCCCGAACATCGGCTGCAGCTTCGATTGGTAGATCTCCCCCAGCTGCTCCACGGAGAGCTCACCCTCAGTGCGCCGGGCCGTGTGGCACGCATCCTCGAAGCGGTTGAAGGCCACCTGCCGGAAAACAGTGGCGAACGCATCCTCGCACTGGGTGCACAGCATGGCGAGACGAACCTTCGGGTCCTTTTCCTCGCTCATGATCCGGTCGAAGGTCAGCGCCTCCCCGAACACCGACGCGGTCTCCGCCAGGGTGAGCGGCGGGTTGTAGTCGAAGGCGTGCTGCTTCGAGGCCAGCAGGTCGTGGAGTCCGTGCCCCAGCTCGTGCGCGAGCGTGGTCACGTCGCCCAGCTTGCCGGTGAAGTTGAGCATCACGTAGGGGTGGTGGCGCGGCGTCACCTGCATGCAGTAGGCGCCGCCGGCCTTATCCGGCACGACGGGAGCGTCGATCCAGGGGTGCGTGAAGAACTCTTCGACCAGCGCCCCCGCCTTCTTGGAAAAGCGGTTATACGAGCCGAGCACGATCTCCTTGGCCTCATCCCACGACACCTCGCGCTTGGCCTCCTCGATCGGCGCGTAACGGTCCCACTCGTGCAGCTCGCCCACTCCGAGGAGCTTTCGCTTGACGCGGTAATAACGAGCGCAGATGTCGTATCTCCCGGTGACCGCCTTAACCAGCGCCTGCACCGCCGCATCGGACGTCTCGTTCGCGAGGTTCCGCGACGAGATCCACGAAGGGAACTTCCGCAACCGGTCGTCGATCGCCTTCTCCTGCAGGACCACGTTGAAGATGTAGGCGCGAGTGCGAACGTCGGTCCCAAGCGCGACGGTGATGGCGCCGCTGGCCCGGCGACGTACCTCTCGGTCGGGCTCGTGCAGCAGGGTGAGGGCCTCGGCGAGCGCCAGCTTCTGATCATCGACGTCGACCCGGATGCCCGCGCACAGCTCCTCGAACAACCGCGTCCAGGCCGAATTGACAACGGGGCTGTAGTCCGTGAGGACGCGCTCCTCCGGCTCCGATAGCTGGTGCGGCCGGAACTTGCGGGCCTCCTCGACAGCGTGGCGGTACCTGGCGGACTCGGGGTTGGCGAACAGGCGCGCCGCCTGCTCGTCGCTCGTCTGGGCCAGCTCGAGGGTGAAGAAAACAGCGTGGCTTCCTCGCTCGGCGCCCGCCTCGCGAGCTCGTGAGAGCAGCCGGCCGGCGGCAGGGTCGTGGGTGTTCTGGCTATGCAGGAGGTACGCGTACACCTCGGGTCGGGCGGCAGCGTCCTCGTCGTCCTCGAGCTCGCGCATCATGGCGGCGAAGTCGGACGGCTCGAGGGTGGCCACGCGCCCTTTGTACTTGGCCTCGAATGCGATCGCCCGATCGAGCGAGCCGGCCAGCGCCGCCTCGATTTTCGGATCGGTCGGCGAGGCAAAGAGATCGCCTAGGTCCCAGCGAACATCCTCTGCGCCGGTTCGCTTCATTGTTTTAGTCACGGCGGGTCAGGATAACCGCTGGGGGGACGAGTTCACCCCCGTAACCGCCAATTGGAGCCTACGTTATGGCCTACGTGAGAGCAGCGGTTCTCGCACTGGCGATGTTTGCGCTCTGCGCTTGCAGCGGCTTGCCAGGAGCGACCGGCCATGCGCCCAGCTCTCCGGCGGCGACCCAGGTGGCGAGCAAGACTCCTAGAGCAAGCGGTCCTGCCTTTCCGAGCCAAGCTCCCGGCGGCCCGGCAGCACCTACGCCGGCGCCATTGACATGCGGCTCTCGGATTCCTGCGTTCGCCAATCTGGCGCTCGTTACCCTGCCGGACAAAATCGGGGTTTCCGTCCGCGACATCAGCGACCTGTCGAATCCGATATCGCGATGCCTGGTTCGCGGAACGAGCGCGACCTACCCCCGATTCATGGACGGAACTCACGTCTCGTACATCGTCACGGGCCCGACCGGCAACGGCGCGCTGTACCTGGCCGACCTGCAGACCCGACGCACAGAGTTGGTGCGCTCGTGGGCCGACGCGGCATTCCTGTACTGGGTTTACTCCTGGAGCCCGGACGCGAAGACCCTCAGCTATCTGAGCTCGACCTCTGCCGGCCTTGCATGGCATTTGCTTTCGGTCGCGGGCGACGTGACACTGAGCCAGTTCTCGCCGATACCGGGCCGCAGCACCGACCTCGAGTCCGACGATGCGATGACCGGTTTCTCCGCGGACGGACAGTACGTCGCGCTGGAGAGCACGTTCATTGGAGCGGGAAGCACGGCGGCTCCTTTCCAGGTCGTCCGCCTATCAAACCACAAGCTCGTGTACAGCCGAAGGGACGGGACCATGGCGACCTGGACAGGCTCCGGCGCTCATCTTTACTTCCGCACCGTCGCCGGCGTGGAGTCGTGGGACCCGAAGGCAGGTGTGCAGGTCGTCGTGCCCGGGCTGAGCTGGATCCACCCGTGGCCCAGTGCCGACGGTCTGCGCATCGTATACACCGCGGCGGATGGAACCGGCAACCACACTGTCGGTTATCTGCGGTTGAGCGATCAGCCGGTCGTAGGCAGCGTGCTGAGCTTTGCACCGAGAACGGGTGGCGTGTTCTTGAACTCCACGTTGGTTTGGTACGCCGAGGAGGCTTCGTGTTCGCAAACCCAATGCGGGACCGGCGGGCCACCTCTCACGGGAAGGACATTTCTGTACGACCTGATCACGACCACCGAACGAGCCTCAGTCGACACCGCTGTGTTCGACTCCTGGCCCCACGTCGGCGCCGCCTGAGCAGCTGAGCCGTTCAGGTTAGCTCAGCGCAGCCGCTTCTCCAGCTCGCGCACGTGCTCTGATCCTGGCCATCGTCCCGCATAGACGCCCTCGTTGACGGCTTCGGTCAG
>PLYD01000209.1 GCA_003151665.1 Candidatus Dormiibacterota bacterium
GGCGGCATCGAGGCGGAGGCGGCGATGCTCGGCCAGCCGGCCTACCTGCCGACTCCCATAGTGGTCGGCGTCCGCTTCAGTGGCGCGCTGCCCGCGGGATCCACGGCCACCGACCTCGTGCTCACCCTCACCGAAATGCTGCGCAAGCACGGAGTGGTTGAGAAGTTCGTCGAGTTCTGCGGCGACGGCCTGTCCAGCCTGTCCGTGCCCGACCGCGCCACGCTCAGCAACATGTGCCCCGAGTACGGCGCCACCTCAGCTCTGTTTCCCGTCGATGCGCAGACGCTCCGCTACCTGGACATCACCGGCCGTAGCCGCGAGCAGATCGAGCTGGTCGAGAGATACACCAAGGAGCAGGGACTGTTCCGCACCGACGGCGACAAGACGCCGAAGTTCAGCGAGCTTCTCGAGCTCGACCTGAGCAAGGTCGAACCAAGTCTGGCCGGGCCGAAGCGCCCACAAGACCGCGCCCCGCTGCCGAAAGTGTGGGAGAGCTTCACCACCGCATTCGGCAACGGGCCCAAGCCCAGCGCCAACGCGCTCGGGCGCCTGGCCGACGAAGGCGGACCCGTCAACGGCCGCACCGCCGTCGCGGTGGCCGCCAAGCCCGCGGCCAAGCTCGAAAACGGATGCGTCGTCATCGCCGCCATCACCAGCTGCACCAACACCTCCAACCCGTCGGTGATGGTGGCCGCCGGATTGCTGGCCAAGAAAGCAGTGGAGCTCGGTCTGGAAGTGAGCCCGTATGTGAAGACGAGCCTCGCGCCGGGCTCGCGCGTCGTCACCGATTACCTCGAGACAGCAGGGCTGATGAAGCCGCTCGAGAAGCTCGGCTTCTTCCTGGTCGGCTACGGCTGCACCACATGCATCGGCAACTCGGGCCCGCTCGCGAGCCCGGAGGTCGAGGCGGCGGTGACGGCGGAGGACCTGAGCGTGGTCGCGGTCCTGTCGGGCAACCGCAACTTCGAGTCGCGCATCCACCCGCTCGTCAAGGCAAGCTATCTCGGATCGCCGCCACTCGTCGTCGCTTATGCCCTGGCGGGCACAGTCCACATCGACCTCACCAAGGAGCCCCTGGGGACGACCCGGGATGGCAAGCCCGTGATGCTCTCCGAGCTGTGGCCCTCGCAGGCAGAGGTCAACGAGGTGGTGCAGCGGTGCGTGCAGCAGGACATGTACAAGCGCGAGTACTCGCGCATCTTCGAGGGCGACGAGCACTGGAAGCAGATGGAGGCGCCGACCGGACCCATCTTCAAGTGGGACGAAAAATCCACGTACGTGCACGAGCCACCGTACTTCGAAGACTTCGGGCCGGACCCGAAACCTCTTACCAATATCGAAGGCGCGCGGGCACTCGCAGTTCTCGGCGACTCGGTGACTACAGACCACATCTCTCCTGCTGGAGCGATCCCTCCTGATAGCCCGGCGGGCAAGTACCTCATCGAGCACGGCGTCGAGCGCAAAGACTTCAACAGCTTCGGCGCGCGGCGCGGCAACCACGAGGTGATGGTGCGGGGCACCTTCGGCAACATCCGGCTGCGCAACCAGCTGGTCGAGCGCGAGGGCTACTGGACTAGGCACCTGCCGGACGGCAAGGAGGCGACGATCTTCGACGCTTCGCAGCAATACAGGGCCGAAGGCGTGCCCCTCGTCGTGATCGCGGGTAAGGAGTACGGCTCCGGCTCATCCCGCGATTGGGCGGCTAAGGGTCCGCTGCTGCAAGGCGTGCGAGCGGTGATTGCGGAGAGCCTGGAGCGAATTCACCGATCCAACCTGGTAGGTATGGGCATCCTGCCCCTCGAGTTTGCTCACGGCGAGAACCTGCAGTCGCTCGGCCTGACCGGCAAGGAGCGCTTCACGATCCGCGGCCTCGAGGCGCTCAAGCCCGGCCAGACCGTCGAGGTCGAAGCGGCGTCAGACGATGGCAAGAAGACTGTCTTCAAGACCCATTCGCGTATCGACAACGACACCGAGGTCGGATACATGCACAACGGCGGCGTCCTCCCGCTGGTCCTCCGAGAGCTGATCGCTAAGGACTGATGGATCGCGGAGCCACCGCCATGCGACAGCGTGCAGCGAAAGCGTTGGGTGCGGCGGCGCTCGGTGCACTGGCGGTCGGTGCTGTCGCCATCGGGGCGATTGCCATCGGCCGGCTCGCTGTCGGCAGAGCGCGAATCCGGCACCTGGAGATCGACGAGCTGCTGGTGCATAAGCTGACCCTGCCGGATCGCGGCCCCGACACCAAGCCTTAATTCACGCTGCTTCACCAAACGAGTAGTGCGAAACTGCTCAATTCTGTTGTATATATGCAATAATTCGCCGTATGGCTCCCCCGATCCAGAATAGGATTGCGGTGCTCCGCGCCGAGCGGGACCTTTCCAGGCAGCAGCTTGCAGACGCGTTGGGGATCAACTATCAGACGATCGGCTACCTCGAGCGCGGCGACTACAACCCCAGCCTTGAGCTGGCGTTCCGCATCGCCGAATATTTCGGACTCCCGCTAGAGGCCGTCTTCTCGCGCCAACCGTTTGCGCCGATGAGCAGCCAGCTCTATCGGAAGGAGGAGTCGGCATGATTGATGACTTCGACAAGCTGTCGGTGACCGAGCTCAGGCTGCGAGGCATGACGTCGGACAAGATCCTCGCCGAGCAGAAGCGGCGTGGCATGTCGAAGGAAGCCATCCACGATGCTTGGTTCCCAAAGCCACCGACCTACAACCGAATCGGAAGCCGCCGCTTCCGCCGGCGGTTGGTGCTCGCGACCTATACCGGCTGGTTTTTGCTCGCCGCGATCTTGCTTATGACGTCAATGGCCCTTCCCGGTTCGATCATTTCGCTTGAGGCTCTCCCTATTCTGTTGGTCGCGAATGGCGTCGTCCTGGGTGTCTGGTTCTTCCGCAAAACCTACATCAGCCGAGAAGTGCTCTCGTCGGATAAGGGGCTCGATGAACGTTTGGTGCAGAACAGAAACCAAGCTTTCCGCCGGGCCTTTCAGATCTTCACAGGGCTGATCCTATTGGCCTGGCCATTGTCCATCGCGGTCATGCTGGCGCAGCCTGGCCACCAGGGTTTTGTCGATGCATTCGTGATCTATTTCGCGGTTGCCGTGCTCGCGTCAACGCTCCCCACTGCGATCTGGGCGTGGCGTGAGCCCGACCCACTCGAGCCGGAAAAACTCCAGGTTTAGGCCGTCGTGTGCGCAATCGAGCGTAACCCTGTCAAAGAACGACCATGCGTGCCCGAATGGTTGATAAATCGACCGGGGGTAGACCATTTGTTGCCCGAATGGCTGCATCGCTGCTGCTCGGCCGAGCGCTAAGGAGCTAGGCCGCCTCGCCTGATCGGATCGGAAAGCGCCTTTCGTGCCCGCACTCCGGACACTCGTAAAGGCCGATCACCGTGTCCGGCTGAGACGAGTCCGAGTGCATGGTGCGCAACTTCATCGGCACTACAGACTCATGACGATCGCAGGCCGGAGCGTCTTCGTAGGTCATGACCCGAGATTACGCGCTGCGTCGTAAGGCGCCTAGTGCCCCCTGCACAACCCAGCAAGCGAGTTGCTTGTCCTCCGCCCACACACTAAGCTCCACTTATGACCGCCCGCAAGGTCCTGCCGGACGCCCTCGCCGAGCCCAAGCCCACCGTGCGCGAGGCCATGCGCTTCGGCCCGTTCGCCAGCGCCAAGCTGGTCGCCGGCGCCAACGGCCTGGACCGGCCGATCGAGTGGGTGCGCGCCATGGAGACGCCCGAGGTGCAGCCCAGGGCCGGGGACTTGATCTTCACCACCGGCTTCCCGATCAAGGACGACCCTCAGGGCCAGATCCGCCTGATCGCCAAGATCGCTGACTCCGATGGCGCCGGCCTTGTGGTCAGGCCGTATCCCTACATGCGCAAGCTGCCCCCGGAGATGCTGAGCGAGGCCGACCGCTTGAATGTGCCTCTGTTCACAGTGGCGCAGGACGTCCAGATGGTCGACCTAATGGCGCCCCTGCTCGAACGGATCATCAACGCCGAGCACTGGCGCCTAAAGCGGTCGCTGGAGATCCACCGCCGCTTCACCGAGCTCGTCCTGGACGGCAAAGGCGTCAAGGAGATCTGCGCCACCCTGGCCGAGCTGCTCGAGAGCGCAGTCACCATCGAGGATGCCAGCTTCCACCTGCTCGCCCACGCCGGCGGCTCCGGCGACCCTCACCGCAAGGAGACGATCCAGCGCCAGGGCACCCCACAGCGGATCCTGTTCGACCCCCAGATCCAGCGCATGCTGCGCGAGGTCGAGGCGAGCCGCGGTCCCGTCAAGGTGCCGGCGTTCCCCCACGTCGGCATGTCCAGGGAGCGACTCATCGCCCCGATCCTCGCCGCCAACCAGGTGCTCGGCTATATCTCGGTACTCGACCATCCGCCCCACAACGAGGAGCTGGCCTTCATGGCCATCGAACAAGCCGCCCTCGTGTTGGCGCTCGCGGTGGCCAAGGAGCGGGAGCTGTCAGAGGTCGAAGGGCGGGTGCGCGGTGAGTTCCTCGAAGACCTGCTGCACGGCACGTACGGCGAGGAGTCGGCAGCCCAGCGCCGGGCCCGCCACCTCGGCTATCCCCTGCACGGCAACCACATCGTGATGCTGGTCGACATCGACGACTTTCGCGGCTTCATCGGCTCGCGGCCGGTCTCCGAGGACGCGATCCAGGCGCTGAAGCGCGAATTCCTACGCCGCGTCACTGGCGTGGTGCGCGCTAGCTATGCCCGGGCTCTTGTACAGGGTCGATCGGACAGCGTGGCCGCGCTCCTGCCCTTGGGCACTGAACCGGGCGACTACCAGGCACGTGGGCATGCGCTGGGACTACAGATCAGGCAAAACATCGCCGACTGGAAGCCGGGGTTCACCGTCTCGGTCGGCTTCAGCGGTCCGGCGGAGGCGCCTGCCGGCCTGGCCGCCGCCCAGCGCGAGGTCATCTCGGTGATGGACTCTCTTGCGAGGTTCAAGCGATGGGGCCAGGTCGTGGCGGTGCCCGAGCTTGGGCTCACGGGGCTGCTGGCCGCGGTCACCGACGAACGGCTCGTCGATTACACCCGCCGGCACCTGGGCCCGCTTGTCGACCACGACACGGCCCGCAAGGGAAGCCTGGTCCCCACCCTGCGCGCCTACCTGGAGACAGGTGAACAGCAGGAGGCCGCCAAGCGCCTTCGCGTCCACCCCAACACGCTGCGCTATCGCCTCGATCGCATCAGGGAGATCAGCGGCGTCGATCTCGAGGACCCGGAGACGCGCCTGAACATGGCAGTGGCCCTGCGCGTACAGGCGCTTCTCGGTTCCTGACGCATGTGCGGCGCTGATAACGATTCTGGCAAGGATTTGTCCTTAGCTCACTAGGCGGTCGCCCCGGTTACCGGTACCTTCACAGCAGTGCCCCCAGCGCTTCGTCGATCACGCCTTGCCTGGCCGGGGGACCTACCCGCGGCCCGGGCAGCCTGTGGAATGGGCTTTGTGGCCACCCCAGAGCTGGGTCACGAAGCCGTGTCGCTCGGCGCGCAGGCTCTCGCGCGCCTCGCCCATCGCGGCGGCCTCGATGCGGACGGCAAGAGTGGAGATGGCGCGGGCCTTCTGATCCAGGTGCCGCACCGCCTGCTCGGCGGAGACGTCGGTGTCGCGGTCCTGTTCGAGTGGGACAAGCGCGCGCGCCGAATCGTCGCTGACGCGGTGGCAAGCGCCGGCCTCGAGCTTCTTTCGTGGCGGGCCGTCCCCGTCGACCCGCGAAGCCTGGGAGAGCGAGCGCTCGGCACGCGACCCACTATCTGGCACGGCCTCATCGCCAAGCCCGACCTCGACCCCGACGAGTGGGAGCGCCGCCTTTACCTGGTGCGGCGTCGCGCCGAGGCGCGAGCCCAGGGCGAGGCAGTGTCGATGTACCTGCCGTCGTGCTCGAGCAGGACTGTCGTCTACAAGGGTTTGATGGCTGGCCCACGACTCGCCGATTTCTACCTTGACCTTCGAGACCCCGACACCGAGAGCCGGCTCTCGGTCTTCCACCAGCGCTACTCGACCAACACGATGCCCGATTGGCGCCTGGCCCAGCCGTTTCGGATGCTGGCGCACAACGGCGAGATCAACACGGTTACGGGAAACCGGGCGTGGATGCGGGCGCGAGAAGCCGAGCTCGAGCCGGAGATGCGCGGCGTCGTTTGGCCCGAGGGCTCCGACTCCGCATCGCTCGACAACGTGCTCGAGCTGCTGGTGCGGCGAGGCTGGGAGGTTTCCGAGGCGCTGATGAGCCTGGTCCCCGATGCGTGGGAGGGTCGCGGCGACCTGGCGGCGACGGTGCGCGACTTCTACCGGTACCAGTCGATCCGGTTCGAGCCATGGGATGGGCCCGCCGCGCTTGCGTTCAGCGATGGCGTGGTCGTCGGCGCGGCGCTCGACCGCAACGGCTTGCGGCCGCTGCGGTGGCAGCGCACCAGGGCCGGCCTCGTGGCCGCGGCGTCCGAGGCGGGCGTGGTGACGATGGCGCCGGGCGATGTGGTCGAACGAGGACGGCTCGGCCCGGGCCAGATGCTGCTGGTCGACACGCGCGACGGATCCATCCTGCGCGACGCGGATGCCAAGGCTCGCGCAGCGAGCCGTCACGATTACGGCCTCCTCGCCGACCGCGTGCTCGTGCCGGTCGAGAGACATCACATCGACGTCGAAGCTCCCGACGATATTCGCGCGCAGCACAGGCTTCACGGCTGGGGCGCAGAGGACGTCAAGTTCGTCGTCGCTGCGATGGCCGAAACCGGAGCCGAACCCGTGTACTCGATGGGAGACGACATCCCTATCGCCGCGCTCGGCCGCACGCCTCGCCGCATCTACGGCTACCTGCGCCAGCGCTTCGCGCAGGTGACGAACCCCGCGATCGACCCGCTGCGTGAGAAGGCCGTCATGTCGCTGCGCGTGCTCATCGGCGCGCGGCGCGACACGCTGGAACCTGAGGGCGGCGCTGAGCTCGAGCTTCGCCGGCGGCATCACCCGGCGGTCCCCGGCGCCAAGCGACTGCTCGAGCTCGAGTCGCCGGTGCTTGGCGCTGGCGAGCTGGCCCGCGTGCTGGAAGAAGCGACGGTTCTCGATGCGACGTGCGCACCGGGCGAGACCCTCGGTGATGCTCTGAGCAGGCTGTGCCGCGATGCTGATGAGGTCGATGGGGTCATCGCGCTGAGCGACCGGCGCGCGGGGGCGCAACGACTCCCGATCCCAATGGCGCTTGCGGTGGGAGCGATTCACGAGCATCTCCTCGTGCGCGGCGAGCGCATGACCAAGGACGTGGTGGCGATCGCCGGCGACGTCGTCGACGTCCACGATGTCGCGTGCCTCATCACGATCGGCGCCACCGCCGTCCATCCCTACCTCGCGCTGGCCACCGCCGGCGCCGCGGCAGAGCCTGGCGCGCCCGACAACGAGGGCCAAACCCGCTATCGAAAGGCGCTGGAGGCGGGGCTCCTCAAGGTGATGGCGAAGATGGGCATCTCGTGCGTCGCCAGCTATCGCGGGGCGGAGGTGATCGAAGCGCTGGGCCTCGGCGCTGAGGTGATGGAGCGGTGCTTCCCGGCGGTGCCGTCGCGTATTGGAGGCGCCGACCTGGCCGACATCGAGCAGCTTGCGCGTCAACGGGTGGCTTCCATCCCGGAGGCACTTCCCGATCACGGCCGGGTTCGATTCCGCAAGGCAGGAGAGCACCATGCTTACAACCCACTGGCAGTGCGCGCAGCGCAGAAGGCGGCTCAGACACGAGACCCGGACGCATACCGCGAGTGGCGACGCCTATCGAGCGCAGGCCATCCCCAATCGCTCAGGGAGCTTCTGCGCATCAATGAATCGAACACACCCGTTCCACTGGAGGATGTCGAGCCGGCGTCGGAGATAGTCAAGCGTTTCGTGAGCACCGCGATGTCGCTCGGCGCGCTGTCACCGGAAGCGCATGAGGCGCTCGCGATTGCGATGAATCAGATCGGGGCTCGCTCGAACTCGGGCGAGGGCGGCGAGGACCCAATCACCTACGACGACAGCGATGGCGCCCGTCGTGACAACAGGGTCAAGCAGGTCGCGTCAGCACGTTTCGGCGTGACCCCGCGCTACTTGAAGCGCGCCGATGAACTGGAGATCAAGATCGCGCAGGGCTCGAAGCCCGGCGAGGGCGGGCAGCTGCCTGGGATCAAGGTGACGAGCCTGATTGCGCGGCTGCGCCACGCGCAGCCGGGGATGCAGCTCATATCGCCGCCGCCGCATCACGACATCTATTCGATCGAGGACCTGGCGCAGCTGATCCACGACCTGAAGACCGTCAACCCGCGTGCGCGGGTGGGCGTGAAGCTGGTCTCGGAGGCAGGCGTAGGCACGATCGCCGCCGGAGTGGCAAAAGCCCGCGCCGACTACATCCTCATCTCCGGTCACGACGGGGGTACCGGAGCGTCGCCGCTGTCGTCCATCAAGAACGCAGGCGCGCCATGGGAGCTGGGCCTGGCGGAGACGCAACGTGTGCTGGTGAGCAACCGGCTGCGCGAACGCGTCAGCCTCCGCACCGACGGCGGCTTGCGCAACGGACGCGACATCGTGATCGCGGCCATGCTCGGCGCAGAGGAGTTCGGATTCGGTACCGGACTTCTAGTAGCGCTGGGCTGCGATATGGCGCGGCAGTGCCATCTCAACACCTGTCCCACCGGAATCGCGACGCAGCGCGAGGACCTGCGAGCGAAGTTCGAGGGCCGGCCGGAGCACGTTGTCAACTATCTGTTCCTGATCGCCGAGGAGGCGCGTGAGCACCTTGCGCGCGTCGGGGCGCGATCGATGGATGAGGTAGTCGGCCGTGCGGAGCTGCTCGAGGCTGTCCCAGACGCCACGCTCGATCTCTCATTTATCCTCGGTGCCTCGGACGAGGCGCTGCCGCGACGCCGGGAGTGGGCGCGCAACGGCGACCCCACCGCGGCAGCACCTGTCAGCGGGCGCATCGACAACTCGAACCGAACAGTCGGCGCGGCCTTCAGCCCGGGCGAGAAGCGCAGCTATGTGGGAAGCGCTGGCCAGAGCTTTGGCGCTTTTCTGGACGAGGGCGTGGAGCTCACACTCGAGGGCGAGGCCCAGGACTATGTGGGCAAGGGAATGGGTGGCGGCGTCATCGCCATCAGGCCACACGCTGACGACGCGAGCGAGGACCCAGTCCTTGCCGGCAACACGATCGGCTACGGCGCCACGGGCGGGCGGCTGTTCGTCGCCGGCCGCGTCGGCGAGCGGTTCTGCGTGCGCAACTCGGGCGCGACGGCGGTCGTTGAAGGAGCGGGCGACCACTTCTGCGAGTACATGACAGGAGGAGTTGCCGTCGCGCTCGGCCCTGTGGGCTGGAATGCTGGCGCGGGTATGACAGGCGGAGTCGCCTACCTGACCGAGTGGCGCCAGCTCAACGCCGACAGCGTGGTGGCGCGAGAGGTGCCGGCGGAGGATGCAGACGAGCTGCACGAGCTGGTCGAAGAGCACGAGCGGCGCACTGGCAGCGTGCGGGCGGCGGCGATGCTGGCGGACTGGGAGAGCGCTTTGCGAAAGTTCCGGCAGCTGGTCCCAGTCGCCACGGTACATGCGCAACCAGCGGCCGAGCCGGCAGCTATGGCAACCCGAGAGGAAGCGCCCAAAGCCGTCTAAGCGCCACGCTCGTCAGGCGGACTCCCCATTCGGGCACAAATCGTCCCAACCGCGGCAATTCATAGGGCCATTAAGGCCTTTTGGTCGTGTCGGGCCGGGTCACAGGGTCGCGGCGGCGGCGATCCAATCCAGCACCTTCATATTCGCCACCGAGTCGCTCACCGGCAGCGCCACCGGTTGCCCCGCCAGCACGCTCGCCCCAAACGACTCCACCATCAGCTGGTATGGGTTCGGCTCCATGCTGCTGAACGGCCTTTCCAACCGCTCCCGCCCACCCTTCGTCACCACCGTCAACTCCTGCTCCTCCGGCCCCTCAAAGCTCGCCCACACCGAGGCCGTGGCCCCGCCTGCGAACTGCAGCAAAGCACTCACCGTCATGTCGACCTCGTCCACGCCGTTGCGGCGCGCCGACGCCGCCACCCCCACCGGCTCCCCCAGGATCCACCGCGCCACGCTGACCGTGTAGCACCCCACATCGAGCAGCGCCCCACCACCGAGCTCTCTCCTCAATCGAAAGTTGGCCGGATCCTGGAGCGTGAACCCAAACGTCGCATTCACGTACATCGCGTCGCGCAGCCCGGCGACAAAATCGCGAGGCCGCGGGTGGAACCGGTACATGAATGCCTCCATGAGCAGCACGCCTGCCTTCTCAGCCCCCGCCCCCATCGCCTCCGCCTCCGCAGCATTCATCCCAAGCGGCTTCTCGCACAACACATGCTTGCCGGCGGCGGCGGCGCGCAGCGCCCACTCCTTATGCGCACTGTGGTGCAGCGGAATGTAGACAGCGTCGACTTCGGGCTCCTGCAACAGCGCCTCGTACGTGGGACTGACCACAGGCACCGAGTGTCGCGAGGCGATAGCGCGCGCCCGCTCAGGATCGCGACTCGCAACCGCCACCAGCCGCCCATTGCTCGAAGCGCTGATGGCGGGCATCACGTCGCTGTCGGCAATCCCCGCAGCGCCCAGCACGCCCCACCCCAAACGCCGCGGCGGGGCTATATGTCGACCTCCACCTGCCGGCCGCCTCGCGCGATCGAGTGCGAGGCCGCCTCCATCACCGCCACCGTGCGCCTCGCCTCATCGGGGGGCACCGCCAGCGGCTCCTCCCACGCGAGATGGTCGGCAAGGTTGCGATAGAACGCGTTCTCATCGCGGCGCGCGAGCACCAACACCTCTTCGTGCGAGCCACCGCCATCAGCGGGCCGCATCACCTTGAGCCGGGCCGGCGACTCAGCAGGCGCCAGCCGCTCCTCGACCAGGTCGCCGCTCGGGCCGCGTGAGGTCACCGTCTCGTCGCGCCACTCGCCGACGACCGCCCCCTGCGTGCCCAGCAGATACCACTTCGGCTTCATCGCCGCGGCGATGTCGGACTGGAGGAACGTAGCCTGCGCACCACCCTCGAACGTGAGGTCGACGCGCACCTGGTCCGAGTTCGTCACGTCGTGCCACACCCTCTTGTGCCCGACCGCCGAAACCGTCTTGACCGCTTCCGGAAAAAGCTGCAGCACCCAGTCGAAGTAGTGAGACCCCCAGTCGTAGATGGTCCCGCCCGACACCGGCTCATGGCTGTGCCAGAAATCGCACGGGTGCGAGTAACCGCCGATGAACGACTCCATGTAGAACAGGTCGCCTATCCGACCCGATCGCACGACGTCCCGCATCGCAACGTAGTCCGGGTCCCATCGCCGGCTCTGATAAACGGTGAGCACGCGATCTCGTGACGCGGCCGAGTCGATCATCCAATCGACCTCCTGCACACGCAGCGCGAATGGTTTCTCACACACCACATGCTTGCCCGCGGCCAGGGCGGCGAGCACAGTGTCGGCGTGGGCGCTTGGCGGAGTGCCGACGATTACGAGCTCAACGTCTGAATCGTGGAATAGCTCCTCAGCGCTCGAGTGCGTGGGCACCTGCCACTCACGGGCCGCCAGCTCGCGGCGCTCGGACGACAAGTCGCAGATCCCGCGGAGGCGAAGTCCCGACGTGGCGCTGATGGCAGTCGCGTGAGCGGCAGCGATGGCGCCGTAGCCGATCAGGCCCACACCCACCGGCGCTGCCGCTTCCCTACCGGCGGCGAACAACAGAGCGCGGTGCAGCAGCTTCTGGAAAGAAGCGTCCTCATATGTCGACGCCTGATGCCCGAGACCGATATGCACGAAGCGCCCGGCGCCGACCACTCGCTCGTAAGCGACCACCTGCTCGGTGAAATGCCAGCTGGTGCGCAGCATCACCGACGCATCCGACGGCGGCCCTTCGGACAGGTACAGCTCATCCGTGAACTTCATCACCGGCCCCAGACGCTGCGTCAACGTATGCGAAGGATCGGCGCGCACCACGAGCTCGGTCACCGGCGCGGGCCCGGTCGGCGCCCACCCGGCGAGCTCGCCCAGCTCGCCGCTCTCAACCCACTTCGCAAGCGTGCCGTGAAGCACTACGACGCCGCCACCGCGGCGGACGAATTCGCTGAGTAGTTCCGCCTGGCCGGATTGGAGATGATGATCGCTCGCGACCAAAAGCACCTGCCGCCCCTCGACCGCGAGGTGGTCGGGCTCCGTCGCCACATCGATGCTGAAGTGTTGGGTGCCCTCCAGCGAGCGCAACAGCGGCCGGGCCATCGTCAGATAGTCGTGAGTGCCACCCGCCAGCAACGCCAGCACTGACACACGGCTACGTGAGGTGGACACTCAAGAGATCGTACGACCAGCCGGCGCCTTGGCTCCTGAACCGGCGATCCGCCGCAGCACATCGCGTGTCGTCGACGCAGCCCGCTCCCACGTGAACTGCGCCGCCCTCTGCTTGCCGGCCGCGGCGAGCGTCTCTCGCAACGACGCGTCGGAGAGCAACCGCTCGAGGCCGGCCGCGATCGACAACACGTCCTCGGGGTCGACCACGATCGCGGCGCCGCTGGCCAGCTCGGGCAGCGCACCCGCGTTGCCGACCACCGCCGGGAGCCCATGCGCCATCGCCTCCAGGAGCGGCAGCCCGAAGCCCTCGTACAGGCTCGGGAACGCCAGGATGGCTGCCGAGCGGTAGAGCCCGCTGAGCGTCGCGTCGTCGACGTGACCGAGATAGCGGACTCCACGCTCCGCTTTGATCCGCTTGAGGGTGTCGCCATAGGCCCAACCCGGCCGCCCCGCGATCACGAGCTCGGGCACGCCGGGGCGGTCGCCCAGGAGCAGCGGCACCGACTCGCGGCGGAGGTGGCGGTACGCAGCGAGTAGGCGCGAATAGTTCTTGCGAGGCTCGATGGTTCCCACCGCGAGGATGAATCCCGGCTCGAGGCGTGCCGGCAGTGGTCCAGGCGGCACCTCGGGCGACACGCCTTCCGGTACCACGGAGATCTTTGACTTCAGCCCTGTGATCGGATAGCAGGCAAGCAGGTCGCGGCGCGTCGCCTCCGATGGCACCAGGACCGCGGCCGCATCCCGCAGCGAGCGGCCGAGGACGGCTCCCATGTAGAGGCGCTGCTGCCAGGGAACCTCACCCGGCCTGAGCTTAAAAGCGAGGTCGTGGACGAAAACCACCGCGGGAGGCGCGTCGCGCCGCCGCTTTGGTGGGCTCGGCCAGTACGGATAAAGGATGGCGTCGCAATCGAGCTGCGCCTCGACGGCCGGCAGCCAGCGCGTTTTCAGCGCCAGCTCGTGCCGGTAGGGCGAGAGCACCGCCTCGCAGTCGAGGCCGGCGAGCGCGGGAGGGCGTTCACGGCTGCAGAGGAGGGTGAACTGGTCTTCGCCGCGGGCGGCGACCAGGGACCTGGTGAGCTCGACGGCGACCGTGAGCATCCCGACCCGATGCGGGCGCCAGCAGGCGGTGACATCGATGGCGAACCTGGCCATGGATGGACTGTACCTAGACCAGGGCCTAGAAAGACATAAGGTCCTCCACCTTGCGGTGGAGGACCCTCAGAAAGGAGGGAGGGCGATCGCAACCCGGTCGACTTATGTACCGGTTAATCCAGAACTTAACAACCGCCGCATTGCAACTGACTTGCAGTCGGACGCTGCGACGTGTAAAAGCGCTAGCTCTCCACTGAACGGATCGCGAAGACGCAGTCGAACGTGCCCGTCACGCACCCGCACTCGACCTCTTCCACGTACCAATCGTTGGCGAGGCCGGCCCACCGCAGGATCGTCTCGATGCTCGCGGTCCATACGACGCAGGACTTCACCGCCTTGATCCGACCCAGGGCGAACATGTTGGAGAAGTTCACGAGCCAGAACTGATGCGCATCAACCTGCAGCCACGCGTG
>PLYD01000031.1 GCA_003151665.1 Candidatus Dormiibacterota bacterium
TGGCGTTCTTCATCGTGATCGGCGTTGCGAGCACCGCGATCACGGTCAAGAAAGCGTTGAGGACGACGAGCCAGATGCTGATGCCGTCCACGCCGAGTCGGTAGAAGATCGAGAGCTGCGGCACCCAGGGCACGACCTCGGTGAACTGGTATTGGTGCGCCGAGGGGTCGAAGACGAGCGCCACCCCGACCGCGATGCCGAGGGTGACGATCGCGGTGATCGCGCTCATCAGCTTGCTCAACCGCGCAGGCATGAAGGCGACGAGCACGCCGCCGATCAGGGGCAGGAGCCAAATGATCGTGAGCGTCATGAGCTCGCCCTCACGAGGATCAGGATCGCCGCGATGCACGCGCCCGCCAGGAACACCAGGACGTAGTTCCGGAAGTAGCCGCTCTGGGTGAGGCTGAGGCTGCCGGCGCCGGCCTCGGTCACAAGACCGGTGCCGACCACCACCCCATCGATCAACGGCTGCTCGACGTGGGTCAGACCGCCCTCGGCGATCGCGTCCATGGGGCGCACGAAAGCGAAGTTGTAGGCCTCGTCGAAGTAGTACTTGCGCTCGAGCAGGGTCTGGAGCCATGGAACGCGGGTGCTCCACGCCTTCCAGGTGCGTTCGACGTAGAAGCGGTACGCCGCAAGGAAGAGCAGGCCGGCGAGGATCATCGTCACGAGGCTGAGCACCACGTCGGCGATGCCGCCTTGCCAGGCCTGCTTGCCGATTACGGTATCCAGGAAGTCCGAGACGGCCTGCGGGCCGAAGCCGAGGGCGCGGGTCTGGATGACCCCGCCGACGGTGGCGAGCACTGCCAGCACCATCACCGGGACCAGCATCACCGGCGGCGCCTCGTGCGGGTGCTCGACCGGGCGCTGCGGCGAGGGCTTGCCGGCGAAGGACATCCACCACATTCGGCCGGTGTAGAAGCCGGTGATCAGCGCCGTGACAAAGCCGACGCCCCAGACGATCAGCGAGAGCGTGTCATCAGGTTTCGAGAAAGCCGCACCGAGGATTTGCTCCTTGGAGAAGAAGCCGATGAAGGGGATCACGCCCACGAGTGAAAGGGACCCGATGAGGAACGACCAGGACGTGCGGGGAAGCTGGCGGAAGAGGCCGCCGTATTTGCGCATGTCCTGCTCGTCGTGCATCGCGTGGATGACGTTGCCCGCGGCCATGAAGAGGAGGGCCTTGAAGAAGGCGTGGGCCATGAGGTGGAAGAAGGCGGCCGAGTAGGCGCCGATGCCAACCGCCAGGAACATATAGCCGATCTGACTCATCGTCGAGTAGGCGAGCACGCGCTTGANNCCGATCCAGGCGGCCGCTTCCATCGCCAGCGGCGCGGCCAGGAAGACGAAGTACAGCTTCGCGACGACGAGGATGCCGGCGGCGACCATGGTGGCCGCGTGGATCAGGGCGCTCACGGGCGTGGGGCCTTCCATTGCGTCAGGAAGCCAGGTGTGCAGTGGAAGCTGCGCGGATTTGGCGACGGCGCCCACCAGCAGCAGGAACGCGGCGAGCTCAAGACTTGAGCTGTCCTGTATCGGGCGAATGTCAGCGCAAAAGTTTCCGGGCAGGCATGGGGTGGGCACGAGATTCTGAAAGACCTGCGCAAACGTGACGGAGTGGTAGGTCGTGAACAGGACGAAGGCGCCCAGGATCATGCCGACGTCGCCGATCACGTTCATCACGAATGCCTTGCGCGCCGCGAGCACGGCGGAGCGACGCTGGTACCAGAAGCCGATCAGCAGGTACGAGCTCAAGCCCACCAACGCCCAGCCGACGATGAGGAATACGAAGTTGCCGGCCAGGACCAGCAGCAGCATCGAGAAGATGAACACGTCCATGTAGGTGAAGAAGCGCGCGTAGCTCGCATCGTTCTCCGGAGCCATGTAGCCGACGGCGTAGGTGACGATCAGCGCCCCGACGCCGGTGATGACCAGGCACATGAAGATCGAGAGGTTGTCGATCAGGAGGTTGAACGGCACGACGAACGAACCGCTCTTGATCCACGTGAAGTACGTCACGTCCTCGGACGCGTTATTCATGAACAGCACCAGGGTGACCACGAACGAGGCCCACACCACTCCTGGGCCCACGAGCTTGGTCCAGATGCGCGGCAGCCGCCACCCGCGGCCGGCCAGGACGATCGCGCCCGCGGCGGGGAGGAGAAGGACCAGCAGCGCGAGCTGCCCGGTGTTCATCCCTTCAGCTCGCTGAGGTCGTCGATGTCCTCGGCGTCACGAACGCGGAAGATCTCGACCAGGATCGCGAGGCCGACCACCGCCTCCGCTGCAGCCACCGTCATCACCATCAGCGCGAATAGCTGGCCCTCAGGATTCTGCAGCTGGCGCGAGAACGTGATCAGGGTGAGGTTGACGGCGTTCAGCATCAGCTCGATGCAGATCAGGATCACCAGCGGGTTGCGCCGCACGAGCACGCCGATCGCGCCGAGGGTGAACAGGACGGCGCCGAGCAGAAGGAACCAGGACGCGTCCAGCTGCGACCCGCCGATCGACATATTGCTCACAGGTCGTCGATGCTCCGCTTGCTGAGGTAAATCGCGCCGATCGCAGCCACCAGCAGCAGGAGGGAGGTGAGCTCGAAGGGATACAGGTACTTCGTGAACAGCTCCACGCCTATCCACTGCACAGTTCCGAAGATTTTCAGGTCGGTTATCTCCGGCTTCCGGTACTGGACGCCCTGCAGCATCACCCACATGAGAATCAGGAAGACCGCCGCAAACAGCCCCGCCAGCCACGGCTGGAAGCGCAGGCGCCCGCGACCGAGCTCCTTGGCCGGACCGAGCAGCGCGACCACGAACAGGAACAGCACCATCACGGCGCCGGCGTAGACGATGACCTGGACGACGAAGACGAACTGCGCGCTCAGCAGCAGGAACAGGATCGCCAGCGCCAGCATCACCACCACGAGGCTCAGCACGGAGCGGATCGGCTCGTGGAAGGCGATGACACCAATGCCTCCCGCCACAGCCATCGCGGCGGCGACCAGAAAGACAGCAAGCCCCAAAGCTAGGGCGTCGTCTCCCTCCCCACTTGTGGGGGAGGGTTGGGGAGGGGAGCGGGGGTTGGCACGGCCGTCCCTTTGGCGCTGAGCCGCGCTTCGACATCCGGCGGCAGCGGCTCCAGCAGCT
>PLYD01000294.1 GCA_003151665.1 Candidatus Dormiibacterota bacterium
CGAAACGCGCCGGCGAGGATCTCCTCGAACGCCTTGTGCGCCGGCTCGATTGGAAAATCGAGGAGCTGGATCCCGAGGGCTTCGGCCACGAGGCCGGCGTCCTCGAGGCTCTCGGGTGAGGTGAAGCGCGACGGCATTCGCACACCGATCACGTTCTCAGGGCCGAGAGCGTCGGACGCGATGGCCGCGGTGAGGGCCGAGTCGACGCCGCCGGAGAGCCCGATCACCACCTTCTTGAAGTCCTGCTTGCTGACGTAGTCGTGGGTGCCGAGGACGACCGCGGCGTATACCTCGGCGGTGCCTTCGAGCGGGTGGACCGCAGTGGGGGAGAGGCGTGGCTTCTCGTGGCCCGCAAGGGCTTTCAGGTCGATCTCCGTGACGAGGAGCTCGAGCCTCTCAGCGCCCTCAGCCTCGTGGCGGATGCTTTCGTGCGGCCTGTGGAATGGGACGGTGCCGAGGTTGACGTCAGCTACCAGAAGGTGCTCCTGGAACGAGGGGGCGCGAGCGATCACCTCGCCGGTCGGGCCGAAGATCGCGCTGTTGCCGTCGAAGACGAGCTCGTCCTGCCCGCCTACGGTGTTCACCCACGCGATGCAGGCGCCGTAGTCTGCGGCGCGGCCGGCGATCATCTCCTCGCGCGTGACGCGCTTGCCCTCGTGATAGGGCGAGCCGTTGATGTTGAGCAGCAGCTCGGCGCCGTGCTGTGCCTCCCAGGCCATGGGGCCCGCGGGGTACCAGCAGTCCTCGCACACCGACACGCCGATGCGCACGCCGCTCAGCTCGAAGATCGGGCAGCGGTGGCCCGGCGTGAAGTAGCGCTGCTCGTCGAAGACGCCGTAGTTGGGAAGGAACACCTTGTGATAGACGGCCTTGAGCTCGCCGTCGTGGATGAAGGCCGCGGCGTTGAAGAGGTCGCCCTCCTCGTCGACGAAGCCGACCACCGCGGAGATGCCCTTGGTCGCCTCGACCACTACGCTCAGCTGCCTGAGGTTGTCGCGGACGAAGGCGGGCTTGAGAACGAGGTCCTCGGGCGGGTAGCCGGTGAGCGCCAGCTCGGGGAACAGCACGATGTCGGCGCCCTGGTCGCGGGCACGCCCGATCCACTCGACGATGAGACGCGAGTTGCCCCAGAGGTCCCCGACGATGGGGTTGATCTGGGCCAGGGCGATCCGCAGCTGCCGGTTCACAACCTCCATTCTGACCATCCAGGGCAGGCCACCCGGCGGTCCGCCAGGGCGGTGTTTCCGTGCTGGTTTACCAGGCGGCACCGTGGTAAGTTGTGTCGCCTTGAAGCGCTGGTCGTTGCCGATCATCCTCAATTTGATTGCGGCGATCATCTACATCACCGTGGGCTTTGCGTCGGGCCTGCTGATACACGTTCAAACCGCTCATGCGGGTTTCTTCAGCCTCTTCAGCTCCAACGACTCGGTTCAATACCACGCCGTTGCGAATTGGATCTTCGGGTCGCCGAGGCCGGTCGCCAATTCTGCGGCGCGACCATTTCTGTATCCGTTGCTGTTGGGAATCGCCGAGCGGCTTGGCGGACTTCGAGGAATCTGGCTTCTCAACGTTCTGTTGTGGTTCACCCTGCTGAACGTCGCCGCTGCCGCTACCTATCGATTCGTGAAATCCAGGTGGGCGGCGGCAATCGTCTTTCTGGTGCTGGCAACCAACGCATCGCTGATCGTACTCACCTTCAAAGCATTGACGGAGATCACGACGGTGGCCTTGCTGGCGATCTGGATCTACGGCATCTCACATCTCACGCGCCGGCCAACTCGGTCACAGGTCACATGGGCCTTGCTGCCACTCGCGTTGCTCGTGGTCGTGAAACCGGAGTTCGAACTCCTACTGATTGTCGTGGCTGTCGTGTTGATCGTCTTGATCTGGAAGAGCCCTGCACGTGGACTGGCTGCGGTTGTGTTTGCCGCCTGCTTGATCCCCGTCGCCATTCAACTCGCGTCGATGGCCTACTTCAACGGGTACTTCGGGTTGTCGAATGTCGGCGAGTCGACGCTTCGCGGGTACTACCTGTCGCGCCTGGAGGTTGCCATTGGGCAAAGCCGCACCATAACGGAGGGACGGGTCAGGATCGCCTTGCTCAGCAATGTCGGGATCGCTCGATTCGTACTCGGTCATTTCGGCGATGCGGTGGCCGTGTTCGTCACATCGCTGAAGGAGAATCTTCTGGCCGGGGACGGCTTCGTGCGCAACCACCAACGACTTTCTGACGCCATCCAGGCCACTCAGGATGTCTATTTCGTCCTGCAGCTTGCGTTGGTGCCGCTCGCCGCCATGGCTCTATGGTTTAAGCGCGATGGGCGCCTGGCTCTGCTCTACATCGCGATACTCAATGTTTACCTGACCGGTGGCTTCACCTTCAAACAGGGCGACCGGATCATGATCATCGTGCTGCCTCTGTGGCTGATCGCGTTCGTGGTTGCGATTTACGAAGTCGGCGGTGTGGAGCGGGCAAGATCGCTGTCGAAACGATTCCGTACGGCGGGGTAGCCTCAGAGGGTCTCGTCTCGCCGCTAGGATTGGTGTCACCTTGACCTACTTCGAGCGCCTTCGCGCGCTCTCCAAAGAACGTCATTCGTTACTTTGCGTCGGCCTCGATCCCGATCCGGAGCGCATCGAGGGGGGCGCCGCAGGTGCGCTGCGCCATTGCCGCGGTATCGTGCTCCAGACACAGGAGCACGCCTGTTGCTTCAAACCGAACAGCGCGTTCTGGGAGCAGTACGGCCCCGACGGTTGGAAGGCGCTGCTGGAGCTGCGGGACGAGGCGCCGACCACTCCGTTCCTCTTCGACGCCAAACGTGGCGACATGGGCAACACCATGCGCGCCTACGCGACCGCTGCCTTCGCGACGATGGCGATGGACGCGGCAACCGTGAACCCCTACCTCGGCGCCGATTCGATCGAGGAGTTCACGCGCTACAGCGATCGAGGCATCTACATCCTCTGCCGAACATCCAACCCAGGCGCGTCCAACCTTCAGCACCTTCAAGCGGATGGCAAGCCGCTCTATTTACACGTCGCGGCCATGGCCGAGGCACTCAACGTGCACGGCAATGTCGGCCTGGTGGTTGGGGCAACAGCACCCAACCAGGTCGCTGAGCTGCGCGCGGCGACCGACCTGCCATTCCTGATCCCCGGCGTTGGGGCGCAGGGCGGCGATCTCGAAGGCTCGGTGCGTGCGGCGTGGAATGGCGACCCCGCCTCGTGCCTCGTCTCGTCGAGCCGCAGCATTCTGTACGCCGACAACCCCGAACGTGCAGCGGCCACGATGAAGGCGGAGATCAACGCCTTAATCGGAGCGCTGGCGTGACCGAGGGACGTCACACAGCCCGCCTGGTGCTGACCGGCCACATCATCGACTCGATGATGCTGCCGCAGGTGATGGACCTCGTCATGGACGAGGGTGGCAACTTCACGATCGAGGAGCTCAAGGTCGGACAGCACAAGACCGACACATCGCTTTGCCGCATGGAGATCATCGCCAGCTCGCCGGAGCAGCTCGACCGGATAGTGCGACGAGCCCGAGCCCTCGGCGCGACCGCTGAATCAGAGGAACCTGCCGAGCTCGAAAAGGTCGCCATCGAGGGCGTGTTTCCAGAAGGCTTCTATTCGACGAGCAACCTGCCGACGGAGGTACTCA
>PLYD01000141.1 GCA_003151665.1 Candidatus Dormiibacterota bacterium
TCGGGTTCATGCTCTTTCCACGCGAGGGTGCGGCGGGTGGCGCATGGTCCTTCCTGCTATCACCGGTGTCCGCGGCCGTGGCTGACCTTCCACTGGCGCTTTTCGTTTTTCGCTCACCGCTTGCGCCTGCCTCATTGCTGCTCCCGATTACCGCGTGCTTTGCGTTGACCGTCCTATGTGGGACCACGTTCGACAGGGAGCGCCTCATGGAGACGGGCCTCGGGCGCACGCGAAAGCGACGAGCGTGGCTGCCTGTCGCATTGATACGCCGCAACGCCGCGGCCATCGCTGCCGGGCTATTGCTGGCGCTGGCACCCGCCGGGATCGCGGCGACTGTCTCCTCGAGCGCGCACTGGCACTCGTGGTCCGACGTTCAGTCGATCGCCACGTCGGCGTCTGTGGATCCCGCGCCTTTCGACACGACCCTGCTGTCGAACAACGCTACAGCCGCGAGCGGCGTGACTGTGGCCGCTGCCGCGCTGGCAGGAATCGTGGCGATGCTGGCCCTGATGCTCGCGTTGGTGATCGTCAGCTTCGCTGCCTTCTTCCTGCTCGGGGTGCCGGCATTGCTCGGCCTGATCGCCGCATCGGCGGCATGGGGAATCCAGCTGGGTTTTGGCGGAGCCACGCCTCTGCAACCATGGCTGGTAGTCGCCGGCGGTATCGCGCTACTCGCCTTGGCCCTTAACACCGGGGCCGCGCTGCCGATCTACTGGTCGCTGGTTTTCGGTTCAGGTCGGAGGCTTGACCGCCTGCGCGAAGCGTGGTCAGCCTACTGGTCCTTGTTCCGAGGCCTGGTCCTGCCGGCGTGCGCCCTGTTTGGAGTCGTCGTTTTCCGGTTGCTCGCCGCCGGGTAGGCCAGACGCTCCAGAAGTGGATTTGCGGAACGTTCGCCGCGTGGCCACGTTACTGCTATATGCGCCGCGCCTTAGTCGGTCTGCTCCTGATGTTTGCAGCGTGCGGTCAGGCACAAGGCGGAGCTTCGGCATCGCCAGGCCCCACCGCGACGGCTGAAACCAGCCCGTCTTCAGGTGGCAGCCCGAGCGCGACAACGCTTCCATCCCCGACTTCATCCGGGCCACTGCTGTTCGCGGTCCTCGAAGTCAAGATTCCGGGCAGCCCGTACACCTGGAACACAGTCGCGGTCGCGGGCCTCGATGGCTACGCCCGGGCCAAGGCCACTTTCATACCAATGCCATCACCCGATCTTGGATGCATGGGCAGCGTCCTCCCGCCATCGGCCCACGTTGCGGCCGGCCGGGTCTATTTCGCCGACGGCAAGGGTGTTGTTCGGAGCCTCTCGACCACAGGGCAGGTCACCACGGTGGCTACCTTCCCGTTGACATCGAGCCAGCAGATGCTCTCATTCGCTGTGAGCCCGGACGGGAGCCGGCTGTTGGGCGCCGTTCTGACTGCGTCGGCAAAGTACTTCTCCTGTAACGCCAGTCAGCCCGCGCACTCTCTGACCCTCGAAGTTTTCTCTGCGCAAGCCGGCGGCGCCAGCGCCCTCCTCTATCACCAGAGCCTGAGCGACGCCAACAAAGTGATGGCTTTGACGGGCTGGGACGCGGTTGGACCACTCGGCACGTACCCGACCGTGTGGGCGAGCCAGGGCGGAGGACCAGGCTCGACCCTTGGCGTTGCGGCGCGCATCGATGCCAACACCGGGAAGGTCGTGAGCCAAGTCGCCGACCCGAACGTGTGCCAGGTGTGGGACACGGCTTTCAGCGGCGACTACTTGTGCCTGGGAAATCCGGTGGCCAATTCAGCAGGAGCTTATGACACGACGCTCAGCCTGCACAGCGTGAACGGCGCCGAGATAACGCACTTCAGCGTAACGACGCCCGACGGCAGTGCCTGTTGCCCCTTCGTCGCTCCGGATGAGCAGCATATGGTGGTCGGCGCCTACTACGTCTCGGTGGTCGGCTCTCGCAATGGGACTCGATTCAATCTGGGCAGCAACGTCCCCGGGAAGCAATTCGGCGCCACCGGTTGGCTGGATTCGGGAACAGTGATTGGCGCGGTCTCATCCTTGAGTCCGAGCCCGAATCTTGCGTATGTCCGCTTGACGACCCCCGGCGCCACGGTTTCGCTCGGCTTTCCGGGTAAATTCGTGGGCACAGTCAACCGCTAGGCGCGCGCCAGGCGGCTGACTAGAGATCCAGAGCCTGAGCCACCAGCTCCCTGTGGTACGTCGCGTCGCCCAGGGTCACCTCTGACGCCTTCGCCCGCTTGAAGTACAGGTGCATGTCGTGCTCCCAGGTGAAGCCGATACCGCCATGCACCTGGATGCCGTCGCCGGCCACCTTCCGGTAGGCGTCGGAGACATACGCCTTGGCCATCGACGACGCGAGCGACCGATCGGGTGCATCAGCCTCGACCGCCCAGGCCGCGTAGTACGTCGCTGAACGGCCGCTCTCCGAGAGCACGAGCATATCGGCCAGCTTGTGCGATACGGCCTGGTAGATCCCGATCGGCTTGCCGAACTGCTGCCGCGTCTTGGCGTACTCGGTGGAATCCTCGAGCACCTTTTGCGTGCCGCCGACCATCTCAGCACAGAGAGACGCGGTCCCCCACTCGAGAGCTCGTTTCAGCGGCGCCCANNAGCTGGGTGACGCTCATACCCTTGGGCCGTCCTTTGACCAGGAAGAGAGAGATGCCTTCTTCGCCTTCACCGCGGGTTCGCGCCGCTACCACCATGTAATCCGCGCCCTCGGCATCCGGTACAAATTGCTTCACCCCATCCAGGCGCCAGCCGCCCGCAGCCGGTTTTGCCGTCAGCGTGACTCCGCTTGCGTCCCATCTGCCGGATGGTTCGGTAAACGCCAGCGTTGCGCGTGCCTTGCCCTCGGCGATGGCGCCGAGCGCCTCTTTCTTTTGTGCCTCAGTGCCGGCCTCGATGAGCGCCGGTACCGCAAGGCCCATAGTCGCGAAGAACGGGCCCGGAAGAAGAGCTCGCCCGCATTCCTCGAGCACGACGATCAGATCGAGAAAGGTGCCGGCCCCTCCGTACTGCTCCGGGATGCC
>PLYD01000032.1 GCA_003151665.1 Candidatus Dormiibacterota bacterium
GTGAATCGCCCTGGGTTTGTTGGAGACTTCCCCGTTTGGTTTCACGCGACGGCTGACCCGTCGCGCTCTGCATAGTAGGCCGCCTCGTACTCTGCCGGCGGCAAGTTGCCGATGGAGCTGTGGAGACGGCGTTGGTTGTACCAGTCGACCCATCGCGCGGTGGCCAGCTCCACCTGCTCGAGTGTTTGCCACGGCCCTTTCATGCGGATGAGTTCTGTCTTGAATAATCCGACCACCGATTCGGCCAGAGCGTTGTCATAACTATCGCCACGCGACCCGACCGAGCGAACCGCCCCGGCGTCGGCCAGACGCTCTGTGTAGCGGATGGCCAGGTACTGAACGCCGCGGTCGGAGTGATGAACCAAACCCTTGAGCGCTCGTGACCCTCGACTCCAGATCGCCATCTCCAAAGCGTCCAGCGCCAGTTCGGCGCGGAGAGTCGAGGAGACCCGCCAACCGACGATGCGGCGGCTGAAGACATCAATCACGAAAGAGCTATAGACCGTGCCCGCCCAGGTGGACACGTAGGTCAAGTCGGCGACCCAAAGCCGGTTGGGCGCCACTGCTTGGAAGACCCGCTCGACCAGATCCGCCGGCCTGGCCTCGGTTGCGGACGGGACGGTGGTCCGTGGGGTCTTGCCCCGAACCACACCAAACAAGTTCAGCTCGGCCATCAGTCGGGCCACCCGGTCTCGCCCCACCGCCACCGACTCCCGAGCCAGCTGCCGCCACATCTTCTCGACCCCGTAAACGTCGAAGTTCTGGCGGTGCACCCGCTCGATCTCCGGTTTCAGTTCCCGGTCGCGCACCTGACGCGCTGACGGCGGCCGCTTCAGTGCCGCGTAGTAAGTCGATGGGGCGACCTCCAGCGTCTGGCAGATCGGCTCGACTCCCCACCTGTCCCTAAAGGCGTTGACGAACTTCACTACTTCGGCAGTCGCGGGTCGAGCTCCCGCGCGAAGAAAGCCGACGCCACCTTGAGGATCTCGTTGGCTCGCCGGAGCTCGCGAACCTCCTTCTCCAGCTCAGCGATTCGCTGCTGGTCCTTGGTCGTGATCCCCGGCCGCTCACCGGCGTTGATCTCGGCTTGCTTGACCCAATGACGCAGAGTCTCCGAGCCGAGTCCAAGCTGCACCGCGATTCGCGTCACCACGCCGTGACGCTCGCCGGTCTCCTTCATGGTCTCTTGGACCATCCGAACCGCTCGCTCTCTCAGCTCAGCTGGATGTTGGTGTCCCGATCCATGCTTCGGCGTTGGCTGCTTCGATGCTGACATGGACTACATCCTCCCAAAGAATGCAGCCTCCATCAAACCCAGGGCAGTTCATAGAGACCGTTTTCGAGGGTTTTGAGTTCATTTCGAGACCCCGAAGCGGAGTAGCAGCCGTTTGGACACCTCTCAGGAGCCTGGATTACTACATGAATTACTACACGGAACGGCTCTCGGTCGATGGTCTCGAAGCTCGAACCCACTGCGCAAGGGGCAGGGGCAGGCAAACCTACGCGCTCTCATGGGAGGCCTTGCGCCCTCAGGGGCGCTTAAGCGCTGCTACCGATTTCGTGGTTCAGAACTCCACCATATACCGCGCTGTGAAGGTTTCCTCTGTCGGCCTCACTCCGGCGATCCTGTCCGCTCGATAACCCCGTAGCTCGCCTAGGTCATTGACCACGAATAGGAGAAGGTTGCCATCCTTCGTGCGCCGCAGGGAGTACGGCTCAACGCGTCGAGCACCCTGTCTGCCCTCTTCAGCCCGGTAGTCGATGTCAACCTTGAGGCGGTTAGCTCCTGCGTAGCGGATTAATTCAAAGGGAAACCCTCGACGCCATGACGTGATCGCTCTCGGAGCAATCCACGTGTCATCGAGGTCAGCTCTTTCAACTCGCTGAGGGACGACTTGCTGCAACCGACCTTCAAGCCAGTTGAAGATGCCGTCGAGCGTGGCCCAGAAATCGGCAAAGGCGGGAAGCGGCTTTGGCAACTGATGGCCAAGCATGTTCTCCCACTCGCGCTCTACCTCCTCCCGATACGGCGATGAACGGATCGACTCAGCTGTGGGCACCTCAATGCCTGCATGCCCGCATTTGCGCGACAGAACTGCGGCTACGGCAGAAGCGAGACCCACGAGATCGGGATGGCGGTGCATATGTACCACGTCGTAGAGGTCGCGCGGACGGCACCGCTCACTAAGCGCACGCAGCTTCTCTCCAAAGAGTTCGGTCAGGGAGTAACACACAACTCCGCCTCCGGGTAGAGGGGCGTCGCTGTACTGATGCCCGACGGCGCGGAGCACCATCTGCTCTACCAGGACCTCGTCGGAGGTGATGTCAAGTTTTACCTTCGGGAGCTGTCGCGGCTGACTCGGCCCGCGATAAGCAATTCGACCTTGCGTCGTTGGCTTGCCACGTGAATTCTGCCGCCGTCTGAACGACGTTTCGTCGATAACAATTTCGATCCCGGACGCCTCGCGAAGCCAATCTCCTATCGAGTGGAAGATTGAGGTCAAGTCCTCGGGGGCCTCGGGGCCGCCATTGACGACCGTGAAGTCGAGATCCTCCGAGAACCGATACGTCTCGTAGTAGCACTTACGTAAGCAGGTACCACCCTTGAAGACCCAGGTCCTGGCCAGCTGCGGGTGGTTTGCAATTCCGGCAAGAAGCCACCCCAACAGATAGTCCTTTTCAATCACGCCTAGGTCGAGGGACCACTCGGTTCCTAGATCCCTTACCTCGCGCGCCGGAATCACGCCGGCTCCTCGGGGCCTACGCGCACGTTGACCCTTAGGCCCCATCTGCTCACGCCCCGACCCCCGGGTGGCCCATCTGGGTCGAGAGACGACACTCCCGCGGACAAGCGCTGGCGACATGCCTCGACCAGGCCGTCGCGATCCTTACCAAGGACCTCGGTGATGTACCCAAGGCGCTTGAAGACAGCCCGGTTTCCCAGTCGATCTCCGTAATCAATGAGCACCTTTGGGTCATGTTCATCGAGGAAAGTAGCCAGAATCTCGGCTGCGTGTCGGATGCCGCCGCCTAGTCGAGGGAGGTCGAGAATGTCTATCACCGTTCTAGCCGGGTCGGCGATCAGCAGCTTGACCTCTCCACGCCATTCCGTCTTGATACCCCACGCCATGTCCTTATGAGAGACGTGAGCAAGGAGGTAATCGTGATCAAGCATTCGGGCAGATGATGACCTGACCCGCCGACTTGTCTTGACGACCGTGGTCCGGAAGACCTGATCCGTAAGAGACCAATAATTGGCAGCGGTCCAGCCCGTGAAATAGCACGGAGACCAAACCGCAGTCGCAACGATAAGTGCATCTTCTGACCAAGCACTAGGGGTGGCTGCGTCGACGGGAACTGGGATATAGAGGCCTCGCCGAGCTCGTCGAAGCCAGCCTTCAGCCGCCCAGCGCGAAAGCTTCTTTGCCGCAGTTGCTGCGTCGATTCCTAATGCACCCGCTAGGTCCCTTGGCGTCACGAACCGTGGGTTGGTACCAAGTACCTTTGTTAGTTCAGCCCGTCCGCGGATACTGATTCCAGAGCCTTCTGACATTATCAATCCAGTACTTCACGTGCCAACGGAACTAGTGGCGTTAGGGTATCACCACTACAGATCCAAGAACTCACGCTAGTCAGGAATTACTGGATCAGTGGCGTATGGATCACATAGGTCTGCTCCGCCGGATCTCATCCGCGTGGATGCACCCTGTCCGAGATTCGAATAGCGCCCCCAAACGGATCCCGCACTAGGCTCCTGGCACGCCAGCTCGCGATAGGGAGCAGTTATCAGCAGCAACCGCCCGCCCTCATCGACATAGACGCACCCCTCTGGGGTTCCAGCGGTCGATGCCGCCTTGGTCTCGTCCCCTGGCAACGTTGAACTCATCTTGCGTCCTCCTCGTTGCGACGATCGCCATGACAACCCAGCCTTCGCTAGGCAACTCGTGACCACCAGGCGATTGCGTTGCCGCAAGCCTGTGAATGGCCACTGGGCAGTGATGAGTCCGGCAACGATCCGGGCATACATATAAGAAGAGCTAGCGCGACAGCGACGCGTTCAAAGCGCCTTGAGGTCGTTCCCGCCTGGCACGCCGCTTTGGTTCGCCTGTTCGTGTAGTGGCTCGCGTACCTGCCATAGCACCAGCGCCGCTAAAACGAGCACGAACGCGACGAGAGTCCACGCAACCCTATAGGAGCGAGTGATATCCACTACTGAGCCGAAGGCGAAGGGTCCCGCAAAAATGCCGATCTGCGTGATCATCATCCCGTAGGCAACCGATCGACCCCGCTTGTCGGGCGGTGCCATCTCGGACAGAAGGGCAATGTAGATCCCATTCCAACCGATGACAGTGGCGCCTAGAAATAGCACTAGGACCAATATCGCTGCACCAGGTGTTGAAATTGGCAGCCACGCCAATAGACCGAAGCCAGCCGCCGCCATTAAGCTAGCGAGAATCAATGGCGATCGACGGCTGCTTGCGAACAGGCGGTCGCTGATCATTCCCCAAAGCAGGCGGCCAGCCACTCCCCCAACGTTGGCAGCGACAAGGTAAAGCTCCGCTAGGCCGACTGGTAAACGCCAGACTTCGACTAGATAAAGGGCAATGTAGGTGACAAGGACAAATTGCCCGAGTGCGAGAAAGATTGCCGCCAGCCCAACTAGACTGCCGTCGCGGCTTGCAACGGCCCACCACATGCCATGTTCAGCCCGACTAGCGACGCGCTCTATACCCGCAACGCGTCGGAGCATCCAGAACGCGACGAGCGCTCCCAGGATCGCCACCGCAGCAGCCAAGACAAGCGCTTGGCGCCATCCGGCCAAGAGGGCTACGGGAGGAAGAAGAAGCGCTGCGATGATGCCTCCGAGCGGCACGCCCGTCTGTCTGACGCTCATCACAAGTCCACGGTCACGCAACGGGAATGCCGAAATGACGGCCGTGCTCCCCGCCGGAGTGGGCGTGGCCGCCGCGGCACCAACCAAGACCAGTAGGGGCACAAGGACGATGAGTCCCGGGGCGAGTGCGCTTGTAGCGGCCAAGAGACCGGTCAATATGCCGCCCGCGATCAAAACGTGGCGCTCGCCAAGCATGTCAACAGCCCAACCTGCCGGGAGTAGAGCAACCATCGTGCCCAGGTTAAGGATGGTGGCAAATATCCCAACTTCAGCCCGCGTCAAATGCAGGTCGGACTTCGCGAAAGGGACCAAGGCTGGAAATCCTTGAGTAACGATTGAGATAGTGATCTGAATTAGAAGTGCAGCCGCCAGAATCCTCCACCGATATTCCCTGCTGGGTCGTGTTACGGCGGTTGACTTATCCTCGGACATTCGAGTCGAATGATCATCCAATCAGCTTGTGTTCTGCGAGTGCATGGCAGCCAAGCCACTCTGGCCCTGACCGCTGGCGGGGCTTCTAACGTTGGGTGCCGCGGAACATTTGCCCACCAGATCTAGATCAGCGCGCCTATGTCGAATTCCCGGGCCGGCGCAGACCGCGACGATTCTCGAGTCCGAAGTCGCTCTCGAAGGACCGCTAGTAACCCCACGAGCGATGACATCTGCCGGCTGCTGGTGCTACTTGTCAGACGCTCTGCGCAAGTGCTTCGAAATCGAGACCCGGCCGGCTCCACGGATTGGCGTGAGTCATACCTTTATGATCTAGGCAATGGCGAGAAGGCGGTGTCAACATGTGAATGCAGACCGACTTCTGGCCCACACGTGAACGGGCGTAGGAGCCCAGTTTGGGCTTGGGAGGTCACAGGCGGCTTAGGTCGACGGTCTTATTGTTCCAAGCCGACAGGACCGTGCATGAGATGACGACCCAACCCAAGACCATCCTGGTCGGAGCCGTGGCTTACCATCCCCGAGTCGTCACCGTTTGGGAAGGGTTCCGTGACTACTTCAGGCGTGGTCATCTCGATGTCGACTACGTGCTCTTCTCCAACTACGAGCGCCAGATCGACGCGTTGCTGCTTGGCGAGATCGATATCGCCTGGAACACCAACACGGCGTACGTGAGCGCCGAGCACCAGATCGGAGGCTCGGCCCAAGTGCTTGGAATGCGCGACGTCGACGCCTCCTACGCGACGGTACTGGTCGTGAGAGGCGGCGGTAATGAGTCCAAGAACATCGCTCAGCTGGCCGGCAACGTGCTCGCCCTGGGTAGTCGCGACTCGGGTCACGCGGCGATCCTGCCGCTCCACTACCTGGGTAGGCAGGGCGTCGATCTCGGCAGGGTGAACCTGCTCCGGTTCGACACCGACCTCGGCAAGCACGGGGACACCGGTGATTCGGAGGCTCGTGTTCTGAAAGCTGTCAGCTCTGGCGACGCTTGGGCCGGAGCCGTCGGAGATGCCACTTGGCTCATCTCGAAAGCGCAGGGAAACTCCGACACCGAAGGACTCGAGGTGATCTGGCGTAGTCCCACGTACTACCACTGCTCATTCACCGCCCGGCCCGACTTTTCCGCCGACCTCGCCGGTCGGTGGCTCGAGTTGCTTCTCGGCATGGATTACGGGGATGCATCGCTCCGGCATTACATGGACCTCGAGGGTGTGAAGCGATGGCTGCCTGGAGACAAGGCAGGCTATCGCGACCTCACCGAGGCCATGCGGAGGCAGGGCTACCTCGATTGAGGCGACGTTGCGATGCTGGCGATCTCGAGCTGGGAGGCGGTCTGGAGGTCCTCCTCAATGCAGTGCTCGATCCTGCGCCCGCCGGCGATGAGATCGAGGTGTCGCTCGCATCTCAGCGAGTGGCTCGCGAGCTTCCAGCGTGGGCGCGCCTTGCCGGGCATGAGGTGGTCGATGAGCGCGACTTCGAAGGCCGGCCAGCGGTGGTCATAAGGCGTGGCTCGAGCCGTCGGGTATTGGCAGCGCCCTTTCCTACCGACGATCAGCCGGCCCGACTGCGTGGCGGAGCTTTCCGCACCGGCGACCTGAGAGGCACCCACGGCGGACCGCCGGCGGAGGTTGACTCGACCGCCGGATACGTGCCGCTGGGGGCGATCGTGGAGGCGGACGCACCGGACTTCGACTGGACCTTGAACCGAGCCGATCGCGTCTGGAGCGACGACGTGACACAGCTGGTCGATGGCGCCTCGGCTGCACAGTGGGATGCCTCTCGAGATATCCCCTGGAGTGATGCCCGTGCCCTGCCGGAGTTCCTTGAGCGGGCGGTCTGTCAGGTCGTCACCTTCATCGCCCAGAACGAATACGCCGCCTACTACGTGCCCGCCCGCTTCATTGGCCGGATCAACCCGGAATACGTCGAGGTCCTCCTCTGGCTGGCTGGTCACGTTCACGACGAAGCCCGACACATCGAGGTCTTTACCAAGCGCGCGGTACTCAACGGCGCCCACGGATATGCGCTTGCCTCGGCCCAGCGATCCCTCCATACGCTGCTGGAGGAGCACGATTTCACCTCCTCAGCGCTGCTGCTGAACGTGCTCGGAGAGGGGAGCTTCATCGACCTCCTGCAGTTCGTTGAGCGCCACGCGCCTGACCCGGCGACGGCCGCCGCGGCCAGGCTCGCGCATCGCGACGAATTGAGGCATGTGCGCTTTGGCATCACGCACGTGAAGCGTTCGATCGCCCGTGACCCCTCCCTGGTGACCCGGCTTGTCGCCGTAGCCGAAGATCGAGCCGCCAAGCTCATCGATCTGACCGGCATCAGCCCCGTGGTCACGGAAGCGTTGACGATTATGGCCGCCGCATCGATGCAACCGGCAGAACTCTCAGAGGCGGCCGCAAGTGTTCGAGTCCTGATGCAGAGCGCAGGTACCAACCGAATTTCGCGCCTACAGCGGGCAGGTTTCGACGAGACGACCTCGCGCCATCTGTCCGACCTGCACACGCCCAACCTGATGTGACCCGTTTGAAGAGGAGAAAATGAAGAGGTGATCCACCATCAGTCGAATCTAGAGAAGTCCATCGAGAACGCCGCACGGGTGGCAGCTGAGAACGCCGCCGAGGTGGATGGGTCGGGAACATTTCCGCGGAGTGCAATCGACGCCCTGGCTGCGGAAGGATTGCTGAGCCTTACGTACGCGGCTGACATCGGCGGTGCTGGTCAGGGCCTTCGGACGGCGGCCACCGTGGTCGAGGCGCTGGCCGGAGTCTGTGCGTCGACTGCGATGGTGACGATGATGCATTACTGCGCGGTTGCGGTAATAGAAGCCCACGCTTCCGCTAAGGAGCGCCGCGACGCCGCGAAGGGGCGCAAGTTGGGAACTCTCGCGTTCTCCGAAGCCGGTTCACGTTCACACTTCTGGGCGCCGATGAGCACGGCCACCGCGTCCGGTGATCGGGTCAGCCTAGAAGCGGACAAGAGCTGGGTGACCTCCGCCGGAGAAGCGGACCTATATGTCTGGTCGAGCCGCCCCGTCGCTGCGGAAGGTGCCAGTACCCTCTGGCTCGTTCCGGCCGAAATGGATGGCATCAAGATCGGTCCCAGCTTCAACGGACTTGGCATGCGAGGCAACGCCTCGCGGCCGATAACCGCGCGCGGCGCCTCGCTGCCTTCATCCGCCCGGCTCGGCTCGGATGGGGGTGGCTTCGACATCATGATGATGGTCGTCCTGCCCTGGTTCCAGGTGCTCAACGCCGCCGTCTCTATCGGGATCGCCGACGCGGCGGTCCAGAAGACCGCCGCCCACGCCGGCAAGGCTCGCTACGAGCATCTAAATCAGACCCTCGCCGACCAGCCGATCAACCGCCACCACATTGCTCGGATGCGGATTCAGACCGACCTGGCGAAGGCCCTTCTTCTCGACACGCTCGACGCCATCGAGACATCACGACCCGACACGATGCTCAGGGTGCTCGAAGTCAAGGCCGCGGCGAGCGAGGCGGTCGTCGCTGTCACCGACCTCGCGATGAGGGTGTGTGGTGGTGCGGCCTTCCGGAAGGAGGTGGGTGTGGAGCGGAACTTCCGCGACGCGCGGGCGTCCACCGTCATGGCGCCGACGACCGATGCCCTCTACGACTTCGTAGGTAAGGCTGTCTGCGGGCTGCCTCTGTTCTGACAGCTTTGCGACTAAAAGTAACTGCGCAATGTCCATATGGTCGGACCATTGCACCGAAACGAGTGGAGCAACATGCTATTGACAGCAATCAGCAGTAGCGTGGTCAAACGCGGCGCTCGGGGCGGGAACAAGGTGACTCTGAGATGACCACGATGATGTCCGACTTGGCAGCGGAACTCTGGTCGAGCGTGGGCGGCGATCATTCCCTGATGGATGCACTGACGTTGAAAGGCCCCGACAGTATTCTGCCATCGGCCTACGGAGTAACCGGGCTGGCAGGCGCCGCTGTCAGCGTCGCATGCCTTGCGGTCGCGGACGTCAGCAGTTTACGGTCGAACACGCCGGTACCCCGGGTCGAGGTGGATACAAGAATTGCGTGTGCAGCCTTCATGTCAGAGCAACTGATCACGCCGTTTGGCTGGAAAATCCCATCGCTTTGGGACGAGATCGGTGGTAACTACAAAGCAATCGATGGCTGGATCCGGGTGCATACGAACTATGAGAACCACCGCAATGCAGCTCTGAAAGTACTAGGTGCGCCTCCTAATCGGTCCGCTGTGGGCGAGGCAATCGCACATTGGGAAGCTGAGGCCCTCGAAGAAGCGATCGTTGCGGCAGGTGGTTGCGCCGCGGCGATGCGCGATGCCAGGAGTTGGGCGGCGCATCCTCATGGACGCTTCGCAGTTCTCGAACCTGCGATCGCGCTGGGAAACCACGTGTCGGCGCTCGTCGATGGATCGCTCCGTAAGCCACCGAAAGGTGGCGCAGGCCCTCTGGCGGGTCTTCGTGTGCTCGATGTCACACGAGTCATCGCCGGTCCAGTTGCAACGCGATTTCTTGCCGCTTATGGCGCTCAGGTGCTGCGAATTGATCCTCCAGGCTTTAGCGAGTTCGCAGCAGTGCTGCCCTTCTTGACTACAGGCAAGAGGTGCGCGCCTTTGGATCTTCGCAGCCAGCAGGGCCGGCGCACGTTTGAGCACCTCGTGGCTGACGCACACGTCCTAGTTCACGGGCTGCGACCAGGGGCGATGGCAGGTTTGAGCTATGGTCCCGAAGAGTTGATGAGATTGAACCCATCGCTGATCATTGCCACGCACGACGCATATGGCTGGACCGGGCCGTGGGCGGGACGACGTGGCTTTGACAGCCTCGTGCAAATGAGTTGCGGGATCGCAGCTGAAGGCGCCCGACAAGTCAAAATGGAACAGCCTTTCCCGTTACCGGCCCAGGCACTGGACTATGCAACAGGCTATCTGCTGGCTGCCGCGATTTGCGAGCGCATTGCCCAGCACATGCGCACCAGCGCCATCGCCAGTATCAACGCCTCGCTTGTGGGTGTTGCCAACCTGCTGATGCGAATGCCCCAGTCGATTGTGTCAGGCAGTCTTGCGCCGTGGCCAAGTGATGCGTTCGAAGAGCTCTCCACCCTTTGGGGTCGGGTGAGGGCCGTGCGTTGTCCTGGGACGATTTCTGGCATAGCACCCATGTGGTCGATCCCGGCTGGCCCGATATGCCGCCACTCGCCACGATGGGCCCCCGCTGCCTGACGCCTTTCGCCCGGCGGCGGTTCCACAATTAATACCCTTTGGATCGCGCTAGCAGGTCGTTTGCCCCGCCAGGAACACGCAATAACTTCGGGTTCTCCGCAAGCTTGAAGTCGAACGATACTGGTCGAGCGACAAGCCCGAGTTCGAGGTGACTGGTAACGCGTTTCTGACCCACGCTCTCCTCGGTAGTACAACTTGTCCGTCACCTCCAGATTAGACAAAACTAGCTAGCGCCCGAAAGCGAGCTCCTGAGAGGGAATATTCTGCCGACCGGGCACACCGACCGGGCGCCCGGTTGACAAGATCTGGCTGTTCCGCTACCCTTCCGTTGCCGAGCTGGGAGCTCTGTGGGCGGTAGATTCCGGGGGGCTGCCAGCACGTTGCGATCCAGGTGAAGAAGGCACGATTTGGAATTGATCGCAGTTCAGGAATTTCGGGTAGGAGGATCTCCGATGTTGCGAGTTTTGGACCCGAGGTG
>PLYD01000039.1 GCA_003151665.1 Candidatus Dormiibacterota bacterium
CTCTTGCGATCACGATCCGCAAGCAACAGTTGCGCCGCTTCCTCTACCTCGATGACCTGGCGCGAGCCGGGACGCTGCCCTTCGCTATGATCCCGCTCCTCGACGCCGCCGTCCGGGCGCGGTTGAACATCATCCTCAGCGGTCCGACCGGAACCGGCAAGACGACCCTCGCGCGCGTGCTCGCGCTGATGATCCCGGAGGGCGAGCGCACATGTGTACTGGAGACCGAGACCGAGCTCTGGCTACACGAGCTGCGCCGCGGTTTCATCAGCCTGGAGGAGCGCGACGCCAACGTCGAGGGTGCGGGTCGCATCACACTTCAGGACCTTTTCCAGCGTGGCGCACTGCGGCAGCGACCGCGGCGAATCATCGTCGGTGAGGTCAGGGGCAAGGAGGCGATGGACATGCTCCACGCCATGACCAGCGGCCACGACGGCAGCCTCACCACCTTGCACGCGAGCGGTCCGCGAATGGCGCTGAGCCGACTCGAAGTGCTGGCGATGTCGGCCGACGCCAACCTGGCCCCGCACGTTGTCCGCCAGATGGTCGGCAGCGGTGTCGACCTGGTCGTCCACCTGAGCACGTTCCATCGCGGAGAGGATGAGGTTCGCCGGTTGGCATCGCTTGCCTTTGTTGCCGAGAACCCGGAGGACCCACTCGGAAGCCCGATCGTGTCGGAAGCGGCGGTATACAACATCGCCGACGACGGTTGGGAATGGCGGCCGGACGCTTTGGTGCACATGCCGGAGAAGATCTGGCGAAAGCTACTGGTGGCCGGCATCGATCCCGAGGGATTGGTGCGACAGGTCCTGAGCGATGGGCGCGGCTAGAACGCTACTGGTCGCGGGCGCTCTCGTCGGCGCATTGCTGTGCGTCGGCGTCATCGCCGCGGGTGACTTGCGGGTCGGGCTGCGTTGGGTACGACGCCGCACCGCCATGGCGCTGAGGCCAGAGGCGGTCCGCGTCGCTCTGGCCCAGGCCGGTCTGGACTCGATTCCAACCGAAGCGTGGGTTGGTCTCCGCACTGGTGGTGCGCTTCTCGCAGGCCTGGTGGCCTGGGCGTGGTTTGGTCTGCCAGTGCTGGGTCTGGTCGCGTTCGTGGTCACATACCACCTCGCTGGCGTGGCTCTGGAGGCCAAGCGCCGCGGCTTCGAATCGCGGCGTCAGCAGGCCCTGCTGGAAGCCGTGCGGCACGGGATCGCTGTTATGTCGCGCGCGGGCAGTGCCACCCAGATGTTGGAGGCGCTTGCCGAGAGCGGTCCTTATGAGGCGCGCCGCATCTTCCGCGAGGTCGTTGCGGCGGGCGGCTACCGGCCCGGAGGGGCCGCCTTCGCCGAGGTGCTTGATCGCGTCCGCGATCGCATCGCGGATCCGCTCTTCGACGACCTCGCGCTCGCGGTCTCCCTGCACTGGCGGCGCGGCGGCAAGCTGGTGCCCGCCCTCGAGGCGCTGGTTGCGGATTGGTCCGAGACGCTTCGGCTGCAAGCGGAGGCGAAGGCCATGCGTTCGGGTGTCGAGGCTTCGGTAATCCTGCTCGCGCTTCTACCGTTCATTTTTCTGGTCACGCTTCAGCTGCTCGCGCCCGCCCTTCTGGCACCCTTTCGCTCCGCAGCCGGCGAGGTCGTCTTCGGGCTCGCGGTGGCCTGGATGGCGCTCGGCTACGGCGTCCTTCAAAGGATGTCGGAGCCTCCCCGCGAGAGCCGCCTCCGCCTGCGCGAAGTGGGCGAATGACCGCAACGCTGACGGGTGCGCTTGTCCTCTCGGTCGTGGGTGGGATCTCGATCGCCGCGCTCTACTTAGCCTGGCCGCGGCGGCTCACCGCCGAGGAGTGGGTCGTCCACCGCCGCTCACTTCTGCAGGTTGCCGATGCGACGCGCGGACAGCGATGGCGCGCGTGGCTCTCCGGCCGGTCCACTTCGGTTGGCATCGGCGGTCTGATGCGCCGTTCGGAACCAGACCGCCTGCTTCTGAGCCTCGGCTCCGACCGAATGCCGGTGACCACCGAGGCGGTGGCCAGGCGCCTTCTCTGGCTGGCGGGCGGCGGGGCCGCCGCCGGTATCGTCGCCGTCACGGCACTCGCTCTGACCGAGCGTGCTTACTGGCTCGCCGCAGCCTCGCCGCTCGTAGGACTCGTTGCCGCCGTCGCGCTGCCGGCGGGGCAGCTTGCGTCGTGGAGCTACCGAGCGCGCCGTCGTCGGGCGGAAGTCGCCAGGCGGCTGCCACGTGTTCTTACGGGCGCGCGCGTCCTTCTCGAGAGCGGCGCAGCCACCGCCGAGGGCGCGCTGGCGGCGGCGGTGGCGACATACGCGGATCCGTCGGCAGATCTCGTGCGCGAAGCCCTGCGTGTCAAGGAGGTCCAGCGGCTGGAACTGGAAGCGGCCTTGGACGAGGTCGCGGAGCGCTATAGGGTCGAAGATCTGCACCGCCTGGCAGACAGCTTCCGGATCGGCCGTCGGTATGGGACCGGCATGGCCGCGCTGCTCGCGGACTTCGCGCAGGCGGCCCGGAGCGGTTGGCATGCGCGCTACCGGGAGCGGATCACACGAGCCCCGGTTCTGATGACGGTGCCGGCGCTGGTCTTCTTCGTGATGCCNNCGTCATGTACCTGGTGTTCTCGCCGCTACTGGGGACATTGAGCCGGCTGTGAGCGAGCGCGGGCAGTCGATGGTCGAGTTCGCCTTCACCGTCGGCCTGCTCATGCTGCTCGTCGTCGGCACCGCTCAGGTTGCGATCTTCCTCAACTACCGCTCGAGCCTGGACCTCGCCACGAGCGAGGGTGCGTTCCAAGCCAGCCTGGTCGGGCATCAACCGGGTGACGGCAAGCTCGAGGCACAGACGTTGTGGTCGCGACTCGAGCCGGGTGCGGCGCCGGCCGA
>PLYD01000177.1 GCA_003151665.1 Candidatus Dormiibacterota bacterium
TCCGGAAGATCGCGCTCACCGGCTCAACGCCGACTGGCAAGAAGGTGATGGCGCGGGCAGCGGAGGGCTTGAAGAAGATCACCCTCGAGCTCGGTGGCAGCGACCCGTGCATCGTGCTCGACGATGCCGACCTCGATGCTGCTGTAAAGGGAATCTCTATCGGACGCTACTTCAACTGCGGGCAGGCCTGCCTTGCGGTCAAGCGCCTCTACGTGCAGGACGGCGTGTACGACGCGCTGCTCGAGAAGCTCCTTGCTCGTGTTGCCAAGCTCAAGCCCGGCAACGGCCTGGACAAGGACAGCCGCATGGGGCCGATGCACAGCGAGACTCAGCGGGCCGAGGTCGAGGCCCAGATCAAGGACGCGGTCGGGCGCGGGGCCAAGGTGCTGTTTGGCGGGGGCCGGCCCAAGGGCGAGCAGTACGACAAAGGCTGGTTCATCGAGCCCACGATCCTGGTGGACGTGCCGGACGACGCACGCGTTTGGAAGGAGGAGGTCTTTGGGCCCGCGCTGCCTGTGCGGCGGATCAAGGACCTTGACGAGGCCCTGCGCCTCGCCAACGACTCGACTTTTGGGCTCGGGTCGTCGATCTGGACCGCCAACATGGGGCATGCGCGCCGGGCTGTGCAGGAGCTCGAAGCGGGTTACACGTGGGTCAACGCGCTTCAGATCGCGCACGACGAGTTGCCCTTCGGGGGCGTCAAGCAGTCGGGGTTCGGCAAGGAACACGGCCTCGAGGCTTACTACTCGTACACCGAGCAGAAGTCGGTCGTTTACGGAGGGGTGTAGGGATGAGGACTGGGCTTGGCGTTCTTGGCGTGCTGGTCCTGCTCATAGGCGCGGTGTTCGCCGGGCAGGGCCTGGGTTACATCAAGGGCAGCGCGATGACAGGCGATATCAAGTGGTTCTGGATCGGCTGCGTGATGGTCGTGGTCGGGTTGGTGTTCGGCTACTTCGGGTTCATGAGGCGGCCTAAGCGGGTCTAGCCTGCCCGGCCCTCCCTCGTGCGAGCGAGGAGAGCCTTAAGTCCGCCTGTTTGGCGACTTTAAGCCGTTCTCCCATTCATGCGGTCCCACTGCGATTGGCACTCGACGCACCGCGTCGCTGCCGGTTGGTACTTCAAGCGCTCCGCCGGGATCCTCCCGGCGCAGTTCTCACAGATGCCGTACGCGCCCTCGCGCACCCGCTCCAGCGCGTGCTCCACCTGCTCGCGGTTCGCGTCGAGAAGGTGGACGAGGAGGTCAGGGGTGGCGCGGTCGGATAGCGCCTGCGCAAGATCGGCCTCTTCAGGAATCCCAGTGATGACCCCGCCGGTGACATCGTTCAGAGGTCGGTGCAAGCCGGCCCCGTCTCCGCAAGCCGCCGCCAGGTGTTCAAGGTTCAATCGCTCAGCTTCGAGCCTCTCCACGGGCGCCGGGCCTGGACCTTTGCGATTAGCCATTGGCAATCCCTCCTTCCACTTGAGATACCGAACCGGGCAACGGTTTGGTTCGTCAGCCATAACGTCCGCGCATGGCCATCCACCCGGGTCGCGCACAATTAGTCGCCTGTGTCCCCGGCCATGAAGAGACTGACCTTCGTTTTCGCGCTGCTTGTTTTGCTTAACGGTTGCCAGCTCGGTCCGGTAACTCACCCGGCTCCCACAGTCGCCCAGATCGGCAGCGACCTCAATTGCACCTCTGGAGACCACGGTTTTGAGGACGGCCAGGCGGGCTGGGGCTTTTGCTACCCCGCGACCTGGCAGTACTTGGAGCGAGTGGCGAACCCGGTCGATGCGGGCCCGACCCACCTGGACATCCTTCTCAGCATCACCGACGTGCCCTGCGTCCCGGGCACGCCGATAGCCGGCGAATCGCCGCGCCCGGTCTGCCAGCCGAACGCCGGCCTCTTCGGTTTGATGGTCATTTCGACGTACGACCGGGCCGGTGCCGCCGATCTCACCGGCTGGATGCAGGCCAATTTGAAGCCCGCGCCAGCACTGGGCCAGCCGATCCAGTGGGGCGATGCCACCGAGGCACAGCAGCTCACCGACGGGCGCCGCATCGCCTTGACTCCGCACCATGTCGTCGTGATGGAGCTGCGGTTTAACAAGGACGGCCTCGACCTCGAGTCGATGATGTCGACCAGGCTGGGCACCTGGAAATTTCTCTACTGATCTAAGAGTGGCCTACGCCGCGCCGGGACGCCTGCTTTCTCACTACAAGGTGAGTCGTGATCCGGACGGCCATCTGGTGCTCTTGATGCCGTGGCCGGGTGGCTCGCTTCTTGGCTGTGTCGCGCCCGCAGTCGCGATTTCGATCGTCGGAGGGCTGCTAGCGCTCATCGGGAACTCTCCCGTGGCGGCTGCCATCCCTGTCTTCGCCTTGTCGTTTGCAGTCATCTTCGTGGTTGTGCTCGCCTACCAGGGCAGTCATGCGTGGGTCGTGAAGCCTGGGGAGATAAAGCGTGGCACGACGTTTGGCGACCGCTACTGGGCGGGATCGAGATGGTCGCCGGCGCGCTCGGTCGTTCTGAAGCGTGTGATGTGGCCCTCAGGGCGCGGTAGCTCGGACAGGGTATTTGTGGTCTCGGGTCGCGGAGCGCGTTCGAGCCTTTTGACCGTCCTCAACTGGGACGGAAGCGAATCGAGGCTCGCAACCGGCGGTAGGAGATCGCTTGCCCGCACGGGTCCGATCGTGCCCGATGCTGCGCGGCCGTCGTCCACCGCTGCGGATGAAACGCTCAAGTCGGCCGTGAGCGAGTCCGTCCGCGAGATGGCCGACCTCTTGGTCAACGAGCTGCGCGTGCCGCTGCTATTTGAGTGCGAAGTCGCGCCGCCGCCACCCCCGCGGCGACCTGACCGGCAGAGGTGGATCTAGCTCGGTCTCTTGAACAGGGTCTGGAGCTTGACCGCCAGGCCCA
>PLYD01000276.1 GCA_003151665.1 Candidatus Dormiibacterota bacterium
GTAGTCCGGCTTCCGCTTCTCGACGAAGGCGGTCATGCCCTCCCACGGTTCGAGGGTCGCGAAGTGAAGGCTGAGCCAATCGCGTGCGTGTCCGATCGTGGCCGACCATGACAGGTCCTTCCAGTAGTTGACGGCCTCCTTGGTGTAGCGCGTGCACTCGGGAAACTTGTCGATCAGCTTCTGCGCGAGCACGTCGACGGCGGCGTCCAGCTTCGCGTAAGGCACGACGCGGTTGACCAGGCCCCAGTCGAGCGCGGTCTTCGCGTCGATCGGGTCGCAAGTGAACAGCATCTCTCGGGCGCGGCGATCGCCGACCATGATCGGGAGCCACTGCGTCGCGCCGCCCGCGGCGACGCTGCCGACCTTGGTGCCGACCTGACGGATGGTCGCGTGGTCGGCCATCACGGCCAGGTCACAAGCCATGTTGAATTCATTGCCTCCGCCGGCGACGATCCCGTTGATGCGCGCTATGACAGGTTTGCCAATCTTGCGGAGCTGGTCGTGGCAGTCGTGGAACAGCCCCATGTACTTCCAGTAGTCGCGCGGGCGCTTCAGGTACTGAGACTGGTATTCAGCCACGTCGCCGCCGGTGCAGAAGGCCTTCTCGCCCGCGCCAGTCAAGATCACCACCGCGACCGAGTCGTCCCACGCGGCGTCGCGGAAAGCGATCGTCATCTCCTGGAGGGTCTGCGCGGAGTAGCAGTTGTAGACCTCGGGCCGGTTGATCGTGACCCGGGCGACCCAATCGCCCTTCTCGTAGAGGATTTGCTCGAAACCAAAGTCGGCTGCCGGGCGAGGTTTGAACGTGCTCATGCGGAAACTCCTTGTACAGCTCGGTGGCTGCGATTTGTCCATTCCCCGGCTGCCTGCAGCTTGCGCACCCGGTCGAGGGCGAGCAAGCCGGCACCCAGGGCACCGTTGAAATGCCCCATATCCCCGTCGGGCACGTTGACGGGAGCTTTCAGCTCGTGCTTGATGGCCTTGACGAAGGCTTCGTTGCGGCTCATCCCGCCGCAGAAGGTGAACTCGGGCTCCATTCCGACGCGCTTCATCAATTGGTGCGCGCGGCCGGCCAGCGACAGCACCGCGCCGTACATGATGTCCTCCGGCCTGGTGCCGCTGGTAAGGTGGTTGATGACCTCGGACTCGGCGAAGACGGCGCAGACGCTCGAGATCGTCACCGGCTCTTTGGAGACCATCGCCAGAGTGCCGATCTCGGCCGGGTCGAGCCCCATGTAGCGTGCGGTCTTCTCGAGGAACGCGCCGGTGCCGGCAGCGCACTTGTCGTTGAGGCGGAATGAGCGAACCTTGCCGCGCTCGTCGAGCTTGATCGCCTTGACCGTCTGACCGCCGACGTCGAGCACCGTCCTCGTCTGCGGGAACTGGTGCCAGGCGCCCTTGGCGTGGCAGGTCAACTCCGTGATCTGGAGGTCGCGCATTGGGACGACGTAGCGGCCGTAGCCGGTCGAGGCGACGTAGTCGACCTCCTCTTCGGCAAGGCCCGCGGAGGCGAGAACCTCGGCGTAGCCGCGTTCGGCAGCGCCGGCGAGGTTGAAGCCCGTCTTGACCATGGAGCGGCCGATGACCTTCTTGTCTTCATCGAGCGCGAACGCCTTGGTGTAGGTCGCGCCGACGTCGATGCCGACAACCTTGATCATGGCTTCACCCCCTCTCGTATGCGGCCGATCTGGATCAGCTGGGAAGGCTTGTCCAGCCGTTCCTGAGCGTCGCTGAACTTGCGGTCGGGCAGTTCTGGGCAGATCTCGCAGTCGCCCGACGCTGCTCGGGCGGAGTCGAGCCGGGCACCGACCGTCATCGCCTCGACTGCCCCGGCCGCTCCCGTCATCGCCTTCTCGAGCGCAAAGAGCGATGCGCCGATGGCGCCCATGTAGTGCGCCTCCTCGCTGACGTTCAGGTGGGTCTCGAGCATCTCTCCGAGGATCTGGACCATCGCGATGTTTCGCGTGACGCCGCCGGTGAAGGTGAGCTCATCCTCGACGCCGACTCTTCGCAGGAGTGAGATGCTGCGCGTCGCGATGGCCTGGTGAACGCCCATCAGGACGTCCTCGACCTTCTTGCCCCGCGCGAGCCAATTGATGATCTCCGTCTCGGCGAAGACGGTGCAGGTGGTCGTGATCTTGACCGGGTTCTTCGCCGCCAGCGCCAGCGCACCCAGCTCGCCGAGCGGGATGTCGAGCGCCATGGCGGCGGCACCGAGGAACCGACCCGTGCCGGCGGCGCACTTGTCGTTCATCGAGAAGTCGAGGACCTGGCCCTCCGGCCCGATCTTGATCGCCTTCGTGTCCTGGCCGCCGATGTCGAGCACGGTGCGAGTTTTCGGAAACAGGTATTGGCCGCCGCGCGCGTGGCAGCTGATCTCGGTGACCTGGGTGTCGCCAAAGGTGACCCTGTAGCGGCCGTAGCCCGTGCCGACCACGTAGACGACATCGGAACGCTCGACGCCGGCGTCCGCGACCGCCAGCTGGAACGCGTTCTCGGCGGCGGCGGTGACGATGCCTCCGGTGTCGATCAGGGACCGGCCGAGCACCCGGCGCCGGTCGTCCATGACTACCGCCTTGGTCTGAGTGGAACCGACGTCAACTCCTCCTACGAGCATTCATTCACCCCTTCGCCGCCACCAGGGCGGCCGCTTTACGTGCACCGAGCGCCTCGAAGAAGGCGTCGATCCGGTTCTTGAACTGGGCCTCCGACCAGAGCCTCGGGTCGACCAGGTCAGACTCCACGAACAGCGCCGGGACATCCTTGATGCGGGTCAGGTACTCGCGGCTGTCGGCCATCCCCGTGCTGACGGTCCGGCAGCTCTTCACGGAGTGATAGACGATGCCGTCCGATTTCCAATCTCGCACGGTATCGGCGAGCTGGTCCTGGCTGAAGAACATGTTCGACATCGAGCGCCGACCCGTGATCAGCAGCTGCTCGGCGAGGCTCTCTAGCGGCCGCTCGACGTCGAACTGGATCCCCAGGTCGAGCCCACCCCCCGCGTAGGCGAGGTATTCCGAGTTGACGTAGACCGCACCCCAGTCCTGGAACAACTCGAGGAAGCGCCTGAAGTAGGAGTAGCAGGCCGGGCCGACGCCGTGAAGGCGGAAGCGCTCCTCGGCGATGGTGCCCAGCCCGAGCCGAACCTTGTGCTCCATCTCTTCACGCAGCTCGGCCATGTAGCGGGCCCCGGTCTCGGTGCCTCGATAAGCGCTGAGCACGCCCATGTAGGTGAGGCCGTCGGCCATTGCATTGAAGGGCGCGGGGATGTTCTGGTTGAGCTTGAGCACGGCGTTCCAATCGGCGGCCATTCGGTTGACATGTGCGAGGTTCTCCTGCAGGCGCTCGATCTTGAACGGCTTGCCCGTGACCGCCACGCAGGCTTCGATGAGCTCTTCCAACTGGCTCTGGACGTAACGGCGGTCATTCTCGAACTGCTCGCTGCCAGGCTCGGTACTCCAGCCGATGCCGCGCTGGCCGGGGATGTCGAGGACGAAGACCTTGCAGCCATACATCCGCTGCCAGATCTCAACCCACTTGACGTAGGTGTTGCACATGTTGGTGGCGACCACGATCGAAGGCTTCGGGATACGCCCATTTGGATGCTTGCGCCCGTCGAGATGCATGCCCACGTCGGCTTTGACGTAGCCGCAGACGTCGGTCGAGTAGCCGTAGTCCTCGGCCTTGTTCAGGTACTCGAGAGAGACCTTCCGGACGGCCATCTGGAGCGAGTTGATCTCCGGGAAGACAAGGTTCAGATCAAAGGCCTTGAGGACCTCGGCCGCCGAGCCCATGACGAACACGTACGCGGAGGGGTCGCCGGACTCGGCCGCAGCGTCGAGCTCCGCATACCACTCCTTGAAGAGGCGATTGCCGTCGCGCCGGCCACGGCCGACCAGCTCGCCTTCCGTTTGCGGCACGGGAGCTTGTGTGACGGACATTTCGGGCATTTGGTTCACCTTCCCTTCAGTCGAACAGGATCGATTCCACGAAGGTCTCGACCTCCATCCGCATGCGTTCGAAAGCGGTCATCTTCTCCTCGAAGTCGAGAAGAAGGAACGGAATCTGCTTCGCCTCGAGGGTCTTCTGGTACGCGACCTGCTCGTCCAGCCCGGGTTCGCACATTTTTGCCGCGGCCAGGATCACTGCTTCAGCGCCGGACTCCTCGACTCTGCGCAGCAACATCTCCTCTTTGGGCTTGCGGTCATCGTGCTGCACACAGCTGTAAGTCGAGCGCTCGAAGTAGCTCTCCGCCAACGCATACAGCGGGTCGCCGGTTTCGGGGACGTCGTTGGTGATCCAGCGCATCCCGATCAGGAGGTCGTCATCGACGATGTAACAGGCCTCCTCGATCAGCTGCAGCATGTCAAGCGGAGGTTGCTCGCAGAAGCCGCCCTCGAACACCACTCGGACCCGGTCCTGGCGGCGCGCTTCCCGGTTCGGAATCTCGGCCAGCGCCGAACGAAGGATCTCGTTGTGATCCTCCCGAGGCATCACGGTTCCCGTCTTGGCCAGGACGTAGGCCTCGGTGGTGGAGAGGAGCCACGGCGTCTCCCTCTTGTAGCGGTACAACTCACGTAACAGCCGCCGGTTCTCGTTGTAGACGCCGATGCTGCGCCGCAGATCGGCNNCGTCCCCAGATGCCGGCGAGGTTGCGCGCCACGTCGCAGATCGGGGTCGTGTAAAAGGCATCCAGGAATCCGACCCGGCCGCTGAACCCGAGCTCGAGCGAGGTGCGGCAGATGGAGCAGATGAAAGACCCGATGTGGGAGTCGGCCTGCTTGGCTTCGAGCCGTGAACCCGCGCCCATCAGCGTGACCGGCAGCATCCCGGCGGCGTGAATGAGCTCTTCCGGGAAGTAAACCTGAAAATGACCGACGGCATGGCCGGCTGGGTGGTCTTCGCGCCAGCGCCTGACACTCGGGTAGGTGACGTCCTCTGCCAGCTCTGAGCACTGCTCGAGGATCGCTTCGAACGCGGACCGAATCTGGACCGCCATGCGGAGAGCTTAGACTGACCAGTCAGTCAAGTCAATAGGCCGCCAGGCGTGGTGGGCGCTGGGAGCTGCTGGTCAGGCGGCCGGGGAGCCTGGGGTCCGGGCTAGATAGGCAACTGCCGTACGCTTGCAGGTGTCGCGGTACCAGGGATGAAGCCGCTCCCAGTCGCCCTCCTGCAGCCACTGCAGGAAGAGCCCGTCGATGATCGCCCGCAACGCAACCGCCCCCTCCTCAGGATCCGCGACCGCGAATGCCCCCTCCGCGACGCCCTGAGCGATGACCTCGACGTATAGGGCGTTGACGACTGCATGGAACGTGGCGCTGAGCTCGGTGAAGTGCCGGACCCGGGCCGCGTGGCCGGCGAGATCGAGATAGAGGAGATAGAAGCGGCGGTTGGTCTTCGCGCCGGACCAGATCCCGTCGATCATGGCGAGCACTTTGCCGTTCGGGGTGGAGGCTTTCGCCATCGCTTGCCGGACCCTTTCCGCGGTGATGTCCAGCGCCCAACGCATGGTGGCCAGGACCAGGTTCTCCTTGGTCTTGAAGTAGTAGAGCACCAGGCCCTTGCTGAGGCCGGCCCCGGCCGCGATCTCGTCCAGCGGCACGCGATGCACACCCTTCTCGCTAAACAGCCGGTAAGCGGTTCGGATCAAGTCGACCCT
>PLYD01000070.1 GCA_003151665.1 Candidatus Dormiibacterota bacterium
AGCTTGTATTCCTGCACCGACGGGCGGACCTGGCGCACGCCTGTCGCCATCTCGTCCAGGGCCTTGAGGTTGATCTCCGAGTTGAAATGCCCCGAGTTGGCGAGGATGGCGCCGTCCTTCATCGCCTCGAAGTGGTGGCGGTCGATGACGTTGACGTCGCCGGTGACGGTGACGAAGATATCGCCCTCGCGCGCTGCCTCTCCCATCGTCATCACCCGGAAGCCATCCATGGCTGCCTCGAGCGCCTTCACCGAATCGACCTCGGTGACGACCACGTCGGCGCCATGGCCCTTCGCCCTAGAGGCCAGGCCGCGACCGACCCAGCCGTATCCGGCGATGACAAATGTCTTGCCGGCGAGCAGCACGTTGGTGGCGCGGATGATGCCGTCAATGGTCGACTGGCCAGTTCCATATCGGTTGTCGAACATGTGCTTCGTGTCGGCTTCGTTGACGGCGACGATCGGGTAACGCAGCACGCCGCGCTCCGCCATGGCACGAAGCCTCACGACGCCTGTAGTCGTCTCTTCGGTGCCGCCGATGATCTCGCCCAGCTGGTTCTGGCGCGACTTGTGCAGCACCGACACCAGATCGGCGCCGTCGTCCATGGTCATGACCGGCCGGTGATCGAGCACTGCTTCGATATGGCCGTAATAGGTGTCGTTGTCCTCGCCGCGGATGGCGTACGTGCTGATCATGTGCTGCCCAGCGAGGGCGGCGGCGACGGCATCGTTGGTGGACAGCGGGTTCGAAGCGCAAAGGACAACATCGGCACCACCCGCTTTCAAGGTGAGCATGAGGTTCGCAGTCTCACTGGTCACGTGGAGACACGCTGCCAGCTTCAGTCCCTTTAGCGGCTGCTCCTTAGTGAACCTCGCGCGGATCAGGTTCAACACCGGCATCTCGCGCGCTGCCCAGTCGATGAGGTCCTGGCCCTGAGCCGCCAGGTTCATGTCTTTGACGTCGTTTCCCTTGGAGCTGACTTTCAAATGCAGCACCTCTCCTTAATAGACAATCTCGCTGACCACTTTCACGTCGGGCAGCCGCTTTCTTCCGGCCAGGTCCTCGAGCTCGATCAAAACCTGCACACCGATGACATCGCCGCCTAGCTTGCGAATCAAGCGAACCGCGGCGGCCGCGGTGCCGCCAGTTGCCAGTACATCATCGACTATCAGCACCCGCTGACCCGATTCCACAGCGTCCGAATGGACCTCGAGCTGGTCTGATCCGTACTCGAGCTGATATCCCTCTGCGATCGTCGTCCAGGGAAGCTTGCCCGTTTTTCGAATCGGCACGAACCCGGCATTGAGCTTGACCGCCATGGCGGCGCCCGGTATAAACCCTCGAGCCTCGATGGCGGCGACGAGGTCCGGCGGCCGATCGCCCCAGCTCTTGGACATCAGGGCGACGACTTCGCGGAAGAGCTCCTTGCGCGCAAGCAGAGGTGTGATGTCGCGAAAGATCACGCCAGGCTGCGGATAGCCGGGAACATTGCGAACGAACTTCTTGAGCTGCTCGGGTGTGGTCATACGACGGTCCGAAAGTATTCCAGGGTCCGGCCGAGGCCTTCCTCCAGGGCGACCTTTGGCTCCCACTCGAGCAGGCGCCGAGCCCGGCTGATGTCGGGACGCCGCTGCTTCGGATCATCGACAGGCAGCTCGCGGAACTCGATTTTGCTCTTCGACCCGGCGAGGCGAACTATGGTTTGCGCCAGCTGGAGCACTGTCACCTCCTCGGGGTTGCCGAGGTTGACGGGCAGCTCATCGCCGTGTTCGAGGTCTGCAAGGACTCCTCGCACGAGGTCAGAGACGTAGCAGAGGCTGCGAGTCTGGGAACCGTCGCCGTAGACGGTGAGCGGCTCGCCCCTGATCGCTTGCGCCATGAAGTTAGGCACCGCCCGGCCGTCCAGCACCTGCATACGTGGCCCATGGGTGTTGAAGATGCGGATTATTCGAGTGTCCACGCCATGGGCCTTGTGGTACGCCATCGCAAACGCCTCGGCGCATCGCTTTGCCTCGTCGTAGCAACCACGCGGGCCGATCGGGTTGACGTTCCCCCAATACGTCTCCGGTTGTGGATGGACCAGCGGGTCACCGTACACCTCGGAGGTCGACGCGAGGAGAAACGTGGCGCCCTTTGCGCGCGCCAGGCCGAGCATGTTCATGGTCCCGAGCGTCCCCACCTTGAGTGTGTGGATTGGGTTGGCGTTGTATTGAGGCGGCGACGCCGGGGACGCGAAGTGAAGGACGTAACGCACGTCTCCGTCGACGACGACCTCGTCGTTGACGTTGGCCCTGCGGAATTCGAAGTCAGGATCCGCCAGCAGCCCGCTGACGTTGGCGGGCGCCCCTGTCAGCAGGTTGTCGAGCGCCACCACGCTCACGCCCGAGCTCAGCAGTGCCTCACAGAGGTGAGAGCCGATGAACCCGGCTCCTCCCGACACCACCGCGCGTTGTTTAGTCGCGGCCAATTCCCCGGTACGTGAAACCAAGGCCGCGCATCGTCGCCGGGTCGTAAATGTTTCGCCCGTCGACCATCACCGCCGCGCGCATCGAGGCTTTCACCCGAGCTAGGTCGAGGTGGCGGAACTCGTTCCACTCGGTGACCAGGACCAATCCGTCGGCGCCGTCAGCCAGCGCGTAGGCGTCGGCCGAATATTCGACGTCCGGCAACAGATCGCGCGCTCGGGCCATCGCGGCCGGATCATAAGCTCGAACCTCCGCGCCGGCTGCGATGAGGACTCTCGCAATGTCCAGGCTTGGCGCGTCGCGAAGGTCATCGGTGTTCGGCTTGAACGCCAGCCCGAGAAGCCCGATGGTCCGACCCTCCAACGTGTCGAGGCACTCGCGAAGCTTGTCGATGGCGAGCATCCGCTGGTCGCGGTTGATGGCCATGACGGCGTTGAGAAGGTCGGGATGGTAGTCAAAGCGCTCGGCCAGCGCGGCCAGCGCCTTCACGTCCTTGCCGAAGCACGAGCCGCCGTAGCCGATCCCCGCGTCGAGGAAGCTGGGCCCGATCCGCTTATCGAGGCCCATGCCCTCGGCCACGAGCTTGGCGTCGGCATCGACGCGCTCGCAGATCCGTGCGATCTCGTTGATGAACGAGATGCGCGCGGCGAGAAATGCATTCGACGCGTACTTGACCATTTCCGCGGTGTAAATGTTNNGGGTTCGACACCACCTCGGCTCGGTGCTTTCTATTCCGCTGCCGAAGGACTCTCGAGACCATGTCGCCGGTCAGCGGTGGGACCGTTGACTTGTTGACCACCACCAGAGGGCCGTCCATGCTGTCGGCGATCGAGGTCGCGGCCGCCTCGACATAGGAAAGGTCCGCCTCGCCGCCCTCGCCCTCGGGAGTGCTGACGGCGATGATCGCGTATTCCGCTCCGGGCACCGCCTCGTCGTACGCAGTGGTGAAGGTGAGGCGCCCCGCACTGCAATTTCGTTCAACCAGCTCGCTCAAGCCGGGCTCGTAGAAGGGCACGTGGTGACGCTTGAGCTGCTCGACCTTGGCGGCGTTGATATCGACAACGATCACGTCGTTGCCGAGATCCGCCAGGCATGCCGCTGTGGTCAGCCCGACATACCCCGCGCCGATGACCGCGACCCTTGACAAAGCTGGCCGATTATCTCAGNNCGCGCCCGATCCGGATTCGCGCACAGCTCGGCCGCCGCCCGTCCCAGAGCCTCTGCATCTCCGTCCTCGACCAGCTCCCCGGCGTCATCCACCACCTCGGGCAGGCTGGAGTTGCTGTACGCGGCGACGGGGCAGCCGCAAGCCATCGCTTCGAGGCAGGGCAACCCGAAACCCTCGTACCGGCTGGGAAACACCAGGCATCCCGCCGCTGTATACAGATCAGCCAGCTCCAGCTTGTCGACGCGTCCCAGGATCGTGGCTCCGGGCATGGAAGGCGGGGCCTGCCGGCCGGGGACCCCAGCGAGCACCAGCTGCAGCCTCGGCAGCGCTGCTTTCGCGACTGACCAAGCGCGAAGCAAGCCCGCCGGGTCCTTCCTGGCGTCAAGCGCGCCGACGAACAGCAGATAACCGGGCTCGACTCCCCACCTCTCAGTGACTCTGCCGGCAGCAGAAGGCCCGGGCTGAAAGATGGGATCGGCGGCCTCATAGACGACCGTGATTCGCTTCGGATCGACCGCTGCGAAGCGCTCGGCATCGGCGGCGGTCGCCCTCGACACCGCCAGGACAGCGTTCGCCCGCTTGAGCAGGCGCTTGCCGAGCCAGTACCGAAGCCTTTCGCCGCGCATCCGCGAACCGCCCCACGCCCAGGGGATGAGGTCGTGGAGCGTGACCACGAGAGGGCAAGGCGATCGGCCGGGGAGCCGCAGATCGATGGCGTGATAGACGCCCGGTTGGATGCGCTGAAGATCAGCGCCCAGCGCCACCGCCTCCTCGTAGGCGGACAGCTGGCCGTGATAGCGACGCCGCGACCCGGCCAGCCGGTAAGAGCCGGCAGGCAAATCAGGCTCAGGGAGGTCGGCGTCGAGCAGCAGGGTCAGCCGCGAGTCAAACCCCTCGGCGATCAGGCCGCCCAGGAGCCCTGCCGCGTAAGTTCCAACCCCGCGCTCAGCGCTGGGACCCTGGACGGGTCGCATATCGAGGAGAACCGCTGGCCCCGACTTGCTCCGTTTGGTCAGCTTCATAAGGGGGGAAACTCCCCCCCTGATGCGGAGGGCCCGGCGAAGCCGGATCCCGGCGCACCCCCTCTGTGTTTGCTCAAGACCGGGATGGGGTCACCAACGAGCCATCATAATTTGGCGGCCATGGACCACCTTGACGTCGTAGTCGTCGGCGGCTGCGGCCACGTTGGCCTTCCGCTCGCACTGTCGCTCGCGGACAGCGGTTACCGAGTCGGCATCGACGACATCGACGCGGCCAAGATCGAGCAGGTTCGATCGGGCAACGTGCCGTTCCTCGAGAACGGTGCCGAAGAGCTACTTCGCAAGCTGCTTCCCAGCGGCCGGCTGGTGTTCGCGGCCGACCCAGGGCTCCTCTCGCGAGCTGACACCGTGATCCTCGTCATCGGCACGCCAATCGATGAGTTCATGAATCCATCGGTGCGCGTGTTCGACAAGGTGCTGGACGACCTGGTGCCCCACCTACGAGACGGGTGCCTGGTGGTGCTTCGTTCCACCGTGTTTCCAGGCACGACCGAAACGGTGGAGAGGCGCTTGAAGGCCGCCGGCCTCGACCTCGAGGTGGTGTTCTGCCCGGAGCGGATCGCGGAAGGGCACGCCCTCGAAGAGATGCGCAGCCTGCCCCAGCTGATCGGCGCCAGCTCGGACCGCGGATTCGAGATGGCAAGCCGGCTGTTCAAGCCGCTGGGCGTGACCGTGGTGCGCACCACACCCCTCGAGGCAGAGCTGGCAAAGCTGCTTACCAACACGTGGCGCTACATGAAATTCGCGATCGCCAACCAGTTCTTTCAGATCGCGCACCGCTCGGGTGTCGACTACAACAACGTGCTCGACGCGATCCGGCGCGATTACCCGCGCGCTGCCGACCTGCCCGGACCGGGTTTCGCTGCAGGGCCCTGTCTCTTGAAGGACACGATGCAGCTTTCAGCATTCACCCCCGACCACTTTCCAATGGGGCAGGCAGCGATGCAGATCAACGAAGGGCTGCCGAATTACATAGTGGACACCCTCAACTCGCGCCATCCGCTCGCCGGGCGAACAGTCGGCATCCTCGGCATGGCGTTCAAGGGCGAGTCGGACGACCCGCGCGCCTCACTGAGCTACAAGCTGCGGAAGCTGGCCGCCTTTAAAGGCGCGCAGGTCCTGTGCACGGATCCCTTCATCGACGACCCGTCGTTTGTTCCGGTGGAGAAGGTGCTTGCCGATTCGGACATCCTCATCGTGGCGGCCCCTCACAAGGCGTATAAGACGTTGCAGCTGAAGGGGCGCGACGTGATCGACATCTGGGGAATTACTGGCCCAATCCGGTTATGAGATGGAACCCGGATGGTTCCCTCTCATCGGCGGGCGCTTCGCGCGCGCCTGCGCGTAATCCGGCTAAATGAATGCGCTCGTCACCGGCGCTGCTGGATTCATCGGTGGGTACCTCGTGGCCGAGCTGCTCGAGGCGGGCTACGACGTGGTCGGCGTGGACAACTACAGCAAGTACGGGCGAGTCACACGCTCATATGACACCAACCCTCACTACCAGCTGGTCGAAGGCGACGCGAAAAACATCGAGCTGCTGACCGAGCACGCTATGCGCTGCGACCACCTGGTCGCGGGTGCGGCCATGATCGGCGGCATCTCCTACTTTCACGAGTTCGCCTATGACCTGCTGGCCGAGAACGAAAGGATCAGTGCGGCCACATTCGACGCCGCGATCAGCGCGAGTCGCAGCGGCCGCCTCCGCAAGATCACTGTCATCTCGAGCAGCATGGTTTACGAATCAGCGGACATATTTCCGAGCCCGGAGGGTGCCGAGCTGACCAGCCCTCCTCCCCGATCGACGTACGGTTTTCAAAAGCTGGCGACCGAGTATTTCGCTCGCGGCGCGCATGAGCAATACAAGCTCCCATACACGATCGTGAGGCCCTTCAACTGCGTCGGGGTCGGCGAGAGGCGCGCGCTGCGGGACCACGAAGTCATGAGCGGCAACGTGAAGCTCGCGATGAGCCATGTGGTCCCCGACCTCTGTCAGAAGGTGATCAAAGGCCAGGATCCGCTGCACGTGCTTGGCGATGGCGGTCAGGTCCGCCACTACACGTATGGCGGCGACCTCGCGCACGGCATCCGTCTGGCAATGGAGTCGGATGCGGCGTTGAACGAATCCTTCAACCTGTCGACTGCAAAATCGACGACTGTCCGTGAGCTTGCGGAGCTGATCTGGCTGAAAGTCCACGGACCCCAGCGTCCGCTGCAGCTCATCTCGGATCCGCCCTACGAGCACGACGTGCAGCGGCGTGTCCCCGACGTCAGGAAGGCGCAAGAGCTGCTCGGTTTCCAGGCCACGACTTCCCTGGACCAGATGCTCGACGAGGTCATCCCATGGGTGCGGGACGAGATCGCGGCAGGTCAGATCTGAACGCCGGCGCCGAGACGCCGGCCCTGAGCGTCGTCATCCCTGTCTACAACGAGGGCGAGAACGTGGTGCCCACTCTTCGCGGCGTAGTCGAGCGATCTCGAACTCGGCCGCTCGAGGTGCTCGTCGTCTACGACTTCGACGGGGACACCACGGTGCCGGTCGTCAAGCGCCTGCAGGCTGACATCCCCGAGCTCCAGCTGCACCGCAACACGATTGGGCGCGGGGTTCTCAATGCGCTCAAGTCCGGGCTCGCCGCGGCACGCGCGCCCTATGTGCTGGTCACCATGGGCGACGGCTCAGATGATGCCGGCGACATCGACTCGATGTATGAGCTCGCCCGAGCAGGAGCCGATGTCGTGGCGGGATCGCGTTACATGCACGGCGGACGCCAGCTCGGAGGACCGCTGCTCAAGCGGACGATGTCACGCACTGCAGGCCTCTCGCTGCACTGGCTCGCCGGCATTCCGGTTCACGACGCCACCAGCAACTTCCGCCTCTATTCGAAGCGCCTTCTCGAAAAGGTGACGATCGAATCCACCGGGGGCTTCGAGCTCGGCATCGAGCTGACGGTGAAGGCGCACCTGCTGGGAATGCGTGTCGCCGAGGTTCCCACCACATGGCGGGACCGAACGGCGGGACAGAGCCGATTTCAGCTGTGGCAGTGGCTCCCGCGCTACATGAAGTGGTACTGGCGCGGAATCGGAGGACGTTTCGGCGCGAAGGGCTAGACGGCACATCGTGGTGCGACGGGAGCCGCCGGCTGCCGGTGCCCAACTTGTTTTGAGCCGGAAAGGGTTACGCCGGAGGCGGCCTCGGCGCGATTAAGTAGGATTGAGCCGTTGAGGCGCCTGCTCTGTTCCTTCGGGCTCGCCACGATCTTGCTTCTTCACTCAGGGATCGCGTTTGCCACGCCTACTCCCTCGCCTGGGCTCGACGGAATCCTGATCAAGCCGCCCGGCACTACGTATAAAGAGGCGCCGAAGGCGGCCTTGGGCATTTTCGAGGGCCCATTCGACGCCGCCAAGTATGCCCAGGTCACAACCCCTCCGGACGCGGCCGCGACGGCGCACGCACTGACCAAAGATGGCTTCTTGACCGGCTTTGGACGCACGTGGGCCACCCCTAAGAACGCTCATGTCACCGTCGAGGCTGTCATGGCTTTCGCCGGGGCCAAGGGAGCGAAGGCGTGGCTTCAGCAGTCAGAGGCCGCCGACAAGGCGGACCCGAGCTTCTTCCAAGCGTTGACGATCTCCGGCATCGTTACGTACTACGGCGTGAGGTTGATCGACAAGGTCCACAAGATCTATGCCGACGCCTTCGTGTTCGTCAAGGGCAACGACCTGGTCCTCGTCACATTCGTGTCCAACAAAAACGACCTCGCCTCCGTGGCGGCGACGCAGACCAAGAAGCAGTTCGATGCAACGCCTCCGTACACGATCCCACCGGACCAGTGGCCGGAATCCAAGGTGGTCTCGAGCTCGCCCTTCGAAGGCCTCAAGACCATCGGTCTAATCGTGGCCGCCCTCTTCGTACTCGGCGTCATCGGAGCCGGCGGTTTCATCCTTTGGTCTCGACGCCGGCCGGCGCTGCAGCTCATTCCAGCCCAGCAGACTCCCCCGGGCGCGATGCCGGTGGCGGCGGAGACTCCCGCAGCGGTCGCGGTCGCAGTTGCTGCACCTCCGCCCCCCCTCCAGATGTCTGAAGACGGTCGTTCATGGTGGGATGGCACTGCGTGGAGGGACGCAGAGCATGAGGTTCCGCCGGCCGCACAGCGCTCAGACGACGGACACTTCTGGTGGGATGGCACCACCTGGCGGCCGATGCCGCCAAGCCCCTTTGGAGGCTGAACGCCTAGCCGCCGGGTCAGTCCTTCTTTTTATAGTTTTTCTTGTAGTACTCCCAGTACTCGCCCGACTTCAACGGTCGCCACCACTCCTCGTGCTCTCGATACCAGTCGGCCGTCTTGAGCAGGCCATCGCGAAAATCCACCACCGGCTCCCAGCCCAGCTGGGTGATCCGGGTCATGTCGACGGCGTACCGGTAATCGTGTCCAGGGCGGTCGACGACGTACTCGATAAGGCTGTGCGGCTTGCCCAGGATGTCGAGCACCGCGTCGGCCACCTGTCTCCCGCTCGACTCGCGGCCGGTGCCGATGTTGTAGGCGCCACCTGACAGGGGCGCCTCGTGCAACACCAGGTCGATCGCCCGGCAGTGGTCTTCCACGTAGACGTAGTCCCGCACCGCGGTGCCCTCACCGTAAAGGGGCAATCGAAGGTCGTCGATCGCGTTGGTGACGAGAACCGGGATCAGCTTCTCGGGATACTGATACGGCCCGTAGGTGTTGGATCCCCGGGTGACAAGCAGCGGGAGGCCGAAGCTCGCCGCGTACGCATGCGCGATGTGCTCGCCTCCGGCTTTGGAGGCCGAGTACGGGCTGCGTGGCCGGAATGGGTCGTCCTCTTTGGAGCGTCCTTCCATGACCTCGCCGTACACCTCGTCGGTGCTGACCAGCAGGAACACCTCGTGGCGGAACTCACGCGCCGCCTCACACAGGACCGCTGTCCCGCGAACGTCGGTCTCGATGAAGTTGAACGGGTCCATCAACGAGCGATCGACATGTGTCTCGGCGGCAAAGTTGACTATGCCGTCGACCTCTTTCGCCAGGCTTCTCACGACCTTCTCGTCGCATATATCGCCCTGGACGAACCGGTAGCCGGGCTGTCCTTCGAACTCGGCAAGGTTGGCCAGGTTCCCTGCGTAGGTGAGCTTGTCAAGCACGGTGATCTCGACATCCGGCCTCGTCGCGCGCAGGAGGCGCACGAAGTTGGAGCCGATGAAACCGGCGGCCCCCGCGATGAGGAGGCGCTTCGGCGATCGGACGCTCATTTGATGGCGGGGCCTGCGGTCCAGTCGTAGCCGATCGAGGGGTCGTCGTGTGGAATCCGGCCCTCGTCCGCGGGGTCGTAAACGCTCGACGTGACGTACAGCATGTGGCTCAGCTCGAGCGCACGGCACCCGTGAGCTACGCCCGGTGGGATCTTGAGACAGGTCGCATTCAGATCACCCATCAGCAGCTCCATCAGCTGGCCTTTGGTCGGCGATCCCTCACGCGTGTCGTAAAGCGCGACCTTCAGGGACCCGATGACGTACCACCAATCAGTCTGCTTCTGATGTATGTGCCAGGCCTTCGTGGCGCCTGCATACATCAGCGAATGGCTCCACTGGCCAAAGTGGTCGAAGAAACCGTCTGACTCGCGAATGACCTCGCGAAAAAATCCCCGCTCATCGGCGTGGGTGACGAGCTGCTTGACGACGACACCGTCGATCACTGATCCCACATCATCTCTCCCGGTTCACACCGTTGGCGCGAACAAAGTCCTGGACCTGGTAGTACGCCTGCATCGACTCGCCGGCGTCTCCCCAGAAGCCCTCGACGATGTCGTATTCGATCAGGCCGTGGTCGAGATACCAGTTGTTCACGTCGGTGATCTCGAGCTCGCCGCGGCCGGATGGTTTCAGCTCGGAGAGCACGCGCCATACGGTCTCGTCATAGAAGTAGACGCCGGTCACCGCGAACTCGCTGGGAGGCTCATCCGGCTTCTCGACTATGCGCTGGATGCGCCGCGCGCCGTTCAGATGAGCCACCCCGAGGTGTCGCAGGTGCTCCCTGTCGGCCTCGTGAGTGAGGACGACCCGGGCTCCCTTCGGCTGCTTCACAAAAGCCTCGACGCAGGCTCGGAGCGACCACTCGAAGATGTTGTCGCCGAGCATGACCATCACGCGATCGCCGTCGATGAATCTCTCGGCGAGGCTGAGCGCCTCGGCGATCCCGCCGGGTTTTTCCTGGTATGCGTAGAAGAGCCTGTCGATGCCGAACTCGTTGCCGTTGCCAAGCAGGCGCAGGAACTCTCCCGCGTGCGTGCCCCCGGTGACGAGCATCATCTCCGAGACCCCTGCTCTGACCATGGCTTCGATCGCGTAGCTGATCATCGGCCGGTCGTACAGAGGCAGCAGGTGCTTGTTGGTGATCAGCGTGAGGGGATGGAGCCGGCTGCCAGTTCCGCCCGCGAGAATTACGCCCTTCACTGCCTTGGGGATTCTACTGGTGGTACTCGATCGGAAACTGGCGACTCTACTCTTGGCAGGCTAGACGCCACAAGGAGCGCACTAAACGGAAGTAAGCCACAAGTTGTTGTGGCAGACTGGCCGGGACACCCAGATGCCCCGACCCGAGAATTGGCCGCGAACCATCCTCCACGTTGATCTCGACGCCTTCTACACCTCGGTCCACCAGCGAGACGACATCAAGCTCCGCGGGATACCGGTGGCGGTGGCTGGGCGCTCGCGCCGGGCAGTGGTCATGGGCGCTTCGTATGAAGCGCGTGCGTTTGGGGTCAGCTCGGCGATGCCGCTACACCAGGCGCTGCAGCTGTGTCCTCAGCTCATGGTGGTCAATCCCGACGGCGCTCGTTATCGGGAGGCGAGCCGGCTCACCCACCAGATCTTTCGCCGGTTCACCTCGCCGGAGCTGGTCGAGGGCGTGGCTTTGGATGAGGCCTACCTCGACGTGACTGCGCGAACGCGGCACGGCACCTCGACTCCTGACGAGGTCGCACGTCGGATCAAGTTCCAGATCCATACGGAGGTCGGCCTGACGGCATCCGTTGGCGCCGCGACGTCAAAGCTCGTGGCCAAGGTTGCAAGCGGCACCAGGAAGCCGGACGGCCTGGTGCTCGTGCAGCCGGGCACGGAAGCCGATTTCCTCGCCCCCCTCCCCATCGGCGCAATTCCCGGTCTGGGCCCCAAAACTGAAGAGAGGCTGCATGCCATGGGCGTGAGAACCGTCGGCGAGCTCGCAACGTATGAGACGCAGCGCCTGGTTCAGTCGCTGGGAGTTGGCGGTGCCGTNNAAGACGATCTCCGCCGAGATCACGTTCGAGCACGACGTCAGCGATCGCGCCGAGCTGGATAAGGCGCTTCGCGAGCTGACGGATCGGGTGGTCGAGCGGCTCAAAGCCGAGGGCGTGCGCGCGCGGACGATCTACGTGAAGCTCAAGCTGCCGGACTTCCGCCTGGTGAGCCGCCAGGTGAGTCGGACGAGCCCGACCGACGACGTCGAGACGATCTTTCGCGCCGCGCGGTCTGCGCTGGAGAAGTCGCACGTCGAGTCGCGGCCGGTGCGCCTGATTGGGGTTGGGTTGTCGGGACTCGAGCACCCGGAGCCCGACCTGCAGATGACCCTGTTCGATTAGCCGCAGTCCGGTCGACCACGGGGCGCGGGAGCACTGCGAGGATGTCGCCGACGACCGTCCAGCCAAACGTCTCGCGGGCTCGGGCGACGAGTGCGCGAAAAACCATCGCGGTGGCGCGGGCGTCGTCCAGGGCGGCGTGGGCAGGCGTGACATCGAGTCCAAGCTCTTCCACCAGCCTGGCTAGCCCAGGCGTCTGTCCTTTGGGCAGTTCCATCACGAGCCGCGCAAGAGCCGACGTGTCGATGATTGGATGAGTCAACGGGCTTTCGAGCCCCCGACCGACCAGCCAGGTGTCGAAGGCATCGTGGCTGTGCTCGACCAGGACGGCGCCCTGGGCGAAACGGAGGAAGGCCCTGCGCGCGTCACGAAACTCCGGCGCGCCTATCAACATCGACCTGTCTATGTGGTGTCGTTTCTTGGCGTACGGGTTGATGGGCGCGCGGCAATCGACCAGCGTGTCGAAAAACGAAAGTGGGCCTGACAGCTTGAACCGCTCGGCGCCGAGCTCGAGCACCAGAAAAGGTGCGTTACCCGTCGTCTCGACGTCGATGGCGACGAACTGGGCCTCGTCCAGCACTGTCTGCGCGCCGATTTCGGGCGCGTCGACTGCGATCTCCTCCCAGGGTACCGGCTCCGTGGCACCGCGGGGCTTCAAGAAGACCGGCTTCACGACTGTCGCCTGAGGGCGGATCGCACAAACTCGATCTCCTCGCGAGTGAGAGCCCTCAACAGGATGGCCGCTGCCGCGTAAACGGCAACCCCAAGCAAAACGACCAGGAGGACCGCGTCTCCAGTGACGTTGCGAAGCGGAAACAGCACGACGCCCATCACCAGGCCAGCGAGGATCGGCCGCCATGAAGCGGCCGGCAGATGCAGCTTGCCAAGATGCTTGACAGTCAACCACCAACCCACGCCGACCAGCACCATCTCTGTCACCACCGTCGTCCAGGCGGCCGCGATGTAGCCAAACGGCGGGATCAAGATAAGGTTGAGCAGAACGTTGACCACGAGGCTCACCCCAGCGGCCTTCGCATAAGACGCCTGTCTGTCCAGAACTGTCAGCGCGCCGATAAAAGCGTTGTTGACGAAGGCGAAGACATATGCGAGGGCCAGGATCTGCAGAGCGGGGACCGACTCGCGATAAAAGCCCGACCACAGGCCAGCGAGAGGGGTAGCGAGCACAACTACACCGATGGATGTTGGCCAGCCCACCAACAGCAGGGCTTTGAAGAACATGACGACGGCGGTTCGCAGGCGGTCAAGCGACGCTCGCTGGTAAACCGCCAGGACAGGGAGCACCACCCCGAGCATGCTGATCGGGACGAACAACAGCGCTTCGAACGGCTTGTACGCGAACGAGTACCAGCCAACCTCTGCGCTCGTCCGGAACAGCTTGAGGATCGGAACGTCGATCTTCCAGTACAGGGTGGTGAACACAAAAATGACCGCGAACGGGAGGCCCATCCAGAACCACTGCCTAAGGAGTGCGGTCTCGAAGCGCCAGCGAAAGCGGGCGATCTTCAACACGCGAAGCAGCACCGCGAAGAAGATGCAGTCGAACGCATACATCGCCACGTAGGCCCACAGGAAATAAGCGATCCCCTGGTGCGTGAAGACCCCGACCAGCGTGAGCCCAAGCAGCAGCAGGCTCTCGAGGACTATCGCGATGGCTTCGAAGCCGAGGCGCTGCAGCGCGTAGAGCGTGTAGCGCAGCAGGTTTGCGTATGAAGTCAGCACCATCAGCACGTAGCCGGGAATCAGCAGGTTGCTCAGGCCCAGGAAATGCAGCGCCAGCGCGAGCACGGGCAGCGCAATGAGCGCGAGGATCAAGCGCGCGCTAAGGAGGTTCTGGAGGTAGCGCTCGATCTCGGCGGGCTGCCTCGCGCCCTCGCGCTGATAGAGGACGTTGAACCCGAGATCGACGAATACCGGGGCCACCAACGCGGTGACGGTCACGACGGTGTTGAAGTCGCCAAAGCGCGAGGGGAGCAGGTAACCGGCAGTGGCAAATACGGTCACCAGCGCGATGAGCCGCGAGATTACGCGTGCGCTGAGGATCAGGGCTGTGTTGCGGAGCGCCCGCGAACCGAGCCCGACGGTGGCTTGGGGGGCGTGTGGTGAGGCGTCGTGCTCTGACAACTGGCTGCATGGTACCGCTAGAGTTCGGGGTCACATGGCGGATCGGATGAGGATCTTGAGCGGCATGCGGCCGACAGGGAGGTTCCACCTCGGCAACTACCTGGGAGCCGGCCAGAACTGGGTCAAGCTACAGGACGAGTACGACTGTTACTACTTCGTTGCCGATTACCACGCGCTGACCACCGAACCCGATGGCCACACGGTCGAGAGCAAGATCTACGACCTCACCGCCGACCTCATCGCGGTCGGTCTCGACCCCGATCGCAGCGTCATCTACCAGCAGTCCAAGGTGCCTGAGGTCGCGGAGCTCGCGCTGCTGCTGTCGATGGTCACGCCGCTCAGTTGGGTGTTGCGGACGCCGACCTTCAAAGAGATGGTCAAGAAGCATCCCGACAATGTGAACCTCGGCCTGCTCTCGTACCCNNCAGCTCCCCCACCTCGAGCTGATCCGCGAGGTGGTGCGGAAATTCAACCGCACGTATAGGCCGGTTTTTCCCGAGCCCAAGGCGTTGCTGACCGAATCACCACTGATCCGCGGCACTGATGGCAAGCAGCGGATGTCGAAGTCGGTCGGCAACATCGTCAGCGTCACCGAAGACCCGGCGGTGATTCGCAAGCAGGTGCAGAGCATGGTCACCGATGTCAAGCGCACGTACATGACCCAGCCCGGCCACCCGCGCACCTGCAACGTATGCGCGTTCTACAAATTCTTCTTCGACGACTGGCAGCACTACTGGGACCTCTGCCGCAAGGCTCAGATAGGCTGCGGCGAGAAGAAGAAGATCCTGGCCGAGCGGATGATCGAGGTCTTCAAGCCGTTTCGTGAGGTGCGTGCCGAGCTGACCCCGGAGATCGTCACCCGAATCCTTGACGAGGGAAGCGAGAAGGCGCGGGACGCTGCCCGGCATACCATGGTGGAGGTCCGCCAGGCAGTCGGCTTACCCACGCTGCGCTGACCTATTCCCGCCGGTTAGAATTCGGGCCGGATGGCAGATCCGACGGCGCAGCCGCGATTTACCCGCCGAACCTTCCTCGGCTGGTGGATGGCCAGTCTTATGACCGCAACCGTCGTCACCGGCCTGGCCCCCATCCTCGTGTTCCTCTGGCCCGCTCCCCCTAAGGGGCAGAAGAAGACGGCCCTGACGGTCTCGATCGGCACGCCGCTGGACCAGCTGGCTGACGGGGACGCCGTCAAGTTCGACGCTCCGACCAGTCCGAACTCGGCCTTCATCATGGCCGACGGGGGTGGGGACAACGCTCCGGGCGAGCTGGCTTTCGGTGGCTTCGTCGTGAAGAACCAGGGCAAGGTGGACGTGTTCGCCATCAACTGCTCGCACCTCGGCTGCTCGGTCGCGCTCAACACGGACGCCAAGTCCTTCGATTGTCCATGTCACGGGTCGCGATTCCACCTGGACGGGACGGTGCTTCGCGGCCCAGCGGCCTACCCCCTCTCGCACCTCAGTTGGAAGCCGGCATCGGACCCGACGGCGATCGACGTCGACGGACTGATCTTGGGCTTCTAGAAATGGCAATCCCACACCCCCGCGAGATCCAGGTGGCGGTGGTGAACTGGCTCGATGAGCGCTACCCATTCACCAAGTCGGTTGACGAGGCCCTCTATCAAAGGGTCCCGAACTTTGCCAACGCCTTCTACTACTGCTTCGGCGGGATGGTCTTCATCCTCATCGTCCTGCAGCTGCTGACAGGCATCCTGCTTTCTCTCTATTACGTTCCCGACGCCGGCGTGATCGGAAATTCGCCGGCCTACAACAGCGTGGTTTCCATCCAGAGCACCGTCTACCTCGGTTGGCTCATTCGCGGCATCCACTTCTGGGGCGCCAACATCCTGATCATCATGGTGCTGCTGCACATGGCCAGGGTTTACTGGACGGGCTCGTATCGCGCTCCGCGCGAGCTCAACTGGATGGTGGGCATGGTCATGCTCCTGATCATCCTCGTCTTCTCGCTAAGCGGCTATCTGCTCCCCTGGGACAACAAAGCGTACTTCGCGACCGAGGTCACCATCAAGATCGCCGGCTCCGCGCCGCCGGCCCAACTTGGCGCCTTCATCCGCGACATCCTCCAGGGTGGAGCGGTCGTGGGGCCGCCCACGCTGCAGCGGTTCTTCACGGCTCACGTGTTCCTACTGCCGGCCCTGATCGTGGTCCTCATGTACGTCCACTTCCGTTTCATCCGCGCCCACGGTATATCGGAACCGATGTAGATGGACGAGACCACGCGCAAGGATGGACCAGGTGCGGCGACCGCCGCGACAGTGATACCGATCATCGAGGTCGATTCGCACGGGGGCCATGTCCTTGAGCCGGTGTGGAAGCGGCTGCCGATCGGGCCCGACCACATTCTTTACCCGGTCGTGGTCGGACTTGCCCTCTTCCCCATCCTGATGGGCGCCGCGGGCCACCACCTGGCGGACGACATGCCCGACGAGGACACGCACCCATTCTTCCCCGACCATTTCTGGCCGTATCCGATCATCGCCGTGGTGATGATGGTGACGGTCGGCCTGCTCGCGTTCTTCGTTCAGAAGAACCTTCAGCTCGAGGCGCCGGCCGACCCACGCGCGGTCACCATCCCGCGGCCAGACTGGTACTTCCTGTTCCTTTTCCAGCTCCTCAAGCTCGGAAACGAGCTATTCCTGTCGATGGTCGTCCCCCCTGTCCTTTTTGTGGGCCTCCTGCTGTGGCCGTTCATCGACGCCATCGCCGGTCCCAGAGCCGCCAAGAGGTTGGGTTGGAAAACCTGGCCGGTCCCGGGCCGCAACATCATCACGGGCACCGCCTATGCGATCTTATTGGCCATCGTCGCGCTGCTGACACTGTGGGCCCTGGGCGGCCCTCAGTTCTGCCTGCCGTGGATCGTCAACAGCCCGGTGTGTGGAGCATAGGCGGGTCTTCGAGCCGGCGTGTCTGCTCTCCCTCCCGCGATTTATTACGAATTAGTTTCTCCGCGCCCCGATTGGACGTTAGGGAAAACAAAGTCATGGCCGGGGTGACCCCGGCCAACCCTGCCACGCTAGCGATCGATAGAAAGGACGGCTAGGCCTTCTCTGTCACCTTGTACTCGAGGTAGGCGCCCAGCAGCAGTCGCGTGTGCGCTTCCAGCGCCGGGACCACGCTCATGACGAGGCCGATCACGGGGTATGCGAGGTATTGCACGTGGACTCCGATCCTCTTCCACAGCGGCCACGTCTTGGGCTTGGGCGGCAGGATCAGGTACTCGAAGTACATGAAGAAGATCACCATCGAAAGGGTGGTTGACAGGAGCACGCTCGATGCAGACCACAACGTTTGACCGACGTCAGTTAGAGAGAAGTCGGTGCTGACCCAGAGAGGAACCGAAGCGCCGAACATCAGCAGCAAAGGCAAAAACACCCAGTTGAGGTGATTCGCGAAAAGGTTGTAGAAGCGGCGAAAGCGCAGCCACCGTGAGATCTCCTTGTGTCTGAAGAGGCGGATCAAGACGTAGGGTACGTCCGTCACTCCCCAGGCCCAGCGCTTGATCTGGTTGTATTGGCTCATATGAGTAGACGCGTAATCGCGCGAGTTGGGCGAGTCCCCATAGATCGGCAGGTATACGGACTTGACTGCGAAGCGCGAGCCGAACTCAAAGAATGCCTTCCAGTAAAACCGTGAATCTTCGGGGATGACGTCCTTGTCCCAGTAGCCCACCCTGTGCACGAACTCCAGGCTGCACGTGTAGCTGCTGAACGCGACCAGGCGGTGAGGTCGCGAGTGAAGGAACATCTGCCACTGCGACGTGATCGCCGACATCACGCGCACCGCCATCGGCACCTCCCAGATGTTGTTGTGAAAGAGGGGCACCGGCTGCCAGATCGCATAGTCCCGCAGCGGCTCGCGGGCATGGTGGAAGCTGATCCAGGCGAAATATTGTGGATGGACTCGATAGTCCGAATCCAGGTCGGTGATCAACACCTTGCTGAGATCGACACCCTGCTCGGTCAGCAGGCGCACCATCCAGCGGCCGCCCCAGTTCATCGCCGCAGACTTTCCGACCACGATCCCGGGCTCGAGCGGATCTTTGATGTGATAGAACCCGCCGAGATGGCCGGAGAACTTCTCTTTGAGCCGCGCCACGTTCTCCCACCCCGGGAGATCTGTCTCGCGCGTGATGATCCCGATGATCTTCAGATGCGATGGATAGTTGGAATCCACAATCGCCTGCACTGTCCGTTCCAGCACGTTGTATGGCTCCGTATAGGTCGGGATGACGCAGAGGTGGCTGTACTGGAGCGGGTCGTGCCGTCCTTGCACCACTTCCTCCATGCAGAGGGCGAGCCAGTCCTTCTTCATGTCTAGCCGCATACGGTGCATCGTGCTGTAGATCCCGCCGACGACAGTCACTGCGCGGAACAGCCAGTACACGTCGTAAACGAGAACCACGCCGGCAACGATCAGGGCGCCAGTCGAGTGGAAGATGATCGAGATCCAGGCAGGCGCGAGCAGAAGGATCCATGTGGTAAGTCCTGGCGCGGCCTCGAACAGCCGGTCGCCAAACTGCCTCAGGGCAAGGCCGAATTGAGAGGGTGGCCTCGCAGCTTGAGCTGTCGACACCGCCCGATTATGCCGGGGGAGCGGCCTCCGGTTCATCAACCGCTTCCTGGACGGCAGCTTCCTGGTGCGGTTCGGCTGCGGCAGCGATCTCGACCTCGAGCCGTTCGGCTGCCGCCACATGCTCGGCGGCCGTCGCGACCCGCTGCTCATCGCCTGCCGCCCGCGCCGCTTCGAGGCTGGCTTGCGCATGCTGCTGCATGACGAGGGCGTTGCGATCGAGCAGAGAGACGCATGCGAGGCCGATGAGCGCGTCGGCCTCGAGCTGCAGGTTTCGATGCTCTCGCGCGATCGCCAGGCTCTCGGTGTGGAACCGCAGCGAGGGATCACGATCGCCCTGGAAATAGGCCAGGGTGCCGGCTCCGTACAGGGCTCTCGCCCTGGCTTCGGTACGCTCCCCCCACTCGGATGCCTCGAGCATCCGGCTGAGCCAGTCCCGCCCCGTCGCGACCTTGTCCCGCGCCAGCCAGTACGGCCAGACGGCGCCGGCCAGGCTCAAACCCTGCTCGTGGTCGTGCTCGAGCGCCGATGCCAGAGCGGCCTCCAGGCTTTCCGACTCGCCGTCAAGGCGGTCGAACCAAGCCTCTGGGGAGGGTCCCCGCAGGGCGGCCTCGGCAGCCACGATATCGGCCGTCAGCCCTGCATCCACAGGCATCACTGTGGCGGAATAGCGGCCGGGATGCATCGCTTGTAACTGGCATGGATAACCTCAAGCACCTCGATGGACCGACTTTCGAGGCCGACGTGCTTTCGGCGGGCTTGCCGGTGGTCGTGGATTTCTACGCCGACTGGTGTCCCCCTTGCCGGATGATGACCCCGGCGCTCGAGCGCCTGGCGGCCGAGTTCGAGGGCAAGGTCACGATCGGCAAGATCGACGTGGACATGTACCAGGACATCGCCATCCGGTACGGGGTGATGGCAATGCCAACGCTGGCACTGTTCAAGGGTGGAAAGATGGTCGACCGCATGGTCGGCTACCCGGGCAGCGCCAACCCGATCCGAGCGTGGATCGAAAAGCACGTCCCGACGGAAGCCAAAGCAACTGAAGTCCCAAAAAGCGCAGCAGCAGAAAACCGAACCGTCTAGGTAAGAAATCGCTAGTGCGGCAGGGTTGGCCGGGGTTCCCCCGGCCATTTCTTGGTTCTCTCGACTCCTAATCGCCGCTTGGAGACACTATTTCGTAATTAATCCCATCCCGGGAGGAAGAGCAGGCGCGCGCGGAGCGCCCGCCGATGAGGGGGAACCGACTGGTTCCCCCCTCATAAGCCCGTAAGGGCTAATGCCCCCACATGGCGCGTTCTGCATGCTGCACAGTTTCGGCGCCGTGTTCGCCAGTGCGGATCCTGACGGCATCCTCTATGTCAAGAACGAATATCTTGCCGTCACCAACCTCGCCGGTTCGCGCGGCCGCCGCCATCTTGTCGACCACTGTCTTGACGATTTCGGCGCGCATCACGGCCTCGATCTTCAAGCGCGGCCGCAGCGAGATGTGCACTGCGGTGCCTCGATATTTCTCCGTGTAACCCCGCTGGGCGCCACACCCTTTGACCTCGGTCACGGTGACACCTGACACTCCACACTCGTCGAGCACGTCCTGCACCTCCTGCAGCCGCTCGTGCCGGATGATCGCCATAACCATCTTCATGCTCGCGCCACCTCCCCGTGAGTCGGAATCGACTCCGTCGAATGATGTGGCATAACAGTCGGCGTGTCAGCGGGACGGTATATGCCGCCCGGCACTGGCATGAACGATTCGGGGTAGCCCCACATGCCGTGCTCGCTGATGTCGAGCCCGTCCATCTCTTCACGAGGCGAGACGCGCAGGCCGACGGTCTTCTTGATGATCCAGAAGAGCGAGTAGCTGAGGATGAACACCGTCACGAACGAAGCCGTAACGGCAATCGCCTGCGCGCCAAGCTGGTGGAAGCTGCCGGTGTAGAAGAGACCGCCCTGACCGACGCCGTTGAACTTGGCGAGCGCCGGCACGGTGAACAAACCGCAGCTGAGCGTGCCCCAGATGCCTGCTAACCCGTGGGCGGGCAGCGCCCCGACCGGATCGTCGAGGTACTTGTCGAGGGCGAGAACACCGACTACCACGATCACACCTGCAACCGCTCCGATGACGATCGCGGCCCACGGCTCGACGTAACCGGATGGCGCGGTGATGGCGACAAGGGCCGCGATGGCACCGTTGCCGATCATGCCAACGTCCATCGTCTTGGTGATGAGATAGATCGTGGCCAATGCCGCAACCGCACCGGCGGCCGCCGCCAGGTTGGTGACCACCACGACGTCAGCGAAGTGAAGGTTGGTGGCGTTGAGCGTCGAGCCCGGGTTGAAGCCGAACCACCCGAACCACAAGATGAGCACGCCTAGCTGGGCCAGCGGCATGTTGTGGCCGGGGATGGCGTTGGGCCGCCGGCCCTTCTCATATTTCCCGATGCGCGGACCGAGGAGGAGCAGCCCGGCGAGGCCGGCCGTGGCTCCCGTGAGGTGCACCACGGTCGAGCCTGCGAAGTCCTGGCTGCCCAGCGTCGCCATGAGGAACCCACCACCGAAGAGCTGGTGGCTGATGAGCGGATAGATGAAGGCGGCGAAGGGGATGCCAAAGAGGATGTAGACGATGAACTTCGTGCGCTCGATCATCGTTCCCCAGACGATGGCGAGGGACACGGCGCAGAAAACAAACTCGAAGAACCATTTGGCCGAAGCAGGAGCCGTGCTGAACGCCAGCGCCGGCAGGTTCATGGCCGAACCCGGGCTGAAGGTCGGGAAGAAGCCGCTGCCGCCGATGAAGGCGAACAGGCCGCCGGCACCGAATGCGAATCCAAACCCGACAGCCCAGTAGCTGATCGAGCTCACGCTGAGGTTCGTCACCACCTTGGCGACAACTGTGCCGACGTTCTTCATCCGGCTGAAGCCGACCTCGAGCATCGCGAAGCCGGCCTGCATGAACATGACGAGGCAGGCGGCGGTGATCACCCAGACGGTGTCGGCCGCAACTCCCGCGGCTTGCGTGGCCGTCGGGTCGTCGGCCAGAACTGCGATCGGTATCAAGGCGCCCAGACCGGCGACGCCCGCCGCAATCCCAAGCATCCATTTGCGCTTCACGAGCGCGCGCCCTAACAACATTGCGACCCCGGCGTCGTGTTGGACGGTCAGTTGATTGTTGGCACCTGGCAAAACGACCTCACCTCCTGGGCAAACCCCACGAATGACTGCGTGGGCCAAAGCTAGGGCACGCCCGGGGCGGCTCGAAACGTGTGGATCGGACGAACGAGCCCCTAGCCTCTCGTGTAGCCCACACAATGCCGCGCGCCTTGTGGATATCTTTTCTCGTGTCATCCACACGTGAAACGGGCCCTCCGATTCGTGGGGGTAGACCGTGATCAGGACCGCCCTGGATTCCTACGATGAACCTCGAGCTCGTCAAATCAAATGAGGTTCAGGAGGGTGTGATGGCAGTAGCGACCAAGTCCGGAAGCAAGACCAGCCCGCGCGAGGTAATCGAACGCGCGAAGGCTGAAGGCGTCGAGGTGGTCGACGTCCGATTCATCGATCTCCCCGGTACGTGGCAGCATTTCAGCCTACCGCTCAGCGAGCTCGAGGTCGACAGCTTCAAGGAAGGCCTCGGATTCGACGGCTCGAGCATTCGCGGCTTCCAGGCGATCGATGAGAGCGACATGCTGCTCATCCCTGATCCCGATTCAGCGACCATCGACCCATGTCTTTCGCACAAGACGCTCTTCCTGATCTGTGACGTCATCGACCCGATCACCCGCCAGCCGTACAGCCGCGACGGTCGGTTCATAGCCAGGAAGGCCGAGGAACACCTTCGCCGCTCTGGCATTGCCGATATCAGCTACTGGGGACCAGAGGCTGAGTTCTACCTCTTCAACTCGCTGCGGTTCGACCAGAACGCGCACAGTGGCTACTACTACATCGACTCTGAGGAAGGCATCTGGAACTCGGGCAAGAACTCCGAGCCCAACATGGCTTTTAGACCGCGGCACAAGGAAGGCTACTTCCCGGTCCCACCGACAGACAAGCAGCAGGACCTTCGCTCGGAGATCATGTTGAAGCTGATCGAAGCTGGCATCCAGGTCGAGGTCCAGCACCACGAGGTCGGCACGGCCGGCCAGGCCGAGATCGACATGCGCTTCGACACCCTGACCAAGATGGGCGACAAGATGATGGTGTTCAAGTACGTCATCAAGAACGTCGCTGCGCAGCACGGCTACGTCGCGACCTTCATGCCCAAGCCGCTGTTCCAGGACAACGGCTCCGGGATGCACATTCACCAGAGCCTGTGGAAGGACGGACAGAACCTGTTCGCCGACAGCAAGGGCTACGCCGGGCTGAGCGAGATGGCCGTGCACTACATCGGCGGCCTGCTCAAGCACGCGCCGGCTCTGCTGGCGATCTGCGCTCCGACGACGAACTCCTACCGGCGATTGGTTCCCGGTTACGAAGCGCCGATCAATCTCGTCTACTCCAAGCGCAACCGCTCGGCTTGCGTCCGCATCCCGATGTACTCGACCAATCCGAAGACCAAGCGGGTCGAGTTCCGATCGCCGGACCCGGCCGCCAACCCGTACCTCGCGTTCTCCGCTTGCTTGATGGCCGGCCTCGACGGCATCAAGAACAAGATCATGCCGCCCGAGCCGGTCGACAAGGACATCTACGAGCTCGAGGGCCCTGAGAAGGCCAAGATCAAGTCAGTGCCGGGTTCCCTCGCCGAGGCGCTCAACGCGCTCGAGAAGGACCACGCGTTCTTGCTCGAGGGCGATGTGTTCACCAAGGACGTCATCGAGACCTGGATCGACTACAAGCGCAAGCGAGAGGTCGACCCGGTGGCCCTTAGGCCACACCCATGGGAGTTCATGCTGTACGCGGACGTCTAACTAACCGAACTCTCACGACAAGGGCCCTGGCACCGAGCCGGGGCCCTTCCTGTTATATACCGAGCATCGTCCGCGCGCGGAGCGCTATAGATATCGCCACTCTCGTTTCCGGGTCGTCCAGCTGGAGGCCCGTCAGGGTCTGGATCCGCTCGACCCGGTAGCTCATCGAGTTGATGTGGATGCCGAGGTTCCTTGCGGCCGCACGTCGCACCCACCGCGCTGCGGACAGCGCTTCCAAAGTTTCGAGCAGCGGCGTGTCGCGTGATTGCGCGTAGCTCAGCAGGGTGCCCAGCAGCTCATCCACGAATCGCCGCAACGCATCGGGGCTTTGCACCTCGAGCAGCAGGCGGAAGGCGCCCAGCGAGCGATAGGAGGCGACGCGGCCTCGACCGCCGGCGCGTCGGGTCAAACGCAGCGCCTGCCTGGCTTCGAGGTGGGAGCGCGCGAGCTCGCCCACCGAGTTCGCCAGGTTGCCGATCCCAACTGAGGCCGACCCCGGCTTCATGACCGGCGCGGCTCCCGCGAGTATCTGTGCGGCAAGCTTCTCGATGGCCGCGAGGTCAGGCGCCACTTCGTCGGGCACCAGGAATACTGCTGACGCGGATCGCACAAGGGTGAGGGCGTCGGGCAGGCGAGAGCGAACGAACCCGCTGAGCGCAGAGTCGAGCCGGTCCTGGCGCCCGGGAGCGGCCAGGGCCGCCTCGGTCTCGTCATCGTCCGGCTCCAGGACCATCACCCACGCACGTTGAGGGAGCCGGTGCCCGAGTCGCTCCGCCTGGCGCGCGATTCTCTCGGCCTCGTCGCCCTCGAGCCCACCCGCCAGCACCTCCTCCACGAGGTCACCTCGCAGCCGGCGCTCGACCTCAGCGGCCGCGCGCTCCTTGGCCAGCTCCAGCGCCAGGATGGTCGAGCCGTGCTCCAGCGCTCGGCGCCGACCGTGAGAATCGACGGTCTTCTCGTCGACCCCGACCGCAAGAAGGCCGAGCACGTCAGGCCCGGCACGGACTGGCACCAGGTCGACCAAGCGCGCTGGCCTGCCCGCGTTCATGCGCACCTCACGCGCTCCCGCCTGCGCCAGCGGGGTGGGCACGTGGATGCGCGGCGGCATCCCGTCAGACGCTTCGCCGGCCCCCCGCACGCGATAGCCGCCGGCCGAGTAGAGGGCGGCGCGCCCGCCGGCGAGCGATCCAATGACTTCGAGGATCGATTGAATGCCGGCGCCCTCCAGCGAGAGGCGCGTGAAGCGTTCGTGAATGTCGTGCGACAGCTGAATCTCCGCGAGCTGGACCTCCATCGCCCTCTGAAGCTCGCTTCGCTCCAGGATCCCGGCCACCTGGCCAGCGATCGCAAGCAGGAAGTCGATGTCGCCGGAGTCGAAGTCTCGCTTGTATGCCGTCTGGACGTTGAGCACGCCAACCAACCGTGGACCGGATTCGATCGGGACCGAGAGCATCGAATGGAACCGATCCTCATCGAGGCCCGGGACCCACTTCCAGTGCGGCTCCATGCTCACGTCCGCCACCACGGCGGGCCGGCGCGTGTCGGCCACCCAACCAGTGATGCCCTCGCCCACCCTCATGACCACCTTGCCGACCATCGTCTCGTTCAGCCCGTTCGTCGCGGTCAGGAGGAGCTCGCGGCCTCGGGAGGAAACGAGGTAGAGGGAGCACACATCGGTACCCATGGCGGACGTGGCCTCGCGGATGATGAGCTCGAGGAGTTCATCCGGACGCTGCGTCGAGGCGGCCGCTTGCGCGAGCCTCACGAGGAAGCTGAGCTCCCGAGCCGCCAGGCTGGAGTCGGCGCCCTCGGTGCTTGCGGCCATTCTTCGCAGCTTACGGCCCTGTTTCATGCTAAAACTCGTGTGAACAGCACAACCTACGCCCGGGGGATAGTGTGATGCAAACGAGTTATGAGAGGAGACCCAGGTAGCCTCTCATCGGCGGGGGCTTCGCGCGCGCCTGCTCTTTCTCCTTATTAGGAGGGGATTTTTTGAGACTGGTTTTCTCATCGCGATGCTCGGAGTTATAGGAACAAAGTCATGGCCGGGGGGACCCTGGCCAACCCTGCCACGCTGGTGTACGGGACGGTCCCGCTATGGCCGGCCCGAATCGGGGTAGGCTAGGCGGCACGTGCCCCTTTCACACTCCGGCCGCTGGCGCGAACACTTCGCCGGTGTCGACCTGCCAGTGCCGGTTCATGGCGGCGGCACGGTCATCGGAATCAACTTCGACAACGCCGCCAGCACGCCGCCGCTGAGGCGCGTCCGTGATGCCGTCACGGGTTTCGCCGATGTTTACTCGAGCGTCCACCGCGGCACCGGCTACAAATCGCGCATGGCGACCGAGGCGTATGAGCAAGCGCGCGAGCGGGTCGCCGAATTTCTGAATGTCGACGCTCAGAGCCAGGTCGTCATCTTTGTCAAAGGCACGACCGATGCCCTCAACCGAATCGCGGCCGAGCAAGCTCGGCTCGACGGCCGCCAGGTGCTCGTGACCGAGATGGAGCACCACGCGGACCTGTTGCCATGGCGCCACCGCAGCGGCCACTTGATGGTTGGCCTGACGCCCGACGGCTATATCGACCTCGACGCCATCGAGAACGCGCTGAAGGACAGCGACGGCCGTATCGGCCTGGTCGCGGTGAGTGGGGCATCCAATGTCACGGGATTCATCTCCCCTATTCATGAGATTGCGGAGATCGCGCACCGGTACGGCGCGCTCGTCTCGGTCGATGCCGCGCAGCTCGCCCCACATCGACGCATCGACATCCGTCCGGCGGATGACCCGGGTCACCTCGATTTCGTCTCGTTCTCGGGCCACAAGATGTACGCGCCTTATGGCGCCGGAGTGCTCGTCGCCCCGCGCGACTTCTTCGCCGGAGCTCCCGAGGTGATGGGTGGCGGCGCGATCAGGATCGTGACCTGGGACGACACTGTGTGGGCCGACCTGCCGGACCGCGAGGAGGCGGGCTCGCCGAACGTGATCGGAGCAGTCGCACTCGGGGTCGCCATCGAAACTCTGTTGGAGCTCGGCTTCGACGAGATGCTCCAGCATGAGACTGAGCTCGGCCGGCGCCTGCTCAAGACCTTGGGCGAAATTCCCGGCGTGACGGTGCTTGGGGGCATCGGCTCAGGCCTGGAGCCCGAGCGCCTGGGCCTCGCCAGCTTTGTCATCGACGGCGTCCACCACGGCCTGGCTGCGGCGGCACTCAGCCATGAATGGGGAGTGGCCGTCCGCAACGGCTGCTTCTGCGCCAATCCCTATGTCTTCCACCTTCTCAACATGAGCAAGAAAGCGATCGAAGAAGTTGAAGGAGAGGTGGCGGCGGATCGCCGAACTGCCCTGCCCGGCGCGGTGCGCGCCAGCCTCGCCCCCTACAACGACGACGCCGAGGTGGACCGGTTCGCCGACGCGGTTAGCCGTGTCGCCAGTGGACAGTTGAAGACGCGCTACGAGCAGGCGGGCGATGGCACATTCGCCCCGGAAGACGGGTGGCCGGCAATCCTGAATCCGCTGGAATCATTGGCGAAACGCGGCGGCTTGAAAACTTAGGGGAGTTTGTTGATGAAGCTTCTGGTCGAAATTCTGTTGGCGATCTTTCTCCACCCGATCATCTGGGTCCTGTGCGTGATCAACATCGTCGGGCGCACGGACATGGGCGGGCTGAGCAAGGTGTTGTGGATCATCATCACCTTCTTCTGGGGCATTGGCCCAATCCTGTACGTGCTACTGGGCAAGGGAGCCTTCTGGTAGAGATATGGTCGCGCCGACCAGGGAACGCTCGGCCACTCGAGCGCTGGTACTGGGCCTTCTCGCACTGCCGTTCGGCATCACCTACCCGTGGGGCGGAAACGACCAAACGTACAGCCTGGCCGAGCGCGAGGCGAAAGCCATGGGTGCAGCACTTTTCGTGTCGGAGTTTGGCAACGATCCGAGCTATGACTCGCTCCTACTGACCAATGAGCTCCAGGAGCAGGAGAGGCATCTTGTCGGCTTTGCCTTCTGGACCTGGAAGGAGAACGGCGGCTCCAACAGCTGGGGAGTGTTCGACCCGGCCGGCACCGAGGTCAGCCCGCTTGCGTCCAGCGGTTGCATCCGTCCAGCCCGCGAACGCCAGCTGGCGCGGGTCTACCCGCGGGCCTCCGCAGACCCCAAGCTGAGTTATCACTAAAACTCGGATACTGGCGCGTTCGCGCTCCAGGCTCGCGGGAATGCAGACGACACCCCCACCCTGGTCTACATCCCACGCCGAGGTGACCGGGGAGGTGAGTGTGCTCGGCGCCTTCTCCGACCGGTCGGTCACCCCGAACAGCGATGGCAGCCGTCTGGTCGCAGCCACACCGTCCGGCGGCGTTTTCTCGATCGCGGTGGCGGCGGCACCTTTCGCTCTGACCGGCTGCTAGACCCCTGGTCGCGGCGGCAAATTGTTGCCGCTATTGGGTCGGCTTAGCGCCTCCTGCCCGTCACCTGCTTCGACTAATCTGGTGGGCGGGAAAGGGTGGGACTCCAAACGGTAGCCACCAAAGGCGTGCGAGCCACCAATGGGGTGGCGGCCGCGCATGGGCCGGGCACCAATGGCGCGGTCGCGCCCCAGCCGGTTGTCAAGCTGACGCACGTCTTCAAGCTCTTCGGCCGGACGCCGGTGCTGAACAACATCAGCATCTCGGTCGCCGCAGGCGAGATTGTCGAGATCATCGGCCCCAGCGGCGCCGGCAAAACCACGCTTCTCCGGCTGATTCACGGTCAGCTCCGGCCGAATCGCGGAGAGGTCTGGGTTGAGGGGCACGGCCTCCATCGGTGGTGGCGGCGAGGGCTCGGCCGCATCCGGCGCGACGTAGCGTTCCTCTACCAGGAGCAGCGCCTCCTGCCGCGCCTGACCGCCCTTGAAAACCTCATTTTTGCGATGCAGATCGGCGACCCCGAGGTCCCGCACCGAACCATCAAGCGGCGGGCATTGGACGCGCTCGAGGGACTTAGCCTGGGGAGCCGGCGTGGCGCGTATCCGCACCAGCTCTCCGCCGGCGAACGCCAGCGCGTCGCTGTCGCCCGTGCGCTCTCCGGGCGGCCAAAAGTCCTTCTGGCTGACGAGCCGCTTGGGTCGATCGACGACGAGAACGCTCAGATCGTGATGCGGCTGCTTGAGGAGGCTGCTGCCAACGGCACCGCTGTCATCGTCGCTACTCACCGTCCCACCTTCGCCGCGCACCGGGTCCTGCGCCTGCCGAGCGGAGAGCTCCTGGTGAGCCGAGACCGCTCGAACTCGAACGGCAAACACCCCGGCATTTCTCTGTGGCGACTAATCCGTCCGGCAGCATCCCGCACACGCAAGAATGGGCACGTCGTGGTGGCCAGGCTGCCGCTGTGGCGCCGGCTTATCGCGCTCGCAGACAACAGCTTTCGCCTGGTCGTCCTCAGCGGCCTCAGCAGCTGGGCACGCGACCTACGGCTGACGGCGCCGGCCCTGGGCTCGATGGCGATGACGCTGGTCCTTTGCGGGATGCTCGCGCTGGTTGGCATCTCGATCGCCACCGTTGCCGGCCAACAGGCCGGCCAGGCATCGATAGTCAGGGTCTATCTCGCAACCGACGCCTCACCGTCGGCGGTCGCCGCGCTCGAGGACAGGCTCCGTGCCGACCCCCGCGTGAGTACGGTCACCGAGATCAGCGCTGAGCAGGCGCTTCAGGACGCGCAAAACAGACCGGGCCTCGGCGCGCTGGCGGGCCTCGCTGGCTCCAACCCGTTCTCGGCCAGTCTCGACGTCCAGGCGACGCAGGTTGGAGAGGTAGCCGCGATCGCGGCGGAGGTCGTCGGCGACCCCGCGGTCGACGCCACGTATCCGACGTCCTATGACCCCGGCACGTACAACCGCTTGCGCAATATCGCCCTGGTCATCGGCGGCATCGGCGCCGGACTCCTGCTGCTCTTCGCAGTGGTGGCCTACGCGGTTGCGGCCAACTCGATGCGGGCGATCGCCGCTGCGCGTCAGAACGAGGTGACGGTGACGCGTCTTCTCGGCGCCCGGGTTTGGATGGTGCGCGGACCTTTCGTCACCGAAGGCCTGGTGACCGGCGCATTGGCCGGCGCGCTGGCCGCGGCGGCAGTGGTTGGGGTCTGGACGCTGGCCTCCGGCCTGGGGTCGCAGACCTACTCGCAAATCCTTCCGGGCGTCGGCCCGAATTCCGTGCGTTATGTGGCCGCCGCCGTAATGGTGGCTGGTCTTGCACTCGGCGCGCTTACGGCGAGGCTCGGATTTCGGCGAATGCGCGCATGAGACGAACACTCGCGCGCCTGGTCACGCTGTGCGCGCTGATCGGCTTGCTCGTACCTGGCGGAATCTCGGTGGGCTACGCGACCTGCCCGAACCCAGGCACCTCAGGCTCACGCGTGACCTGTCCCCCGCCGCCCGATCCAAACCAGGCTGCCTACAACAAGCTTCGAAAACGCCTTGGTGGCGATCTGGCTCGGGCGCTGACGAGCCAAGAGCAGTTGAGCATTGCGCTCTTGGAATCGGCGGCGAGCGAGCAGAACCTAAATGCGAACATCGTCAGCGAGGAAGCCAAGGTCGCAGCGATCGAGGCCCAGATAAGCCAGCTCCAAACCGACATCGCCATTACGCAAAGTCGCATCGACGTGGAGCAGGCCCAGGTCGCCTCACTCGCGGTGGCGATCTCCAGGCAGCCAGACTCCTGGCTCGTGCAGATTGCCCGGGCTGGAAACCTTCACGACGCGCTC
>PLYD01000252.1:0-19649 GCA_003151665.1 Candidatus Dormiibacterota bacterium
GCGCCCATTCGTATGCCACGGACGGAAGCTCGTCGCGTCGCTGGTGGAACGTGGCGAGGCCGCGAGAGTACATCGCCGCACAACAGCCGATGGCCGATGGGGAGGAGCTGGCACCGCGAAAGGCGCAAGCCGAGGCTTTGATGCTCGGGTTGCGGACCGCCGGCGGGATGGAGGCGCCCGACGGTTTCGATAAAGAGCTGGATGAGCTCGTGCAAGGTGGATTGATCGAGCGGCACGACGGCCGCGTGGTGCCAACCCGACGAGGGCTGGACCTCCACAACCAGATCGCGCTGGTCGTACTCTAATCAGCACTCTGCCCGGCAGAGTGCTAAACGCCATGGAGAACAGAAAGCAAGCGATCTTGCGTGCGGTGGTGAAGGAGTTCACGACGAGCGCCGTGCCCGTCGGTTCCCAGGCCCTGCAGAGCCGCTATTTCGTCAACCTGTCGTCGGCCACGATCCGCAGTGAGCTGGCCGAGCTGGCGGACCTCGGGTACCTCGCTCAGCCGCACACCTCTGCGGGTCGCGTTCCCACCGACTCCGGCTACCGCTATTTCGTCGATTTCCTCATGGACCTGGAGGCGATTCCCGACAGCGTCGCCCTCTTCATTCGCGAAGAGCTGCGCAAAGCGCCCGCCGACGTACAGGGCCTGGTCGAGAAGGTGGCGATGACCCTGGCCGCCGTGACGCAGAACGCCTCAGTGGCCAGCGCGCCGCAGGGCACGCAGGCGCGCGTCAAGCACGTCGACCTGGTTTCGCTGGAGCCGACCGAGGTTCTGCTCATCCTTTTGTTGGAAGGGAACCTGCTGCGCCAGCAGGTTCTGCAGGTCACAGAATCCGCGACGCAGCCCGAGCTGAGCGCATTGGCCGCGCGTCTCAATGAGACACTCGCCGGCAAGGCGAGCGAGGAGGTCCGGCGGACGTATGAAAGCGCGTCACTGGGCCTCGACAAGGAGCTGCTGGGGCTGATCGTGGTCGCGCTAGACCAGTACGAGAAAGGTTCGGAAAGCCTGGTCGTCCATGACGGCGTGCGCAACCTGCTGCGCCAGCCGGAGTTCGCCGAATCGTCGCGTCTGCACCAGGTTCTCGAAGTGCTGGAGGAGACCCGCTATCTCACGGTGCTTCTGCGGGAGCTGATCGGCGAATCCGATCTGCAGATCGTGATCGGCTCCGAGAACGCCTCAAGCCAGCTCCAGGGTTGCGCCGTCGTCCTGACCAGCTACGGTCCTTCGAACCGGCTCAAGGGAGTGCTTGGCGTGATCGGTCCGACGCGCATGGCATACAGCCAGACCGTGGCCCGGCTTCAGGCGGTGGCTCGGGGCGCCAGCGAACGGATGGCCGAGCTGGGGGTTTGAGCTGACCGCTGTGCGAGGTATCTACATCTCATGACTACGCGTAAGCATCCCCACGATCCGCACGAAGCGGAACTCCGCGACGAGGCCGCGCACGGCACGGCTCCGCGTCCCACAGATTCCATAGAGACAAAGGTCGCCGAGCTGGAGGCCGCGCTCGCCGAGGCCAGGGACAAATACCTACGGCTGGCGGCTGACTTCGACAACTTCAAGAAGCGCTCGCGCCAGGAGCACCTGGAGACGATCCAGCACGCTTCGGCCGACCTCATAGCCAGGCTGCTGCCAGGGCTCGACGACCTCCACAAGGCGCTCGACCACCAGCCGGAAGGCATCGACGAAGCCTGGGCCAGGGGCCTGGAGCTCAGCGTGCGCAAGCTCGAGGAGGCGCTGCGCGCGCACGGGCTCGAAACGATCGATGCGCTGGGCAAGCCATTCGATCCAGCGGTCCACGAGGCCATCGGCCACGAGGAATCCTCGGAACACCCGGAAGACACGGTCGTCCAGGAGCTGCGCCGCGGATATCGAATCCGCGACCGCGTGGTCAGGCCGGCGCTCGTCAAAGTCGCGCGACCGCCTGCCCTGCCGACGGCCGACGGCGGTTCTCGCTCTCACTAAACTGCGTTAGGCAGTGGCGATCAAGCGCGATTACTACGAGGTATTAGGCGTGGCCCGCCAGGCATCCGCCGACGACCTCAAGAAAGCCTTTCGAAAGATCGCCATGGACTCGCATCCCGACCGCTATCCGAANNGCGGTCGACTTCACCGACATGCCGTTCGCTGACATCTTCGACACGTTCTTCGGCGGTGGCGGCAGAGGAGCCGGGCGCCGGCAGCGATCGAATCGCGGCGATGACCTTCGCTACGACATGACCATCACGTTCGAGGAGGCTTTCCTGGGGGTAGAGAAACAACTCGACGTCCCGCGCCTGACGACGTGTGACAGGTGCGCCGGAAATGGCGCCGAGCCTGGGAGCGGCGAGGAAACGTGCCCGGGGTGCCGAGGCTCTGGGCAGATCCGGCGGACAGCGCAGTCGATATTCGGTTCAGTCGTCACCGCGGCGACGTGCCCCACCTGTGGCGGAGCGGGGCGGCTGCTCAAGAACCCATGCGTGCAATGCCGGGGACAGGGGCGGCTCGAGCGGGCGCATCGCCTCTCGGTGAGGATCCCGGCGGGTGTCGACACTGGGTCCCAGATCCGGCTCAGCGGAGAGGGTGAGGCGGGGATACGAGGTGGGCCGCCAGGCGATCTCTATGTCGTGCTGAGGGTCAAGTCCCATGCGCATCTGGCCCGGCGCGACCAGGAGGTCATATACGAGCTGCGGGTCAACATGGTGCAGGCGGCGCTCGGTGACCGCATCGAGATACCGACGCTCGACGGCCCCGCCGAGATAGCGATCCCGGCAGGCACTCAGAACGGCCAGTCCTTCCGGATGGCCGGGCGAGGCATGCCCGACGTGCGCGGCGGCCGGCGTGGGGACCAGTACGTGGTCGTCCAGGTGGTGGTGCCGAAGGACCTATCGGGAGAGCAAAAGGCGCTGCTGCGCAAGGTCGGTGGCCTGACCGGCAAGCCAGAGAAGGTCTCCAAGGGCTTCTTCGAAAAGCTTCGGGACGCGATCTCTCTCGATTGACCGGAACCCTGACCCTGGTGCTCACGGACCAATCCCTGTGCGGCCCAGGAGTGCATTGTTCGTCGGCCGGGGCCTCGCCCTCTCAGCCACTTCTAAGGTTTTAGGCATAACCTGGGCGTCCGCGGGGTAGTTATTAGGTTGCGTATCTCTCAAACGTATTAAGAAAGAGGAAGAAGTGGCAAAAGTTATCGATCTCGAGCTGACTCGGGCCGAAGTGGAGGTGCTGGAGCTGGAAGGCCGCCTGCGGGTGGTTCCGATGAACGATACCCAGCTGTCGGACGCCCTGAAGACCGCCCTACTGGCCAAGAAGGAGCGGCTGGACAGGCTGCGCACGCTGCACGCGGCATCGAGCCGGCCCAAGGACTCCAATGGCACCGCGGCCAACCAGCCCCCGCCGGCCCATGCCGGCCGAAGGGCGCCGTTGAAGCGCTCGGTCCCCCAGCGTTCCAAGGCGAAGACGGGCAAGTAGTCGGGCAAGTACATCGGCAAGTAGCCGAGAGCCCTTCGAACCTGCCGGCGCCGGAAGCGCCGGGCCCGAGCGTTGACCGCTATCGTGGTCGTGGTTTGGCGAGCGATTTGACCCTGTCCCAGCCGGCCGGCGCCGACTCGCTGTTCGGCGCGCCGCCGGCGGGCGCCGTCGAGCCGCGGCGGCCGGAGTTTCTCACGTCGTGGCGCCTTCCCTTGATCACCAGCCTTGCCGCCGCCGTGATCATCGGCGCCGTGGCGCTCCGCCTCTGGGAGGCCAGTCTGCCCAGGGTCATACTCCAAGACGAAGGCGTGCTGATCGCCTTTGGCGTGGCGTACGGAGCTGTTGCGGTGGCGATCAGAGCATCGAGGTTCTCCGGCCGGGTTGCGGTGCAGCTCGCCCTGATGTTGGTCAACGTGCTGCTTGCTGTCGCCGTGCTCGGAGTCGCCGCGTCGTGGCTCGGCAACGAACTGATGCCACTGTCGGCCGCGTTGTTCGCGACCATGCTCCTCTACTTCGATCTTGGGTTCTTGACCCGCCACTTCCTTTATGTCATCGGCATCGCCGGCCTGGGGCTGGCCGCCCTCTGGATCGATGCCCTCGTCATGCTCCATCTCTCCGCCCCCGAGGTCGTGAGCTGGGCCCTGGTCCTCGTCGGCCTCGCACTGCTGGCCTACATCACGCACCACGTCGTGGCGCGCAACCTCACCATGCAGTCGGAGCGCCAGGCATCGCTGCTGAACGCGATTAGCGACATCGGTGAGGGGCTGGTCATCACCGAGGACGGCAGGTTCGTCGCCGGAAACGCTGCATACCAGCACCTGACGGGTTACACGTCAACCGAGCTCGCCACCTTCGGTTCGCTGATCGAGCTCGCGCCCGAGGAGGAGCGGCAGCGTCTCGGCGAGCAGCTGGCGACGCGGCTCACGGGCGGCCAGGTTCCCTTCCGTTATGAATCGGCGCTTGTCACCAAGGACGGCAGGCGTATCCAGGTCGAGACCGCTGTGCGCTCGCTTAGCGCGGAAAGCACTCACCGGCTCCTCGCTCTCGTCCACGACATCACAGAGCGCCACCGCTCCGACCTGGCGGAGCGCGACAGCGAGAGGCGGTTCCGTACGCTTTTCGAGCAGGCGCAGGCGGCCATGGCTTTTGCCGGGCTGGACGGCCACATCTTTTCGGTCAACCCGGCTTTCTACGAATGGCTCGGTTATACGGAGGGCGAGCTGCGGAGCATGTCGCTCTTCGACATCACGCACCCCGACGACGTGGCAAAGACACAGGACGCTTGGCGGCGGGTCATGGCGGGCGAGGCGCCCGGCTTTCGCTTTGACAAGCGCTTCATCCGCCGGGACGGCCAGTCGTTGTGGGCCGACGTCAACGCCCGCCTGGTGAGAGACGAATCGGGCAAGCCCCTCCACTTCCAGACGGTGGCGGTCGACATCGGCAATCGCAAGCGGAACGAAGTCCTGCAGGCCGCCCGCTTTGCAGTTACGCACGCGCTGCTGACCTCACCCGGCTGGGAGGCAGCGGCGCCCAACGTCCTGGAAGGCCTGTGCGTGGCCCTCGATTGGGAGCTCGCCGAGTACTGGGAGGTCGACGCTGCTCGAGAGGCGATGCATTTCGTCGCCGCGTGGAAGCGGCCGGGACGAGACACGTCCGCCTACCAAGCCACAGCGCAGGAGGCGACCTACAAGCGTGGCGAGGGCCTGCCGGGCAGAGTCTGGGAGGCTGGAGCTCCTCTGTCTGTCGGCGACTTGCCAGCGGACGGCTCGGCGCGGGCCGCGGCGGCGGCCGCCGCCGGCCTTCATGGCATCGCCGGATTCCCAGTGCGCAGTGGGCGCCGTGTCGTCGGCATGATCTCCCTCCACACGTGGGCCGATCGCGAGCTCGATGAAGGGTTGGTAGCCGTCATGAACGACGTCGGCTCGCAGATCGGCGAGTTCGTCGAGCGCAAGCGGGCCGAGGTTGCGCTGCAGGACAGCGAGAAGCGGATGAGGTCGGTGCTCGACAACGTCTCGGACGGGCTGGCGACCATTGACCAGGCAGGCATCATCGAATCCGCCAACCCGGCGGTGGTGAAGCTCTTTGGGTACGAAGAGCAGGAGCTCGTTGGACAGCCGGCGGAGATCTTGATCGCCACGACGCATCGCAGCGGGTTCACGAATTATTTGCAGCACCGGCTGGCGCAGGACATCCCGATCAGCGCCGCTCACGAGTCGATGGGGAAGAGGAAGAGCGGGAGCCTGTTCCCTCTGGAGTTCGTGGTCAGCTCGATGCAGGTGGGTTCGCGCCTTCTGTTCATCGCGACGATGCGAGACATCTCCGAACGGAAGGCGCACACCGATGCTCTCGAGTACCAGGCGCTGCACGACGCCCTGACCGGCCTTCCCAACCGAAGCCTGTTCGGCGACCGCCTGCGCCAGGCGCTGCTGTCGGCGCGAAGAAATCAGAACATGTTCGGTGTCCTTCTTCTCGACCTCGATCGCTTCAAGGACATCAACGATGCACTCGGCCACGACCGTGGAGACACACTGCTTCAAGAGGTCACCGCTCGCCTGCGCGGCGTGCTTCGCGCGACCGACACCATCGCCCGCCTCGGTGGCGACGAGTTCGCCGTCCTCACCACCGACGCCAAACACCCCGACGATGTGGTTGCCACCGCGCGCAAAATCCTGGCCGCCCTGGAAGGACCGTTCGCAATCGCGGACCAGATGGTCGAGACGGGCGCCTCGATCGGCATTGCGCTGTACCCGGTTCACGGCGACGACCCCACGACCCTCCTGCGTCGAGCGGATGTTGCGATGTACGTGGCCAAGCGGTCAGGCGGAGGGCATGCCGTCTACGCACCGGAGCAGGAGGCGCAGACGCTTCGACGTTCAGGTCTCGCGGGCGAGCTGCGCCGCTCGATTCCTCAAGGCGAGCTCGTGCTTCAGTACCAGCCTCAGCTCACCCTGGCGACGGGTGCGATCCAGGGGATGGAAGCCCTGGTTCGATGGAATCACCCTCGCGAGGGCATGATGCCGCCCGACCGTTTCCTTCCCCTGGCGGAGGAGATGGGCATCATTCACCCGCTGACCGCCTGGGTCATGGACAACGCTCTGAGCCAGCTTCGCAAGTGGCTCGCTCTTGGGCTCGACGTCACGATGTCCGTCAACGTGTCGCCGCGCTGCATCGAGGACCACTCCCTCGAGGAGATGGTCGCTCGCGCGCTGGAATCCTCCGGTGCGGAGCCCCACAGGCTGACGCTCGAGATCACGGAGGGAGTGGCGATGGCTGCCGCAGCGGGGAAGGCGCTGGCCAGGCTGAGCGAGATGGGAATCCGACTTTCCCTCGACGATTTCGGGACGGGGTACTCCTCGCTCCTTTATCTGATGCGATTGCCGGTCAACGAGATCAAGATCGACCGTTCGTTCGTGTCGGGACTGGCGACCGACCCGGACTCGGGCGCCATAGTCCGATCCGCCGTCGGGCTGGGACACAATCTCGGCCTGCGCGTCGTCGCCGAGGGTCTTCAAGATCGGGCTGCCGAGGCGATCCTGCTCGAGGCGGGATGCGATGCCGCCCAGGGATTCTTGATCGGTCGGCCGGCTGACGAGGCCGAAGCCACCCTGCTCCTCATGGAGCGCGCCGGCCTCGCCCAGCGAGTCGACGGCGAGTCAGGCGAGGTCGCCGCGGCCGCCGAGCAAGGACATTCTGTAGATCTCGAGACGGCCTGACCGCCCCCGGACGGCTGACTGGGACGTGAGCTCGCTCTGGAGCATGGATTCCATCGCGCGATAGACGGTCCCGGTCATAAGCACCTCGCCGGGCCCTGCCTGCGTCACCAGCCTGGCGGCGACGTTGACGGCGTCGCCAAGGACGCCGAGCTCCGAGCGGTCGGCTGAGCCGACGGCGCCGACCACCACATCTCCGGACGCGATGCCGACGCCGACGTCGAGCCGGAATCCCCAATCTGCCGCGGATCGCCGGTTGAGGGCTTCGTTGGCGCCGATCAAACCGATCGCGGCCGCCATGGCCCGGCCGACGTGGTCGGCTTCGTCGCCGCTGGCGCCAAAGGTGGCCATCACCCCATCGCCGACGAACTTTTCGACGACGCCGCCGCAAATGGAGATCGACCGCAGGACCTTCTTCAGATGTGCATTCAGCACTTCAAGCAGGCCGGCGGGGTCGTGGGCGAATCGCTCGGTCAGGCGTGTGAAGCCACGTAGGTCCGTGAACAGGATCGACGCCGTGCACAGGACCGGCATCGGGACCCTGGGCCAGGCCGTGATGTCCGGACCGGCGATCGGGAAGAGCTGTCTCAGGCGCAGGAGCCGATCGGAATCGTCCGCCGGAAGTGCCGGCTGCGGTCGGAAGACGTCGGGCATTGCCATCAGCTGGCCACCAGTTGGGCGGCCAATGCATTTTCGATCAGGTCGGCTGCGGTCCCCGATATGCCAGGGCCTTTGCGCAGAACCCCCGTCACGCCCAGCTTCTGCAACGCGAGGTTCTCGGAGATATCCAGGTCCTTCAGCGTAATCACGACCACCGGGATGTTCGGCCCGTAGCGCTCTCTCATACGTTTCAGAAATGATTCGCCCGACAAACCTGGGAGTAGCAGGTCGAGAACGATGGCGCGCGCTCCGTTCCTGATCATCAACTGCTCGGCCGTCTCTGCATCCACCGCCCACACGGAGCTGATGTCTCGTGTCGCCAACTCTGCCTGCAGCAGGTGGGCGAAGCCCGAGTCGTCCTCTACAACCAGGACGTCGCCCTTATGCGACTGCTCGCGGCCGACCGGGAGTGTAAAGAAGAAGACGGAGCCCTGACCCGGCCCCGCGGATCTAGCAGCGATCGTGCCGCCATGCGCCTCAACGATGTTCTTGCTGATGGCCAGGCCGAGCCCAGTACCCCTGATCGTCCGCCGATCGACGGTGTCGATCCGATAGAACTTCTGGAACAGGTGGGCCAGAGCGTCGTGGGGGATGCCGAGACCCTCATCTTGAACCGAGATCTCGACCATGCCGTCGACCAATCCAGCGCGGACGACGATGGCTCCGCCGTTTGGAGAATACTTCCGGGCGTTCGACAGCAGGTTGGCGACCACCCTGAATATGGAATCGCTGTCAGCGCGTACAAGGGGCAGATCGTCCGCGAGGCTTGTGGTGACCACCGTCCCCCCGGATTTGCCGAATAGCTCAACGACGCGCTTGATCAAGGCGCCGATGTCCGCCGGAGCGAAGCTCATCGTCATGTGGCCGCCTTCAATGCGGCGCAGGTCGAGGAAGTCGTTGATGAGGGCGGTCAGACGGTGACCTTCCTGGAGCATCACCGAGAGATATTCCTTCCGCTGCTCTGGCGTGACCTCTCGCGTCGTCAACAGCTCGGTGAAGCCAACGATGCTGGCAAGCGGCGTGCGCATCTCGTGACTGACCAGCGAAACCATCTCGTCTTTGGCGCGACCCAGCTCTGCGCTCGCCTCCGCGCGGGCCTTCGACTGATGCAGTTCGAGCTCGAGCCGCTGGCTCTCAGTGAGGTCCTCGGCCATGACGAATCGTGCTTCCTTCTCCCCGAAGCTGACAGCATGCGAGGTGGTCAGCACCTCGAGCGTTGAGCCGTCCTTCAGGAGGTGGGTCCAGGGGCCTGATTTGTCGAACGCGGGTGGATGAGCGGTCAGCTCGAGGAATTTCGGCACATCCTCGCGGCGGCGAATGTCCGTGATGGTCATCGCAAGGAACTCCTCGCGCGAATACCCGTACTGGGCAATGGCCGCGTCGTTGACACGCAGAAAAGCGAGCGTGTGAACGTCGTACAGCCACATCGGCTGCGGATGGCTTTCGAAGAGCGAGCGATAGTTGTGTTCCGAGGCGACGGCCTTCTCCTCGCTCGTGAGCCGGTCGGCAAGCTCGCTTTCAATCGTCACCATGAGCTTGTCGAAGTCCTGGGCCAGGTCGGTGACCTCGCGGGCCCCCGTTCCAACCGCAACGCGGGCCAGCTGGCCCGGTTTCGAGCGGCGCATGACCAGGCTCAGCCGCCGAACCGGCTCCGCCACTCGCCGGTAGACGACGAACACCATGAGCGTCATGGCTCCGACCCCGATCAGGATGATCGTAAGGAAGCGATTCGCAGACAGATCTGCAACCGACAGAGCCGCCGCCTCATCGGCGCCGACGCGCAAACGCCAGCCGGCTGCGGTCGTGATGGTTTCGCCATAGATGCGGCTGACTCCGTTGAGATCCGGGCTGGTGGAGCTCGACGCAGAGCTATCGATGGGCGCTCCGCTCAACTTCTTCCCAACCCATTTCGCTGAATCGATCGACCTGGCGATGACCACCTGGTCATTGGCTCCCGTGATGAGGAATTCCAGAGAGTGGGTTCCACTGCCGAACTCGGACGCTAAAAGGGGGCCGATGGGCGTCAGATCGAGGAACCAGACCAGCGCACCACGTCCGGGAATTGGATACGAGATAACCACCACCTGCCCACCGGTAACGGGATCAAGAACCGGCGCGATCACAGTCGGTGCCGTCGAAGCAAGCCAGCTCTGGTTGTTGTAGGGCGATACACCACCGGCCGCAGCGGCCTTGCTCGAGGAACACACGACCGAGCCATCAAGTCTGACGAGATCGACCCGGCCTGTCGTGAAGGCGCCAAGGGGCGCGTACCCGAGCTTGCATTTCGTCGGGTCGGCAAACAGCTGGCCGATGCTCGGGTCCTGGCTGAGAGGTATTGACAGCTCGGTGATCTGATCAAAACCGGACTTGAGCTGCGCCGCCCCTTTCGCGGCCGCGAAGTTGGTGTCCGCCAGCGCCGCGGCCCGTGCGTCCTGGCCGGACATATAGCGCACCGAGAACGCGGCCATTGCCGCCACGGCAAGGAGCACCACCATGAACAGCGACATGTAGGTGCGCAGGGACCACCCACGGCCATTAGGCCTGATATCCCCCTCCCCCTGGCGCTGCACCATCAGAGCTGGAGGGCTTCTTCTACCCGTGTCAAAAGGTCGAGCGGAGAGAAGGGTTTGGTTAGGTAGAAATCGGCGCCGGCGATCAGGCCGGCCTCGACATCGCTCTCCTGCGCTTTGGAGGTCAACAGGATCACCTTGGTGGCATTGAGGCTGGCATCCGCCTTGATCGACCGAAGCACCTCGATGCCTGTGCGTTCGGGCATTTGAACGTCCAGCAGGACCAGCGACGGCCTGTGCTTCTGGACCATCGCCCAGGCTTCCGCGCCGTCGGCTGCTTCGACGACGGCGTAGTCGTCCGACTCGATGGTTGCGTGAACCAGGAGTCGCATGCTCGGCTCGTCGTCGGCAATGAGCACGGTTCGGAGGATCTGCAGGGCGGGCGGAGTGCGGTATCTCACGAGACCTACCGCGAGAGCGCCTCGGCGATGGGTGCGGACTGCGCAGAGTCGACCTGACTCGTGGGGAGCCCGACAAACCGGAGATCGAGGACAATCGCTCCCGGAGATGTCTTCTCGAGCAGCTGCTGCGCCGCCGCGGTGTCAGCTACTCGAAGTGTCTCCAGGCCGACAGTCGCAAGCTCCGTTTTCAGCAGCCGGGCGAACGCGGCGTCGCCATCGACGATAAGTACATAGTCGGCCCGCGTCGTGCCCCCTGTGATGTTCGGCTGGTGGGTGGCTGCCAAGCCCGGGCGGACAACCTTGAGCCGGCCTGGGATGCGCTTCACTCGACTCAGAGCCGCCTCTCAGCATCTAAGACACGGGCCGCGATCGCGCGTGCACCCGCGACGGGCGCCGGGACGCCGTCTTCGTATACGCGCTGCGGCTGCTTGAGCACTAGGCAGGCAGCCCATACACCGAGGATATAGCCGGATGTAAACACGGCCAAGACCACGCCCGCCATTCCCATGTCTAGGGTTCTACGCGCGGCGGGCTCCGAAGTCGCCATGTCCAAACACTGGACGCGTGCCCTCTATCCCTAGGGCTTGTGAGCGGCTTAGGTGACGCCCTGCAAAGTCAGATTTCGATCAATCCCATGCGAGCCGCAGCAATCACCGCCTGGAGCTTCGAGTGAACTCCCAGCTTTTCGATCACATGGCGGACGTGCCACTCCACCGTGTGGGGGGCGATGCCCAGGCGGCCGCCCAAGGTGGCTGTCTCGTGGCCCTCGGCCAGCAACCTGAGGACTTCCAGCTCCCGCGGCGTGAATTGGGCGCTGAGCTTTCGCCGCGCCTGCTCGTCGGTAAACACCTTGCGCTGGCGTGCGATTGCCTTTGCAAACAGCTCCACTGGAATCAAGACCTCGCCGACCGCCGCCTTGCGGACTGCCTCGACGATCTTGTCGGCGGTCGCCGACTTGGTCAGGTAGGCAATGGCTCCGGCGTCGATCGCATCCAGCAACGAAGCCTCTGAATCGTCCGCGCTGTGGAAGACGATGGCCGCGTTGGGAGCAGCGAGCTTGATGTCGGCGGCCGCCGCCGGGCCGCTCGAGTCGGGCAAGCGGAAGTCCATCAAGACCACGGTGGGCTTTTCACGCGCCGCCACGGTGGCGGCCTGGTCACCACGCCGTGCCACACCGCAAACAATTAGATCCTCCTCGGTCTCGAGGATCCTGGCGATCGCCGATGCGAGCAGCGGATGGTCCTGGACAATCAGGACCCGGACGGGGGTCGTGGGGAATCGATTCAATCAGGTTTCGCTCGGCTGCCTAATCAGCCGGCTGAGACAGTCCTCCCTCTCCGAATCTGTGGACGAATCGAACGCATACGCGCCCTAGCTTCTCAGTGAGATCAGCCAAAGTGCCGTGACCTTTGTTGCGCCCGTGACTTAAATCACAAATGCGCTGACGATGGCCGCCAGCTGTTGCGGTTTCAATATGCGGACTACTCCCGGCGCGGTTTCATCCGTCCCTGCAGCACGTAGCTCCGCGAGTGCACGGCTCAGCACCTCACGCGACGAGCCAATGGAGTCGGCCAGCTGAGCCTGCGTCGCAGTGACTTCCAGCCGGCCGATCACGGCCTGCGAGTGACCGGCGCGATCCACCAGGTCATATGCGACCCTTTCCCGGATGCTGCCCAACGATCTTATTGCGACGAGTCGGCTCGCATCGCTGACCCGCCAGGATAGCTGAGTGGCAATCGCCATCGCGACCTCGACCTCCTCCTCCGCGAGGGCGCGCACGTTATCGCAGTCGAGAATGGTCACGGTGGCTTCGGTGAGCGCCTGCACGAATTTCCATGGTGGATTGCCGGCAATCGCCTCTCCGCCCACCAGCTCACATGGCCGCAGGATGGCAATAGTGGCCTGACGTCCATCCGGGACGGTCCAGAAAGCCCGTGCCAATCCACGTTCGATCAAGAAGGCAGGGTGAGGTCTCCCATTGCGGGCAATCAGCGCACCCGCCGGATAGACAGCTCGTTTGGAGCCTTCAAGCAGCCGTTGACAATTGGGACCACTCAGTAGCGACAGGAAATCGAAATCCTCCCGGTCAACGACGGGCTGAACGCTGGTTCGGTGGCGGATGTTGACAGACAAGTCTGTCTACATAATATGACTGTGCTATGCAATACTGCAAGCAGACGTGAGCAAAGTCCAGGTGAGCGATAGTCTGCTGAACACCAGGGAGGCGGCGCAGTTGCTGCGGGTCAGTGAGGCTTCCATCCGTCGCTGGAGCGACTCCGGCTTGTTGCCGGCGCGGCGCGTAGGCCGCCGTCGCGAACGTCGTTTTGAACGTTCCGAGCTTGAGAGGTTCCTGGGAGAAGCCAGCGGCCAGCGGTCAACTGTCCCGGCTTCCGTCCTCGGTCTCGGCGGGGTGTCGATTCCTTTGCGTGGCCACTACGCTCCGATCTACAGCACCGATGGCGGCGGCATGAGGCTCACCGTGCCCTTTCTGGCCGATGGCTTGCGTGCGGGCCAGCCTTGCTTTCTCGCAGCATCAGGTGAGGTTCTGGGCCGCTACGCCAGGGCCCTGGCCGACGAGGGGATCGATTTTGAAGAAGTGACCCAGGGCGGCCGGCTGGTGATTTTCAACTGGCCCGGCTCCAACGCTGCCGAGGTCATCGCCAAGTGGGAGCACCTCTTCGCCAAGGCTCTAGCCAGCCGCCCAACGATGCTGCGCGTTGCCGGAGACATGTCTAGCGAGCGGCATATGTTTCCATCCGAGGCCGAAATGATGGCTTACGAGGAGGCCTACGATCGAATGGCAAGACGATTCCCACTGGTCTCCCTTTGCGCGTATGACGCTCGAGAATTCAGTGGCGAGACCATTCTGCGGATGCTCAAGGCCCACCCCGACATGTTTCAGGGGCATCTCGGCCTTTTCCTGAGCTGACCAGCCGTGACGTCGCAGCCCGCGGTCGAGCTGGCTCACAAGTGGCAGATGCTCATGGCCGGTTCGATTGTGTTCGCCGGCTACGGTGACAGGTCATCAGCACGCATTGCCCGCGAGGCCGGCTAGCTCGTGCTGGAGGCGGCGCTCAAAGGCTAGCGCCGGGATCGGAACCCATCGGTTCTGATGGGTACATGACCTGCTTTCGCAGGTCGACTTGCCGCGTCCCCAGGCGTATCACTTGCGTATGCGCTCAACGAACCGGACACGGCTCTTGGATTCCATTTGAGCCTGACCACGCGAAGCGGGATCCACAAGCGGCAGACGATCTTGATCGTCGACGACGAGCCCAACCTGCGCAATCTCGTCCATGCGACCATCGATTCCCCTGTGTACCAGGTGATCGAGGCATGCGACGGCGAGGAGGCCTGGACCCTGATCAAAGAGAGAAAGCCCGCCCTCGTCCTGCTGGACCTGAACATGCCGAGACGCTCGGGCCTCGACGTTCTCAAGGCCATTCGTGCCGATCCCGAGCTGCGGGGTACCCAGGTCATGGTTCTAACCTCGAGCGACCAGCAGTCGGACATCGATGCGGGCATCCTGGCGGGAGCCGACTACTACCTCACAAAACCCTTCTCGCCCGCGGATCTCGTTGCCCGTGTGTCCGAGGCGATCGGCCAACGAGTGCCTTCCTGGTAGGGGCGAGGTCGAACTCAATGGCGATCCGACAGGGCCCACCGGCCGGTGCATTCGTGTTGAGCGTTAAGTCGAGGTCGCCTCGTGGGGCCTTCGCAGGTTTTGGAGATTCCGATCAGAGAGCGACGCTTGGGCAGGCGCTCGCGGCCCGAGTCCCCGAATGCACGCGGATGACTGCCGACGCCGCAGCCGCCGCGGGCCTCTCAGAGCTGGCTTCGCGCAGATTTGTCAAACCCATCCGCCACATCCACAACCTGGCGACCCGCGGCGTCGCGAGGTTTCTCAGCACTGGGCAGAGCACCTCTGAGAAAGAGCGGAATTTCATCGGCCGTCTCGGGGTCATGGCGGCCTTGTATGGGCTGCCCGTCGCCACGATGACACGGTCCTATCTCCTCTGGCGAGACTCCAACCTCATGGTGCTCAATGAAGAGGTGCGACGACTCGGTACGGCACCGACGCTCGCCGCCGAGGTGCGGGCGGTCATCAGGTCGAGCGCCGACACCGGCATCGTTCGCATGGCGCGGGCCTACGACTACCAGATGCACCTGGTCGAGCGACGCGAGGACTCGATTACTGCCGCGCTCCACGACAGCGAGACACGACTGCAGTCCGCAGTCGTAGACGTGTCGAGAAAGAACGAACAGCTATCCGCTGCAATGACCGAGATCTCGGTGAAGAACCTGCAGCTCAACGCGGTGAACCGGCAGCAGACAGACTTCATAGCGAACGTGAGCCATGAGCTGCGGACGCCGCTCGCCGGCATCCTCGGCTATACAGAGCTCCTCCTTGAGGGGGCGGATGGCGAGCTCCGAGACGAGCAACGCCGCGATGTCCTCGAGGTCGAGGCCGGCGGCCAGGTGCTGCTCAGTCTGGTCAACGATATTCTCGACGAATCCCAGATCGAAGCCGGGAAGATGACTCTGAAGCTGGGTTGCGTCGACCTCAAAGTGATGATCGCCTCTGTTCTTGCCAACCTGAAGATGCTGGCCGACCACAAAGGGCTTTTTCTTCACGCGAACATCCTTGACGGCGTTGATGCGCTTGGTGACGACGGCCGCTTGAGACAGATATTGACCAACCTGGTCGGCAACGCGATCAAATTCACCGACAAAGGAGGCATAACCATCAACTGCCTGCCGTGGTCGGGCTTCTGGCGCGTGAGCGTGATGGACACAGGCATCGGGATGCCTGACGACAGCCGCGAGCTTGTATTCGCGCGTTTCAAGCAGCTCGACCAGACCACCACCCGGCGATTCGGCGGCACAGGCCTCGGGTTGGCCATTGCCAAAGGGCTGGTGGCCATCCAGGGAGGCCAGATGGGTGTCGACTCCACGCTGGGCCAGGGCAGCACCTTCTGGTTCACAGTGCCGGCTTTCGCCCGAAGCTAGGGCGCGCTACTTGCGGGTCTGGGTCACCGCCATCGCTTCGGCGAGCTTTCGAAGGTCCGCCACCAGGGGGTCGTTCGGGTCCGAGATCACCAGCGGCCGACCGCTGTTGGCGGCCCGATCGAGGCTATCGGAGTGCTGCACCACGAAATCGGGCCGGCGGCCGAGCACGCTGGTCGCCGTATCGATGTCGATGGCGTGTGTCGTGCTGTAGTTGAGGATCAGGCGAACTCGTCCGGCCGGAACGCCGAGATTCTCGAACAGGTCGAGACAGCCCCGCGTCGCTTTCAGCGAGGGAAGCGATCCCGAGGTGACCAGGCAAATGAGGTCGCTGGTGTCAAGAGCGGTCAAGGTACGCTCGCTGAACGATGCCGGCGCATCGATCAGCACATAGGCGCAAGTCAGGCTCAAACGGTCGATCGCCAGCTGTACCGCCGGCAGCGTGACCAGGTCGGCGCGCTCGGGCAGGTCCGCCCCCACCACCAGCCTGACGCTACCGGACTCCGTGATGAAACCGGCAAATTGGGCCTCGTCAACGATGGTTCCCGGAGGAGCCTTCAGGTCGGCAAGGGTTTGGTTCGGATGCACGTTCAGGTACACGGCCGAATCTCCAAACTCGACATCAAGGTCGAGAAGACCGACCGGTCGCGATGACTGCGCCGCCAGCAGGACGGCGGTGTTGACGGCGAGCGAGGTGGTGCCGACGCCGCCTTTCGCATGAGCGAATAGGATCACCCTGCCCCGGTTGGCCTGAGTCGCAGCGCTGGCTGAACGCCGCAACATCGACTCGACCTTGGCCTCCAGGATCGCCAGCTCGAATGGCTTGGGCAGGTAGTCGTCGGCGCCCACCGCGTAACCGGCGAGCGCGTCGCGCGCTTCGCCCAGGTCCGAGAACATGAGGATTGGAATGCCGGCCGTCCGGTGATTGCGGCGCAGGCGCGACGTCAGCTCGATGCCATTCAGCTCCGGCATTCGGACGTCGGTGATCACCAAGTCAGGTACGCGCTCATTGACCATCTGGAGCGCTTCGATTCCGTCGCTGGCTTTGCGCACGCGATAACCGGAGCGCTCGAGGAAGCTGCCTACCATCTTCTGGATCACGCGATCGTCGTCGACCAGGACGATGTCTTCGGCGGCCATCAGGAAGCTCCGGAGATCGGCATCGCCATTGTGGAGTCGGTCAGCTTGACGGCGATGGCGCGCGCGAGATCGCGGCGCGTGTATCCGCCAAGCCCAGACAGATCCTCGTTGCCATCGCCTCGCATCATCGCGAGTCCCGCGGCTCCGAACGCTCGACGCGCCTCACGCAAGTCGCCGGCCAGCTCCAGGGCGGCACCCAACTGAAAGTAAGCGACAGCGACGTTCGGATCCAGGTATGTCGCTTGGCGAAACGCCCGGACCGCCGCCCGAAGGTCGCCGTTGGCGGCTGCCTGATCGCCTTCGGCAAGCAGACCGGAAAGGTTCGGAGCTGGACGCACAGCCGCCTGCGGTCGGCCTGCGAGAGGACTCGTGGTTGCGGCCTTGGCGAGGCGGCGATAGCAGAGCGCGCCGGCCACTTGTACGGGCTCGAAGTGAGCATTCATCGGCCCGGGCGAGTCAGAGTGACCCAGGAACAGGTGTCCTCCAGGGGCAATGCGGCCGGCGATGCGCTGAATGCTAGCTTGCGACTCTTCTCTTCCGAAGTACATGAGGACGTTGCGGCAGAATACCGCCGCGGCCTCAGGGACGACGAATTGAGGATCGGCATGGGCAAGGTTCTGGTGCGCGATGCGCACGTTGCGTCGAAGCGACGGGACAATCTCAAAGCCGCTGCCCTTTTGCCGCAGATATTTCTGGCGACGCGCAATCGACAAACCCTGGAGTTCGTGCTCGGTATATTCCCCTTTCTCGGTTCTGGCGAGAGCGTGGAAGGAGACGTCGGTGGCAACGACGTGCCAGTTGGCGCCACCGATCTCATCCAGCAGCATCGCAAGGCTGTACGGCTCCTGGCCGTTGCCGCAACCTGCGCTCCAGACAGTGTTGGGGGCGCCGCTCGCAGCGCGCGCAAGCTGGGCGAAGGCGACGAACTGCGCAGGATCTCTGAAAAAGCTACTGTGCTGAACGGTGACCCGGTCCAGCAGTTCGTCAAAAGCAGCCGGCTGAGTGTCGACCATGTTCACGTACGAATGCAAGGGAACGCCGGCGAGGCTCGCGCTTTCCTGAAGCAATCTCTCGAGGCGAGCGCGGCTGGCAGGTTCCGCTTTCAAGCCGGCGCGCGACTGGATCAGCACCGCGGCGCGATCCAGTGGGCTCGTACTCATCGCGCCTTCGCTTGATGGGTCGGGGGGGTGGAATCTGTCCGGGCGGGCGCGGCCGAGTCGTCCGGCCTGTGCTTGGTCGGGAACTCGCGGCCCAAAAGCCGTGAGACCGTGCTCAGCAGGCCGGCCTCGTCGAACGACGTCTTGACGATGTAGCCGTCCGCGCCCGCATCGAGACCGCGCTGATGATCCTCAGCGCTCGCGTGGGAGGAAACGATCAGCACAGGGATGTTGGTGAGGCGAGGATGCGCCCGGATGCTGCTGGTCAAAGCGAAGCCATCTACATTGGGCATCTCGAGGTCGGTGACAACGAGATCGGCCGGCTGGTCCACGAGCATCGCGAGAGCCTCGGCCCCGTCGCTCGCCGTTCGAACCGCATAGCCGCCGCGCTCGAGTATCGAACGCTGGAGCTCGCGAACCATGAGGGCGTCGTCGACGACCATGACTGACAGCTGCCGCGCAGGCTCAGCTGCCTTGTCGACGACCCTCGATGCGTGCTCTGCGAGGGAGTCGCTGAGTTCGATCAGGGTCGGCACGTCCAACACGAGGAGGATGGAGCCGTTCGGCTCAATGCTGGCTCCGTTCACAGCTTTGAGCTCGCGGAGGCGACCCGTCAGGCCGCGGACCACCACATCGCGTTTTTGCAGCACGGTTTCGATCTGGAACGCGTGAGCGCTGGCAGGCGTGCCGAGCAAAACCCACGGCCCCTTGTCAACAGTCGGGAGGCCGAGGAGCGCCCCGAGATTGGAAACCGGAACGGCAAGGCCGTCGATAACCGCCAGCTTTCGACCACCCACCACTTGAATGTGCTGCGCGTCCAGCATGCGAATGATTCGATGCAGCGGCAGGGCGAAAGACTGTCCGTCAATCGCCACGATCAGGCAGGCCACCACAGTGAGAGTTATGGGCACGACGATCCGAAACTCTGCTCCTGAGCCGGGATGATTCACGACCTCGACCGCGCCGTGTACTGCAGCGACGGCGGTCGCAACGACGTCAAGGCCGACACCACGACCCGACTCCTCTGTGAGCACTTTGGCAGTGGAGATTCCCGATCGGAAGATCAAGTGGAGGGACTCTTGTTCTGTCAGCCCGCTGACGTCGACACCGCTCTTGGCCGCAGAGGCTCGCACCGCGGCGACGTTGATACCGGCGCCGTCGTCGCTGATCGCGATCACCACCTTGGAACCGACCTGGCTTGCCTGGAGTCGGACTGTCGCCTGCGGCGGTTTGCCGGCGGCGAGGCGAACCTCGGGGAGCTCGACGCCATGTCCGACGGAGTTTCGAACCAGGTGCAGCAGGGGAGAGACGAGCTCGTCGAGGACACCCCTGTCGACCTCGATGTCCTCGCCGAGCATCTCCCATCGCACGTCCTTACCGGCGGCGCGCGCGGAGTCACGCACTGTCCGGTGGAGGATCGGCTCGAGTGTGGCGACGGGAACCATGCGGGTGCGTTCGGTGACCTCCTGGAGCTGGTTGATGACCTTGGTGAGCTCGCGGTATTCGGTGACCGCCTCAGGATCCCTTTGCATCTCGGTGCCGAATATGTGTCCGAC
>PLYD01000252.1:19673-45253 GCA_003151665.1 Candidatus Dormiibacterota bacterium
TTGACAACCGAAGGCAACCGCTGCGGCGAGTTTGGGAGCAGCCGTTCCAAAGCCGCCTCGTCGCTCGAGTCCTGCTCCGAGCCCGAGGCGCTGGCGATGAGCCGACCCAGGCCGTCGACCACGAGGAGCATGGCATCTGTCAGCTCCGGAGTCGCCCGGCGCTTTTTGTCGCGCAGCTCGACGAGCAGATCTTCCAGCCGGTGGGCCAGGCGGCTGACGCGCATCATGCCGACCATGCCGGCCGCACCCTTCATCGTGTGGGCCTCACGAAATATCGCGTCGATCGCCGCTTGATCGTCAGGCGCGGCCTCTAGCGCCAGCAGTCCAGACGCGATGCGTTCGAGGTAGCCCTTGGCCTCCTCCATGAACAGCGGACGGAACTCGTCCTCTAGCTCGCCCGTTTCAAATCCAGCCGGCTGTTGACCAGCTCCCCGATGTCGACAAGCACCACCAGGCGCCCACCGCTGCTGTAAACGCCAAGCTCACCCGGATGCGTTCCCGGACCGACTGCCTCCTCGAAGTCGGCGGCCATCGGCAAGGCCTCCGCAGCCAGCGCGACCATCTCCCTCTCGCCGCTCACGAGCACAGCGAAAGGGGGCTCGACAAGAGTGCCGGTTCCTGTAAGCACGCCAGTATCAATAAAGGGAACGATCTCTCCTCGCACGTTGACCACGCCCAGCAAGCCTGCAGGCGAGAGGGGAACGCGGGTCACCTTCGGATGACGCAGCACCTGGTGCACTGTCGCCATCGGCACTGCAAAAAATCCTTCGTTGACCGCGATCACCAGGACTCGCATCAACCCACGCGCTCCTGGGCCCATCCGCGAGAAGCGAGGTCCGAAGCGATAGTCGCTTCGGCGGCGGCAGTGGCGGCCACCTCTTGGGCGGCAGCGGCAAGGCTTCGACTCGTGTCTGCGATGAGCTGGATGGCGAGCCTGACGCTGCCGCTCGAGTTGGTCTCTTGCTGCACAGCCGGGACGATCTTGCCGCTCGCTTCTGCCAGCGCTTCGGTAATGCGCATCCAGAGGTTCAGCTGCTCGCCACGTCGCTCGATCGCCAAAACAGCCTCGCCAGTGGTCGCCAGGGCCCCGTCGGTGAGTTTGGCGATCTGAGCCGCCGCAGCCATCGAGCGCTCAGCGAGGCGGCGGACCTCGTCTGCAACCACCGCAAAGCCCCGGCCGGCTTCGCCTGCTCGTGCGGCTTCGATCGCGGCATTGAGCGCGAGCAGCGCAGTCTGGTCGGAGATGTCCTTAAGCAGCTCCAGGACCGTCTGGATCTCATCAACCCGCCTCGCGTTGGCTTGCGTGAGGTCGCTCGACGCTTGAAGGTCCGTATGGGCGAGCTGGATGTTGGCGCGGAGCTCTGCGGTCTTGGTGACCATGCCCGTGACAGACTCCTTGATCACGGCGGAGCTGGCCGCGAGTGATTCGAGCTCGGCGGAAGTATTGGCGGCCGCGTTGCCCTGCTCACTGCTGGCAACTGAGAGTTGCTCTGCGGCAATCGAGAGCCGGGCCGCTGCGTCGCGTGCTTCTCGCAGCATTCGCGGCCCCTCACTGACGATGTTGTCGACCATCGCATTGAAGGTCTCTGCCAGGCGGCGGGTCTGTCCGCCGCCGCCTGGAATCGCACGGGCTTGCAGAGCGCCGGATTGAAAGTCCGCGGCCGCGCTTGAGAGCGCCATCACCGGGCGCGCGGTGAACCAGGTGGCAATCGCAAGCAACCCAACGAGGGCGGCCAGGGCGCCGATTCCAAGCCACGACGCCATCAACCCCGGGTAGAAAGCTGCGAGGACGAAGACCGGCAGAACCACAATGGTTGAGGCGCCAAACGCCCAGGCAAAGAAGCTTTGCCAAGGTCTGTTGCGGGGAGCCTCCGATCGCCCCGGCCTGGCGATATTGAGCATCACGACCTCGGCTGGCCGAGGCGCTGGGGCGGGAAGGCCTTTCCTAAGCTCCATTGTCAGCGTCTCCTCCGTGTTCCCAGCCGGAGTCGGCGAGCTCCGCCGCGAGCTCACCCTGCCGCGTGGCTGCGGACGCGATCTCCTGGGCGGTGGCGGCCACCGATCGGCTGCCCTCTGCAATGCGCTCGATCGCAATGCCCACCTGATCGGTGGATGCGCGTTGCTGTTGATGCGCGTCTTGCATATGGCCTCCCGCCTTGGCCACTTCCGCCATCAGGCTCAGGCCACGTTCCATCTGCTTGATGCTCTTCTCGAGGGCCATCACGGTCTCGCTGCTCTGGGTCTGGGCGCCCTCGACGATGGTCGCGATCTGTGCGGCGGCGGCTTTGGAGCGCTCGGCCAGCCGCCTCACCTCATCGGCGACGACCGCGAAACCCCGACCGGAGTCACCCGCGCGAGCAGCTTCGATGGCCGCGTTGAGCGCGAGAAGGTTGGTCTGATCGGCGATGTCGTTGATGAGCTCGAGGATGCCTTCGATCTCGTTGACGCGACCAGCCAGGGCCATGGTGCGATCGCCGGAAGCTCTGAGGTCGGTTTGTGCAAGCTCGAGGCTTGTTCGAGCTTCGGCAGATTGCGACCCAACCCGGTTCATGGTGTCGGCCATGGACACGGTGGTGCGCGCCAGCTCCTCCATGCTCGCGGATGTCGCTGTCGCGGCGGTCGTCTGTTCGAACGTTGCCGCGGCGAGCTCCTTCGCCGCAGTCGAGAGCTTGGTCGAGGAGTCGGCCACCTCACCTTGCAGGCGCGAGAGCACGCTGCTGAGACGCTCCAGCATCCCGTTGAATGCAGCGCCGAGCACACGCATCTCGTTGCCACCGGTGAGACTCACCCGCACTGTGAGATCGCCGGATTCCACGCGCGCTGCGACTCGAGAAAGCACGGTGATCGGACGGATCGTGAGCCGTGCAAGGAAAATTGCGAAAGCGACGACGAGCAACGTCCCGACCAGCAGGGTCGCGAGCGTCAGGCGCTCCAACGTGTACGCAGGCGCCAGGCCGGCGGCAACATCGGTCGAGGCCACCACGACCATGTCGGTGTCGGTCGGGGCATACCCAGCGAACACATCGCGATTTCGGTAGTCCGAGATGTGTGAGGAGCCGGCGCCCGTGGTGAGTGCTTGGTTGACCACGCCGACCTCCGCCCTTACGCTCAGCGTGCCTCTGGCCCCCAGGCCCTGATCGTTCGTCAGCGGCCCCCAATCCGAGCTCAAGACCATGAGGTGATCACTGTTCGCCACATGGACCTCCTGTTGAGGGGTTGGGGCGCCCAGGAGACCGCTCAGCTTGGCGACCAGCAGGTCGCCGGCTACCGCGCCCTGTGAAGCGCCGTTCGCTCCGATAATGGGTGAGGTGATGATCCAGTCGATCCCGGCCTTGCCGTTGCTGATCGGTTGCTCGGTCGCGTTGTACAGAGCCTGCCCGAACCACGGCGCCCGGCCGATGGCCGTCAGGTCGGCATAGAGGGAGGTCGCCGCGATCATAGTGCCCGTCTGATCCACGATCTCAATCGCTTGAAAGGCAGGGTCGGATGCGTTTTCCAGCGGGGTACCGATGGGGCCGCGACGGCCGGCCGGGGCGGCCGCTTCACGCGCAAGCTGCGCGAGGTACGCCTGGGAGGCGGAGATCCATTGTCCGATCCGGTCGGCCGTGGTCGTGGCGCTGGCTTGCGCCTCGAACTTGGCCTCGTGCTCGCTTGACTGAAGTCCCTGCGTATACATGAGCACACCGAGGATGGCCATCAGCGGCAGCGAGATGAGCAATGAACCAGCCAGGACGCGCATGAAGAAGGTGTCCGCCGGCACCCGTGACCGCGGGCGCGGCACTGGGCCCATGGTCCGGACTGCTTTGACGCTGATGGGAATCACCGGAGCGAGCTGGAGTGCGTTCTGATCACGCGGCTCCGTTCGCTTTCTAAGCTCCACGTGGGCGACCCTCCGGTTTTTCCCAGCCGGAACCGGCGAGCGCGGAGGCGAGCTCGCCTTGTCGCGCGGCGGCCGACGCGATCTCCTGCGCGGTGGCAGCCACCGAGCGACTGCCCTCGGCGATGTGCTCGATGGCAACCACGACCTCTTGAGTCGATGAGCGCTGCTGCTGGCTGGCGAGCCGAACCTGACCGCTCACCTCGGACATCGCCCGCATCATCGCGAGGCCGCGCTCCATCTGCTTCACGCCCTTCTCCAGCGCCATCACCGTTTCGCTGCTCTCGGCTTGGGCGCCCTCGACCAGCTTCGCGATCTGGGCCGCCGCAGCCTTGGACCGCTCCGCCAACCGTCGTACCTCGTCCGCGACGACCGCGAAGCCTCGGCCCGCATCGCCCGCCCGCGCGGCTTCGATGGCGGCATTGAGCGCGAGCAGGTTGGTCTGGTCGGCGATGTCGTTGATGAGATCGAGAATGCCCTCGATCTCATTGACCCGGCCGGCAAGCGCGAGCGTGCGATCGCCTGATGCCTTGAGGTCGGTCTGTGCGAGCTCGAGGTTGGTCTGGGTCTCTGAGGCCTGGCTCGCGACGCGATCGACAGTTTCCGCGACGGCTGCAGAGCTCCGCGCGAGCTCTTCCATGCTGGCCGAGGTGGCAGTGGCCGCTGTGGTTTGCTCGAAGGTGGCCGAAGCCAGCTGCTCGGCCACTGCAGACAGCTTGGCCGCGGACTCGGTGACCTCACCCCGAAGGCGGAAGAGCACGCCGCTCAGCCGGTCGACCATGGCGTTGAACGCGTCGTTGAGCCTGCGAACCTCGCCGCCGCCCTTTAGGTTCACGCGCGCCGTGAGATCTCCGGCTTCGACCTGGGTCGCAGCGCGAGCCAGCGCGATGATCGGCCTCGTGGTCAGGATTGCCAGCACGATTGCGAATCCGATCAACAAAAGCGTGCTCAGCCCCTGCAGCAGCGAAGTTCGAAACTCCTGAGCCTTGACAGGAGCCAGAGCACTGGCTGTGTCGATGGATGCGACCACCACCCAGTTCAATGCGGGAATTGGTTCGAACCCGGCGAAGACCGAATGATTTCTGTAATCGACGGTCTGGCTTGCCCCGGCGCCGACGCTTGTCGCCTGGTGGTACAACGCGCTTTCGCCGACGACCGTGAGAGCACCCGCGGCAACGATTTGGGTCTCCTTGAGGACGCCCCAAGCCGAGCTGTACAGGACGAAATGCTGTGCGTTGAGCAGGTGCACCTCCTGGTCGCTGACCGTCGACACGTCAAGGCCGTACGGGTTGAGCAGTCTGCCCAGCACTGCCACAGTCAGGTCGCCGACCAACACACCTTGAGGTTTGTTGTCCGTGCCGACGATCGGCGCGGTCATGATCCACTCGAGGCCGGTCTGCCCCCGAAGCACCACCGGCCCCATCGTCTCGACGCTGAGACTGTTGAGGAAAGTGGAGTCGGTGGGCGTCGGGGACAAGGCCAGGCCTGGTTGTGAAACCGCTAACGACTTTCCGTTGCGGTCGTAGATCTGGAAACCGTCGAATGTCGACTGGGCCTGAGAGAGAGCCACGAGCCCGGCCGTGAGGGTAGGACCCTGCAGCTCATCGACGCTGTTCTGAGCGATCGAGCGTATCTGGGCCCTCCGCTCAGCGACAAAGTCGTTTATGCGTACAGCAGCGCTCGCGGCGGTTGCTTCGGCGCGAGCCTTGGCGCTGTCGATGCTCGTTTGAGCGCTCCAGTTGGCCATGACGAAACCCAAGACGATGGCGACCGGGACGTAGACCAACAGCACGCCGGCAACCACCCGAAAGAAGTAGCCGTCGACCGACATCCAGCCCCACCGCCGCTGCGGCGCGCGAGTAGGCCTGCCGGGGGCCTCGAGCACGCGGAGCGTCCGCATCTTCACAGGCGGTACCGGGGCCGTTGGAGGCCCTCGTCGAAGCTGCACCCCTTCGTACTACGCTCCAGGGCCTGTTTTGTCGCCATGCAGGGGCACTGCGAGCCCCCCCTGTAACGGGATGGCCCAATCGAGGCGGCTAGAGGTCGATCAGCCCTTTGCGCGCTGCCGCGATGACCGCCTGGAGCTTTGAGTGGACCTGCAGCTTTTCAATCACGTGGCGCACGTGCCACTCGACCGTATGGGGTGCAATTCCGAGGTTCTTCGACATCGCGGTCGTATCCAGCCCTTCGGCCAGCAGGTGGAGGATGTCGAGCTCGCGAGGCGTGAATTCTGCCATGAGCTGCTCGTGTTCGCGCTTCTTGCTGAGCACCCCACGCTGGCGAGCAATCGCGCGGGCGAACAGCTCGACCGGGATGAGGACCTCGCCCCTCGACGCCTTCCGAACCGCCTCGATGATCTGGTCCGCTGTCGCATCCTTCGTCAGGTAGGCGGTAGCGCCGGCGTCAACGGCGTCCAGCAGCGCCGTTTCAGACTCATCGGCGCTGTGGAACACGATCGCCGCCTCGGCGTGCTCGCTCTGGATCATGCGCGCCGCCTCGGGCCCGGTCACGTCCGGGAGCCGGAAGTCCATCAATACAACGTCCGGCCGCTGCAGTGCGGCTGACTTGACTGCGTCGGCCCCCGTTGCAGAAACACCTGAAACGGCGAAGTCGGGCTGCCCTTCGAGGACGCGGGCGAGCGCGGACGCCAGCAGAGGATGGTCCTGGACGATCAAGACGTGCACACGGCGAGCCGCCGGATCACCAGCTGGCGCCACCTCCGCGTTGCGCACTTAAGTACCACTATCCTTCATGGCAACGCCGTCGCTGCAATTGGTCGACTCAGTCATTACTTGTCTGCAACTGTAAAGCGAATACTTAAAGGTTGGTGCAGTTTGGCCGGGCTGGATTGTAGATACCTTGCCAAATCGTGAGGGCACGGGTGCTTGGGGCGGGGGGCAGCTGGGCTCGGAGCTGATGCGGCTCGTGCCTGGTGCCACCGGCCTTTGCGCCACGACCTTCGGTTTCGGACCGCGCCGGGATCGAAGCCGCGTGCGCTTACTACCGCCCGGAGGTGATGTTGAACTGCGCCGCCTACAACGCTGTCGACAAGGCTGAGATCGAGCCGGAGCTCGCTTATGCGGTGAACGCTTCGGGCGCGGAGAACGCGGCGCTCGCTTGTTCCCGCCACGGCGTGCGGCTGATCCACTTCTCCATCAACTTTGTGTTCGACGGCCGGCTTGACCGGCCCTACACAGAGAAGGACGAGGCTCAACCCCTGAGCACGTACGGCAGGTCGAAGCTGGAGGCGAAAGGTCGGCCCTGGCGGCCCTGCCCGCGGCCCTGGTGATCCAGACCGCCGCGGTTTTCGCTGATCGGGGCTCGGAGATTAAAGGAGGGAGCTTTCCTCAGCGCATCGTCGAGCGAGCCCGGGGTGGCGAGCGGATCCGGGTGGTTTCCGACCAACGCGTGAAACCGACCTATGCTCGGGACCTGGCGCGCGACGCAATCAAGCTTGCGGCCGGCGACCTGAGTGGCCTGGTTCACGTCGTCGCCGCCGGCGGTTGCGGCTGGGATGACTTCGCCCGCGCAGCGCTGGCGGCGTGCGGGGTGGAAGCTGATGTCGAGCCCGTCACCACGGCGGAGCTAGCGGCGCCGGCTGCGCGGCCCCTCACCGGTTGCCTTGGGTCGGTGCGCACTGACGCCCTCAGGCCATGGCAGGAAGGAGTCGCCGAGTGGGCGGCCGGCTGGGAGGGAGGAGAGGGATGACCCTGGACAAAGGCTCGGGCCGGGCGATCTCTCGACACCGGCACCGAGCTTGGCTGCGGGGGGTGAGTTCTTATTGGGTTGAGACTCCTAGCCTCCATCCCTTCTGAGGCGTCTCTTAGGGGAGTTTAGGCGCGGAATTCATGAGTACTATAGCTGATCGGCGTGCATTTTCGACGACAAATCGACGATTTCGCTAGGGGAATACCAAGGGGCTTCTGAAGGCCTGATCCGATTGTCATAATGCTGCGTTAGTCCTGCACACGTCTTGCACAGATTGATCAGTTCGAGGGAGGCGGCCGAGCGCCTGGGCGTCAGCCAGGCGACTGTTCTTCGCGCGGTTGCGAGGCGAGCCCTTATGCCTGCTGAAACCACGCCCGGTGGACACCACCGATTTCGCTTAGAGGATGTCGAGGAGTACGCGATTGCAGCAGCGCCCAATTTGATCAGCGGCACCAAGCTGATCGGCAGCCGAGAGGTCGCGCGCCTTATCGGTGTCAGCCAGCACACCGTGATCAGGGCGTGCCGCGAAGGTCGCCTGGTCGCCGACGAGGTGACGCCAGGAGGCCACCACCGGTTCTCAGAGGCCCGCATCCGGGAACTGGCGCCGCGTGGTTGTGAGTTGATCGGCACCGGAGCGGCGGCCCGCACGCTCGGTTTGAGCGTCGACAAGCTCAGGCGAGCCGTTCAGCAAGGCACCGTGAGCCTGGCGACGACGACGCCGGGCGGCCACCGCCGCTTCGCGGCGGCCGACCTCTCGACGAGTGCCCGTTATCTAAACGGCAATGGCAACGACCTGCGCGCACGAGGGACCGATGCAGGCGCTTAACGGCGAAGGCGAGTCCATGCGCAGGGTTTCCGTGGGTCTTGGAGGTTCCTTTGTTCTCCTGGCCGCCGCGGTTGCGGTCCTTGTTCTCGATCTCTTTGAGCCGCTGACCCGCTACGGCGTGGCCGCCGTGCTGGCGCTGGCCGGGCTGATCCTGCTTGCATCCGAGATCCTCTGGCTGCGCAAGCGGGAAGACCGCGGTCAGCTCCTTTGGACGGCCCTTCTCGACGGAATCCTGGTGGCCGCAGTGGTCCTTGCGATGACGCCCCTTGTGGCGATCATTCGCGGTTTTGCTGACCTCATCGCGCAGTCGAAAACGCTGAGCGGCGCCGATTGGCTCGGTTACGGTTTCGCGTTCACGGGCCTATTCCTCGGCGCGGTGTTCTTCGCCTACGCCGTCAAGTACTACCTGAGCACCGTGATCGTGCTCATCACGACAATCGCGTTCGGTCGAAACGGTGGCAACGGCAACGGCAACGGGAAGCGCCGGGCCGGTCTGAAAAACGGCTACTACATCGACCTCGGCTACCACCCGTTCGTGTCGGTGCACGTCGCTGCCTACAACGAAAGAAGGGTGATCGAGCGGCTGCTGGTCGCTCTGTCCCAGCTCGAGTATCCCGAGTACGAGGTGATCGTCGTCGATGACTCGACCGACGACTCGAAGCAGATCCTCGAACGCTGGGTGAACACACCGAGATTCAAAATCCTCCATCGCAACAGCCGCGCCGGTTACAAGGGCGGCGCTCTGCGCGAAGCGCTGAAGGTGATGGATCCGCGAGCGGAGTACGTGATCATCTTCGACGCAGATTCGGTGCCTTTCCCGGACGCGATCGATCGCTTTCTGCCGCATTTCTATTACGAGAACGGGAACGGCAAGAACGGTCATGGCAATGGCCACCTCGCGCCCGAGGCCGAGCAGAACGGGCACGATCGGCACGAATACAAGAGGCGCGAGAACGTCGCCGCGGTGCAGAGCTACCAGTGGCACGTGTTGAACAAGTCCGAGAGCTGGCTCACCGAGGCGGTGCGAGCGGAGTACGCGGGCAGCTACATGGTGGAGCGGCCGTTCCAGGACGCGGTGGGGTCGCTGAAGATGGTGGCGGGAACCTCCTACATGATCAGGGCGGATTTGCTCCGTGAGATTGGGTGGGGGACCAGCATCACCGAAGATTGGGAGCTCACCCTCAAGCTGTATGTGCGCGGCTACAAGGTCGCTTACACGCCGTGGGCCGAGACGCCTGCCGAATGCGTAAGCACGTTCTCCCGCCTGGCTCGTCAGCGAATGCGCTGGGCGGAGGGACACACGTACAACGTCCGCAGATACTTCCTTCCGATCCTGCTATCGCCGTTTGTGACCTTCCTGGAGAAGCTCGAGTTCCTCTTCGACACCACTTACTACCTGCAAGCAGGACTCTTCATCGTGGGCACCCTGGCCTGGCTGCTGTCCGAGGTGTTCTTCCACACGCACGTGCCAGGTTGGACCGCGACGCTCGGCTGGGCGCTGCTCTTCTCCAACATCCTTGCACTGCCACTGATGAACCTCGGCGGGCTCCTCCTGGAGGAGGCGCCTCCCCGTGACCTTCAAGGCGTGCTGGGTGCGGTCGTTCTGTCGTTTGCGCTGGTGCCCTTTCAAGGGTGGGCCGCTTTCAAGGGCCTGCTCAGTAAGGAGGAGGGACCGTGGTTCCGAACACCGAAGACCGGCCGGATCACCGACGAGGTCCACCACCTTCGCCGCCTCAACCTGCTTCGGCGCTGGCTCCTCGGCCACCGCGCCGCAGTCGGCGAAGGCCGCCGCGCGGATGCGCGTCCGTCAGCTGGATCTCCAACCGGGCCGGTTCGCTCGGTTCCCGTCAAACAGCGGCTGGCGCATCGCAGGCTCGGGTGGGTGGTGGTGGGAGCCATCGGACTGACCATCGCTGCGCTTGCGTGGGGATCCTCCGGCGTGCCGGTCGTCGAGTCGGCGGGCAACTCCCTGTACCTGCACGGGACCGGCGTTTCGCCCGCTTGCGTGCCTTCAAGCATGGATCGGTCGGTCGGCTTCCGCTCCCCACCCTGCTCGGTAACGTCCAATGGAACCACCTCGACCTATTCGTTCACGCCCACTCCGGCGGGGCAGACGGTCAGTGGGACATGGTCGTTCCTCTTCTACTGGAATGGCGGCTCGGGCGCGGTCAAAGACACCATCGGCCTCAGCGCCGGCGTGCTCACTGGCGGCGTCTGCGTCGTCCAGATCCCGACCGGCGGCGCGACCTGGACCACCACCTACGGAAGCCGCGGAATCAACACCACCAGCCCGGTCACTGTCAACACGAGTGCGTCCCAGACGGTGGTGATTCCGCCGGGCGGCACGCTCTGCCTCATCGTCACCCTTTCCCACCGCACAGGGGGCGCCACCCACTTCCTCTATGACGGCGTCGCTGGGACTGCCGACACGCAACTGATCACGCCATCCCTCGTGGTCCCCGAGTCGGTTCTCGGTTTCGTCGGCCTGGCGCTGGCGATCCCGCTGATAACTGGCAGGCGCCGGCTGCTGTCCTTCTTCAGGGTGCGTGGATGACCCGGCAAGACCGCGACGGCCTGAACATGACCTTGATCGCGATCACGTGCGCGCTCCTGATGTTGCTGCCTTTCGTGACCACGTTCGACGATTTGCTCACCTCGTGGGCACTCGCATTGGGCGCCAACAATCCACTCCAGGGCATCGTCCCGGTCGAGGCCCGCATGGTGGTTGGCCTGCTTGCACTCGTCGGCGTGCACGCTGCCGCTTCTGGGAGCCATCTCGTCGTCTGGGATTCGGCCGGGTCCATGCACACGCTGTTTATCTCGTGGAATTGCATCGGGTGGCAGAGCCTCATCTTGTTGGGGGTCAGCTTCCTTTCCGGCTTCCGCGGAAACCAGTCGTTGGAAGCGCGAGTTCAGGTGGTGCTCATCGGCGTTGCGGGCACCATGCTTTTGAACCTGATGCGCGTGGCGGCAGTCGCTGCCATCGCAGCGACGCTGGGACAGACTCCAGCGGTTCTTTTTCACGACTACGGCGGCACAATAATCGTGGTCGTCTGGCTCTTCACCTTCTGGATCTTCGTCCAACGATTCATCCTGGTCGCGCCCGCCGAAGAGGTTGAAGTCATCGCATGAAGCGTTGGTTGCGCCTCGGTCTGCAGACCGCGTTTGGCCTATTTCTGCTTTGGCTGTGGCTTCGCACAGTCTCGCTGCCTGAGGTCGTCAGCCACGCGCGGGTGCAGAGCTGGCCAGCGGTTGTGTTGATGATCCTTCTGTTCCTGGTGACGAGCGTCATCAGAGCAAGGCGCTGGCTATTGCTCCTGCGCCCTCTGGCGCCGGTGGGGATGGTGCGAGCGTTCGCCATGAGCGCGGCCGGCGGACTGCTCAACTATGTCGTTCCCATCCGCTCCGGCGATGCCGCCAGGGCGTGGTGGCTGTGGCGGCGCCACCGCGTGCCGGCAGGTTCCGCACTGGCCACAATCGTTATCGACAAGGCGTGTGACCTGAGCGCCGTTGCCGTTGTTCTCGCCATCCTCGAGATCGTCGCCGCCACCGGAGCGGTCAAGGCGCCGAGAGGCTTGCTGGGCGCAGCCGCTCTTGCGGTCGCTCTTCTTGCCGCAGTGCTGGGCACTGCACTGCTCGGACCCCGGATTGCACGTTCGTCGTTGGCACGCAAGTTGTTGCCGGCAAGATTCGCCGCCGGGCTGGCCGGCCAGGCATTCGCGTTTCGCGCCGGTGCGCGTGGCCTTTGGACTCCGGCACTCGCCGCGCGGCTCGGGGCCCTGACTGCCCTCGCCCTGCTAATCGACGCATTCAACTTCACTCTGCTGTTCGTCGCGGTGGGGGTGCAGGTGCCAACGCTGCAGGCCATGGCTGCGTACCCGGCTTTGCTGCTGAGCTTCGCGATCCCGGCTGGACCAGGCTACCTGGGCAACCTCGAGGTGGCCGGTTCCCTTGTGCTCGGAGGGGGCCTTGGTCTCGCTCCGGCAGTAGCCGCGGGCGCGATAGTGCTGTACCACGCGCTCACCGCCGGCTATGCGCTCGGACTGGGACTCGTGGGATTTCTGCTGGTGGGCGGGCGCCGGCGAGTGCGCGCGGGTGGCCCGCGCCAGATCGCAGTATTTCACTGCGGCTTCACGTATTCGGGTGGTGGTGAGCGCATCGTCATTGAGGAGGTCCTGGGGCTCAGAAGGCGTGGCTTCAAAGTGGAGTGCTACGCCCCAACTGTTGACGCCTCGCGCTGCTATCCGGACCTGATCGGAGAGGTTCGCGTGCGCACGTTTCTACCGCAGCTCCCGCGATGGTTCCCCTACCGCGAGGCGATCCAGATGGCCGCGGCTTCGCTGCTCATGCCGCTATACGCCTGGCGGTTGCGCGGTATCGATGCGATAGTCGCCTGCAACCAACCGAGTGCGTGGATCGCATGGTGGGCCGCGCGTCTTATCGACGTCCCATATGTCGTTTACCTCAATCAGCCGAATCGGCTGGTCTATCCCAGGAGCATCGATCGCGAGACTGGTTGGGTGGCAAACGCCGACTACAGGCTGCTGGCCGGCATCGTGATGCGCGCCACCAAGTTCGTCGCCTGGGCTGACCGGCGCTCAGTGCAAGAGGCGGACCAATTGCTCGTCAACGGCGACTACATCGGCGACATCATCCGCGGCATCTACAAGCGCGAGGCTGTCGACTGCCCTGCGGGCTGCCACGTCGCCGCATCAGGATTTCCGCTACCTCGCGAGGCGCGCTTCGCAGGCGGCTTGACCATCAACGGCTACCCGATCCGGCGGCCATACGTGCTGCTCACCAACCGCCACTACCCGCAGAAGCGGTTCGACCTGGCGATCCGGGCGATGCACGAGGTCCGCGCGCGCCACCCCAAAGTCCAGCTCGTGATCCCTGGGCAAGCTACCTCACACACCGCCGTGTTGCAGGCCTTGACCACCGAATCAAAGCTCAACGACGCAGTGCTGTTCCTCGGCGCGATAACGGAGGAGGAGCTGAATCGCCTCTACGAAGGTGCGGCCGTGTACGTCTATCCCGCACCCGAGGAGGACTTTGGGATGGGCGTGATCGAATCGATGGCTAAGGGAGTGCCCGTGGTCGCGTGGAACCAAGCGGGTCCGACCGTAACGGTCGGCCCTGGCACCGGGCACCTGGCCGAGCCTCTCGAGGTGGGGGACTACGCGGCCGGCATCACGTCGTTGCTGGACGACCCGACGGCCAACCAGGCCACCGGCGAGCGTGCCTTCGAATGGGCGCGTCGGTTCGATTGGGAACGGCACCTCGACACGCTGCAGATCACTGTCCTGGCAGTCGCTCGATCGCATGAGCGAGTCTCGTCAGAGGCGGCCACCGCATGAAGCTGCTGCCGAGGTTGTTCGCCGACGAGGACGAGCTCGACCGGCAACCACCCGAGGCGGACCCCGAGGCTGAGGCACTAAGAGCCGCAGCGGAGGAACAAACCGGACCGCGGCATCGATGGGTGCTTCTGGTGGCGATTGGCGCGCTCATTCCGAGGCTTACCTATCTATTTGTCTTCAGCGACCCGGAGAACGCCGGCCATGGGTTCACCGACGCCTACCACCATTGGCAGATCGCGTACCTGACCAAGGAAATCGGCCTCTCCCACGGCCCCCGACTTTGGGACATACGCGGCGTCGAGTACTTCTGGGGGCTGCTCCATCCCGTGTTGATGGACCTGCTCTTCTTCGCTACCGGGTCAGTTGACATCGTCCTAGCGCGGCTTCTCAGTCTGGCATTCGGCTCGCTTGCGGTTGTTCTGATCTTCCTCCTCTGCCACAGATATTGGGGAATGCCGGTGGCGGTCGCGGCGAGTGCTTTTGCCGCGCTCTCTCCTGCGAGCGTGTTCAACGACGACGCCGGTATGGTCGAGCCGATCGCAACCGCGCTTCTTCTGCTCGGCATCTGGCTGACGCCGAAGCGAGGCTTCTGGGCCGGGGTCGCCTGGGGGTGCGCGGCGATGGCGAGGGTCGAGGCCTGGCTCTTCGGAGCCGGTCTCGTGGTGGCTTGGGTTTTGGGGCGCCGCTCGGCTGGGCATAGATTGCCGCTGCTGGCCGGTTGGGCATTGGCGATGGGTTTCTACCTCGAATTCCTACTCCATCAGACCGGGAACGCAATCTATCCCCTCTATTGGAACTTCCAAGTCGTCGCCCTGGGATCCACTGAGACCAGCTCCGCATTGACCGCGGAGCAGCAACTCCTACGGATCCCACTTGGTGCGATTGTCCTCGTTTCCGCCGCCGGTCTCGCGTGGACCCTACGGAAGCGCCCACCGTCATACCTGTTACTTACCTACGGATTCGGTTACTGGGTCTTCCAAGCCGGGGCCCTCGGCTTCACAGCGCTGCTGCGGCACGACTCCGCGTGGATGGAGCGGCGCTTCGAGTTTCCACTGGACTTCGCCGCGATCCTGGTCGCCGTGCTCCTGTTGAACGTACTTCCGCAACAACGTGAACCCCTCAAGGCGGTCGGCTGGGCGGCCGCGTCGGCTGGCATCCTTGCGATGCAGGTCTTCTGGGCACCGATTCAGCAGGCGTATGCGGCGACCGAGCCCGGGTATCAAGACCAAGTCCGACTGGGCCGTGCCATCGGCGCTGTCTATAACCGAGTGGAGTTCCAAGGTGGAGTGATAAGCGTGCCGGACAACTCGCCGACGTTGGTCTACACGATGGTGCGGGACGGGGGTATTCCGGGAGATCGCATAACGAGCCAGTTCTACGATCCCTTCTACTACCTCCCCCCTGGCTATCACTACAGCGACCATAAGGATGTTGCGGGGCCGCTATTGCAATGCTGGCTTTCAAACACGCGAACCCGTTTGCTGCTCCTGGCGCCGGCAAGCCCCGACAATCCTTCAGTGCCGGACTACGAGGCTTTCATCAGCGACAATCCACAGTGGTTCACGCAGACCGGCGATCAGCTGGGGGATGGGTTCGCGATCGTTGTGGTGAACGTGCCTGCACCCAGCCAGGACGAGTGTGTGCAGGCGGCCCGAGCTGCCGTCGGTTTCGCGGACTTGCTTAAGCCGCCGCTGCGGAACGAGGCGGCGCCCGCGTGACGCTTGAGGCAGCCACAGCATGAACTCACCGCGAGCGCGGCTCGCAGCGCTCGACGGACTACTGCTTACGGTCGCCGTGGTCGTCTTTGGTGTGGCAACCGGCGCCTTCATCGGCGCCGTCAAGGGTTACGACGGTTGGGGCCACTTGACCAAGGTGGTGCTGGTGCTCAGGGATTTTCCGGCCGTCGACTGGAACTACGACTGGTACAGCGGATCGCCGTTTTTTCTCGGTGGATATCCGCCTCTGTTCTACCTCGCGGCGAGCGCTCTTGCGAGGCTCGGCGTGGATGCCATGGTCGCGATGAATCTACTCATGGCTCTGAGCTATCTGGCGATGACGTTGAGCCTCTACGGCCTTGTGCGGATTGTCACAGGCTCGAGGCTTGCGGGCATCGTTGCGGCCGGCTTGCTGCTGGCGACGCCGGCGCTGTGGACGCCTTACGTCGAGTCCGGTATGTACACGAGGGTTTTCGGCATGGGCTTCACATCGCTCGCCGTCTTGCTGGCGGTCGTATATCTGCGGCGGTCTTCTCCGGGGCCATACGTGATGTGCCTGGCGGCAGTCTGGGGTGCATTGAACAGCCACATAGTGCTCGGGGCGCTGGCCATTTTCGCCATCGGTCTGGTGGTGGTTCTCGTCCCCGACAGCACCGGGCGCGCGAGGCCGTGGCGCGTAGCGCTGCTGGTTCCCCCGGTGCTCCTCAGCGCCTACTACTACGTGCCCCTGGTCTTTTACATACAGTCGGGCAGCCAGGTGACTGCTGCGTATCCTGCCCTCGGGATCGGCAGCCTTGTGTCGCCGGCCGCGCCCGTCATCAATCCGCCCCTTGTCCCGTTGCTGCCGATCACTGTGCTCGCTCTGATCGTGTGGCTCCGATTCCGATCGCAGCAATCCATTGCAGCAACAACCAGGCTGATGTTGGCATGCGGTCTGGTCTGTGCGGTCCTTCTGCTGTATGCGCTAACGCCAATTCCCCATATCGCCGGGCTCCAGAGCGCCGATATGTTGTTCCTTCTGTCCTGGTTTCTCGCCGCGGTGACCGGGCTCGCGCTAGGCTCCATCAAAACCCGGGCTGTTGCCTGGCAGCGAAACACTACCGCCGTGGTCCTGGTGGCCGCGACACTCGTGTCCATCCTGGCTGTGGTCCCTTTCGTTACGCAGACGATGCTGCGCGAGCCGGCGCGGCCCGAAACCACAACGGCCGGCTGGCAGCCGATCGATTCGACCGAGACCAACTTCCGTATCGCAAGTCCGGCCGACAACCTCTCCGTTTGGCTCAACGCGGTCTACGACGTGCCGCAGACGCGCGGCTACGCACCGGGACCTCAGGTCACGAACCCCGTCTGGCAGTTCTGGCTTGAGTCGACGGCGTGGAATGCGGACGCAAGCGAGAAACAGCGAACGTTCCTGTTCGATTGGTACGCCGTGAAGTGGATCTACGTGCCGGCCCCTTACATACCCATCACCGCCGGTGTGCTGCCGAAGTTCAACGGACACCCTGACCTTTACGAAGTAGTCCCCTCCAGGTCTGGCGGCACGAGTCTGACCTTTTCCTATCTGAGACCGACCCCGATCGCGCTCGCTACCAACGCGCCCGCCATTCTTGTGATCGGCCAGCCCGAGAACTATCAGATTGTCTTTCGGGATCTGTCATACAGCGGCTTCGACACCGCACACGCCATACCCGTCCAGGGGGGTCCCTACGTTGACGACTACAGTGCACAGGAGCTCGCGCAATTCGATGAGGTGTTGATCTACGGCGGCGGCGCACACAACAGCGCACGCGCGTACGACCTGCTGAATGGCTATGTCAGGTCGGGCGGCGGGCTGATCGTCGAGTCAAGCGGATCTCCCCTGGTGGGCGGTCCCGGCATAAACGAGCCGGTTCCAATCACTGGAGCCACCCGCCAAGACGTAAACGGCGACTGGCGGTTCAAGTCGGCGAGCTCGCCGATCACAGACGGCATCGACTTCTCGAGTTTCGGCCCGCCCCGTTACAGCGGCGGCCCGTGGACGGTATCTGCCGCGAGTGGAGTGCGGAGCTGGGCGCATACAGTCCTGTGGTCGGGTGCGGCTAGCGTAGTGGTTGCCGGACAGCTCGGTCAGGGTCGGGTGGTGTGGTCCGGCCTTAACCTTCCGTTTCACATCGACAGTTACGCAAGCGCAGAGGAGTCGCGGTTTCTGACCACGGCGATGGCATGGGCGAGCCGCTCAAACAATGACATGGCAGCAATTTCGTCAGCTCATAAAGATGGGCCGCAGCAGATGACGATCTCGGTCGACTCCAACGCCCGCGGCGTCCTGTTCAAAGAGAGCTGGTTCGACCGCTGGCATGCTTACGTAAACGGACGTGAGGTAAAAGTCCTTCCTGCAGGCCCCGGCTTTATGTACGTTCTGCTTCCCAAGGACACGCGGTTTCCTGCAGCGGTCCAGTGGCGCTACGAGAAGTCGGTGGTGGACTGGGCGGGCATCGTGGTATCTGTGGCGACGCTAATCGCGCTCGTTACGTGGCCGAGGTGGCGCGGTCCGGTCCGCAAGTCGTTTGGAGTCTGGTTTGATCGGCGAACCAGGATGTGGGCCGAAGAGGATGGATGAACACCTGGCGGTAAAGCCGCTTCCATTGTTCGGCTACGAGGGCCAAGATTTGGGCTCAGCGCTTACACGCCCGCGGTCACGGTCCAATGAACGTGAATGAAAGGTGACGGAATCTGAAGTATTCGAGCGAGACGTCGATCAGCACGGCGGCTATGTTTATCTGAACAACAACCGCCTGAGCAGCCGGCTTGCCACCGATCGACAGTTCGAGCTCGCTTTGGGACTGGCTCACCTCAACGGCCGCAAAGTACTCGACGTTGGCTGTGGAGATGGCACCTTCTCCGTGCGCTACTGGGACTTAGGACGCCCTTCCAGGTTCGTCGGTGTCGATCCCGGTAAGAAAGCGGTCGCAATGGCGAACAGCCGAAAGGGTAATCGGCCGATGGAGTTTGTGGTCGGCACCGGAGAGCGGCTGCCGTATCCGGACCAAGATTTCGATGTGGCGATACTCCACAGTGTTCTGCACCACGCGAGCAGCCCGGCAGACGTCATTCGCGAAGCCCTGCGGGTGGCGCCGGAAATCGTAGTCATGGAACCGAACGGCTACAGCCCGATCCTAAAGGTGATCGAGAAGGCGTCCAGCTACCACCGGGCCCACCATGAGAGGTCGTACACGAGCCGAACCCTCGACGGATGGGTGGGCGACGCTGGAGGCGAGGTGCTCGAGAGGCGTTTCGGGATCCTCGTTCCAATGTTTTGCCCGAACTGGCTCGCTCGAACTCTTAAGCGATTGGAGCCCTTCGTAGAAGCGCTACCGGTGGTCAGGAGGCTGGCGTGCGCGGTCTATGTGTTCCGAGCCAGGTCGGTGTCGTCACCGCTCGTACCGTGAGACGCCTAGAGCCCGCTGCACAGTCAAGGCCAATGAGCGCGACTAGACGGAAGCTGAGCGCGGTGATCGCCTGCTACGGGGACGCGCTCGCCGTTCCGCAAATGCACGAAAGATTGACTGCGGTGTTCGGGCGTCTCGACGTGGACCACGAGATCATCTTCGTCAACGACGGCAGTCCCGACGACGCGCGCACAGTGCTGGCTTCTCTCGCTGAGCACGATCCCCGCGTCGTGGTGGTCAACCATGCGCGCAACTTCGGCTCCCAGAGCGCGTTCACCTCGGGGATGCGGATCGCCACCGGGGACGCGGTCATCCTGCTGGACGGTGACCTCCAGGACCCGCCGGAGCTGATCGAGCAATTCCACGCCCGTTGGAAAGAGGGTTACGACGTTGTCTATGGAGAGCGGGTGGGCCGGGATGCTTCACCGTTCCTGCGCATCGCGTACAAGGCCTTCTACCGCCTTTTCCGTGCTGCCTCCTATGTTCCTATGCCGCTGGACGCCGGCGACTTCTCACTATTGGACCGCCGGGTGGTGAACGCATTGAACAGTCTGCCGGAGAACAATCGCTTCCTTCGAGGCCTGCGTGCATGGGTCGGGTTCAAGCAGATCGGAGTGCCCTATGTGCGTCCCGAGCGGGCCTTCGGGCGGACCACAAACTCCATGTTGCGGAATCTGGGATGGGCGCGCAAAGCGATCTTTTCGTTCTCGTACGCACCTCTGAACCTGATCACCTGGCTCGCTCTCGGAACGATCATGCTGGCCTTCGCATCGATCATCTTCGAGCTGGTGTTGCGTTTGGTCGCGCCGTCAGTCACGCCATCCGGTTTCACGACGCTGATCATCATCATCCTGTTCTTGGGCGCCATCCAACTGCTTTGCCTGGCGATCATCGGGTCCTACCTGGAGCACATCTACGACGAGGTCAAGCGGCGGCCGCCATACATCGTCGAGAGCATCCTGAACCGGCCACAGGGTCGCCATACAAGAGGCGATGGGGGCGGGGAGACGCAGGAGATAGAGCCTTGAACGGAGTCCCTCCCCCGGTCCCCAACGCTGCTCTCGTCGAGACGGCGTGCGCGATCTGTGGCCGAGACGTGCCAGCGACAGAGGTCTATCCCGCCCGCCTGAGTCGCGGGCTCGACGCGGCTCTTTTCTCCGCTCGACGGCTTCCGGATCGCATTCATTTTCGGATCGTTCGCTGCTCGCGTTGCGGGCTGCTCCGATCGGACCCGAGTGCCAACCCCAGCGACCTCGCGGGACTGTACGAGAAGAGCGGCTTCGACTACGCGGCTGAGGTGCCTAACTTGCGCAAGACGTACGGTCGTTACCTACGCCGAATGCGGCGACACCGGCAGAGCCTTCGTTCATTGCTGGAGATCGGTGGTGGCAGCGGGTTCGTCCTCGAAGAGGCGCTTGACCAGGGGTTCGAGGACGTCCGAGGCGTCGACCCGAGCGCGGCGGCCGTGGCGTCGGCTGGTCCACGAGTCCGCGATCGCGTCCAGACCAGGATGATGATGCCTGGGCTCTTCGAGCCCGAGTCGTTCGACGCCATCTGCATGTTCCAGGTGCTTGACCACATGCCTGACCCAGCGTCGCTTCTCCGCGAGTGCGTCAGACTCCTTCGCCCGGGCGGAGTCATGCTTCTTCTCCAGCATGACGCCGGCGCGTGGTCGGCAAGTTTGCTTGGGGAGCGCAGCCCTATCGTCGACGTTGAGCACCCTTACCTGTACAGCCGATCAACGCTTCGCAAATTGCTCTCCGCGAATGGTTTGACAGTTGTTCAGTCGGGAGCGGCAGTGAATCTCTACTCAGCCGGTTACCTTGGGCGCTTGCTACCTCTACCTGGACGAACGAAATCCTGGTTGCTGCAAGTGCTCGCGAGGAGCGGCCTCGGTCGGCTGCCAGTGTGGGTGCCGCTCGGCAACCAGTACTGCATAGCTCGAAGGTCGTGACGCGGGTCCTGGTCACTGGCGCCAATGGCTTCATTGGCGCCAACCTGGCCCGACGGTTGATGCTCGAGGGCAATACGGTCTCTTGCCTCGTCGGCGCGACTGACCAGTGGCGACTTGCCGAGCTGGGAGACGGCATTGCCATTATCGAGGCGGACCTGCGCGACGAAGACGGTTTGAAATCGGCTCTGATGGGACTTCGGTTCGATTGGGTATTCCACCTGGCCGCGTACGGCGCCTACTCGTGGCAGGAGGATCTCGCCCAAATGCTGGCGGTCAATGTTCTCGGGACAGCCAACCTCGTTCGTGCTCTGGAAGGCGCGTCGGTGGAGGCGTTTGTGAACACCGGGACATCATCCGAGTACGGATTCGCCGACCACGCTGCCATTGAGGAGGACCGGCTGGACCCCAACAGTGCCTACGCGGTCACCAAGGCGGCCGCGACTCACCTGTGCTCCGACCTTGCGCGCCGGGGCGTGATGCCGATCACCACCCTGCGGCTGTATTCGGTATACGGGCCGTACGAAGAGCCGGGGCGTTTGGTGCCGACTCTGATCAGTCGCGGTCTCCGCGGCGAGCTGCCCGAGCTGGCATCACCGGACATCGCTCGCGACTACGTCCACGTCGACGACGTGTGCGATGCATTCATCGCCGCTGCCCGGAGCAACGTGGCATCCAAGGAGCCTGGGTTGGTGGTCAATATTGGCAGCGGCGTCCAGACGTCACTGGCAGAGCTGGTGGCGCTGGCTCAGCGCGTGATGTCGATCGCGCAGACCCCGCGCTGGGGATCAATGCCGAACCGGCGCTGGGATACACACATTTGGGTTGCGGACATCAGGCGCGCAAGCTCCGCGTTGCAGTGGACACCGCGTATTGACCTGGAGTCTGGGTTTCGAGCGACTGCGGAATGGATGCGAAACGAAGGCATGGAGCTCAGCCGCTACGCAGTTCGCTGAGACATCGGTCGACAAGCTGCTGCGCCGTGAGGCCGCTGAAATGAAGAAGGTGCTGCTCATCTCCGGAGTGGCCGTCCGGTGTCGCCGCCACTCCGCAGCGGACCAAGCGGACTGGCAGCTTCCTCTCCGCGATCAACTCGGCCAGCAGGCTGCCCAGGCCGCCGTTCAGGTAGTGGGCTTCGACGCTCATCACCAATGGCGTTTTAGATAGAGCCGACTCCAGGTCGTTCAGCGGTGCCGGGTTGAGGCTGGCAACCACTGTGAGCGATGCGCTCACACCGTGGCCCGCAAGCAGCTCAACGGCCGCGCTGGCCTCGACAGCTATCGGGCCTGTGGTGACGATAGCGAGATCCTTTCCGTCACGCAGCGCCTGCGTCCTGCCGAGGTCGAAGCGGCCATCCAGGCCGGGCACGCGCAGCCTGTCGTCCTTGCCGAGACGGTAGTAAACGGGGCCGTCCAGATCCCAGGACTTGGTGAGTGCAGTCCTGGCTTGTTCCGCGTCGGCGGGTGCGATGAGAGTGAGGCCAGGCTGTGTCCGCATGAGTGCGAGGTCCTCGAGCGCGTAATGGCTGATCCCGTTATGGCCGTACTCGAAGCCCGTGCCCACCCCGACAACGCGAACCTGCAGCCGCTGCGCGATGGCATCGTTGCGGAAGAATTCGTAGCCGCGCATCGAGGCGAAGGTTGAGATCGAGTAACAGAACGGGATGTAGCCCGCTTCGGCAAGACCCGCCGCCACACCGATCATGTTCTGCTCGGCGACGCCCATATTGAGGAAGCGGTTCGGGTGCTCATTCGCGAACGGTTCGAGAGCCATGAACCCGAGGTCGCCAGTCAGCAGCATGATCCGATCGTCATTAGTTGCCAGCTCGGTGAGCTTAGTGACGAAGGCACGTCTCATTGCGGATCGTCGAGTTCTTTGATGGCCGCCTTGTACTGTTCGTCGTCTATCGGCAGGTAATGCCATTCGATCTTGCTTTGCATGAAAGAGATGCCTCTGCCGAAAGTTGTCTTAGCAATCACCACGTGTGGCGGGCCCTCATGTGCCGGATTCGTGTCGAGGCGCTCGAAGGTGTCGCTGAGCGCTTCGGTGTCGTGCCCATCCACCTCGTGGACGTCCCAATGCCATGCCCGCCAGCGCGCGTCCAAAGGCTCGAGATCGAGGACTGCCTTGGTGTAGCCGAGCGCTTGCTGACCGTTGACATCGATGACCGCGATCAGATTACTGAGCCGGTGGTGGGCTGCAAACATTGCCGCCTCCCAGGTCGAACCCTCGTTGCACTCGGCGTCGCTGAGAAGCACGAACGCTCGACTGCTGCGGCGCTGCAGCCGTGCTGCCAGGGCCGCCCCAGCCCCTATCGACAGCCCGTGGCCCAGCGAGCCCGTAGAGAAGTCGATCCCGTCCAGCGCGCGTTCCGGGTGCATGCCAAGCAGCGTGCCGTTGCCGGCGTAGGAGTTCAGGTGGTCCTCGCTGAGCCAACCTTTCAAATGCAGCGCGGCGTACAGCGCAAGGACGGCGTGGCCCTTGGACAGGATGAAGCGATCGCGGTCGCGGGCACTTGGATCGTGAATGCTCAAGGTCGTGCCGTACAGGACGGCAACGATGTCGGCGATTGACAGGGCGGAGCCGATGTGGCCCGTCTGGGCGCGATGAGATTGCTTGAGGATGATTTTGCGGATTGCGGTCGGGTCGAGCCGCGGCTCAGCCACTTAGTGTGCCACTGTGACCGGCCCATTCGACCAGGTCCCTCAGGCCGCGATCGAACGAAATCTGCGGCGCCCAGCCCTTGTAAATCTCCCCTCGCGTCTTATCGATCTGTTCGATCACGGTCGAAAACAGGTTGCAGAGGTCGCGTGCGTCCAACAGATCCTTCACCGCCTTCTTTGGCTTGGAGCGTGGGTGAGACCGGACTCGGCGCGCAGGTTGGCGGGCGTCATGGAGGGCCCCTACCTTAAGACAATCGGCCGCGCCCATCGTTTGCATCGCCCGGCCCCGGATGGCCAGGAGCCAAGATTCGCCCGTCGGCGTCGGGCCAGCAGGCGGCATGCGGGACCCATCCCTACGATAGACACGTGGCGTCCCCCGACCGAGCCCTGTCAGAGCCAGACAGCAAATCGCTGTGTTCGAACTGGGAGAGTGAGACACGAATGGCTGGCGTCTACGAGACGCTCGCTGGAGTTGCCTCGGACTCAGGCCTCGTTGGAGGCGTCGAGGGAAAGCATCTCGTGAGTGAGATGTACGACCCGTTTGCATATCTGCCGTCCAACTACAGCTACGCCGATTACGAAGCTGTCGTGACGACACTCGTTGAATGCTGGCTGAGCGATACCGACGTTCGCCTTATGGCGCTGCCGAACGGCGACCCGAACTTCGCATGGCTCCAACAGCTGAATCCGAGTTGGTTTGTGAGCCTTGGGGCGATGGATGAAGCGAGCTGGACGGTCGTCGGTATCGTCGCACCGCGTCCGACAGCTTCCGACTGCGAGGTGGCGCGATCAGCCGCTCATTAGCGCCAGCCCGGCCGTTCGACTACGAAACCAAAACCTGGGGCGTCGCGCCAGTTCGCGCGCGGCCTTGGCACATGAACGGGCTCAAGCTTCGCTATCTCTTATCCGATCTACGGAACGTTCACGGCAAAGTGCTAGACGTGGGTTGCGGTGCCGGTTCTGTCGCGAAGGCGGTAAAAAGGGAGAGGCCGGATCTTAAGGTGTTCGGTTGCGACCTGAGCGAATCCGCTCTCGCACTGGTAGGGAGGAGCCCCGAAGGCGTCCATTTTCGACTGGCAACTGCGGAGAAGTTGCCCTTCGGCGACGGCGAGTTCGACTTCGTATGGATCTTCGATGTGCTCGAACACGTGGAGCACCCAGATCGTGTCTTAGCCGAGGTAGCCCGGGTCCTGCGTCCCGGTTGCGTCCTCCATATCGTGCTGCCGCTCGAGGGCCAGCCCTGGAGCCTTTATCGATTGGTTGGATCCGGGACTAGATGGACCCCCAAGCTCCGTCACGGGGGCCACATCCAATTCTTCTCGGCTAAACAGTTCCAAATTTTGGCAAGAACCAGCGGCCTGCCTGTCGTCAGGTCCCGTTGGAGCTATCACCTGCTGCTGCAGGTTCTTGACATTTTGTACTTCTCCTGGCTCGACTGGCGCGGTCCTGTCGGTGGCTCGGTTGAGGATCTGGCGGCATCGCGTCGAGGCCTCACCGGGCCCTTGATGCGCACAATCGCCAAGGTGGTCGCCACTCTGGCCTGGGGGGAAGCGCGTCTGCTGCGATTCCTGCCAGGCGGCTGCGGTCATTTCACTTGTGTAGCAACGCCGCATGAGGAAAGCCCAACGAACCAGATCTCGCAGGCTTTGGCCGAATAGGATCTGCGTTTAGAGGAGCCTCAGAGAGCGGCGCGTGAAGCCCAGACGGTCAAGTCTTCGAGGCCTCGATCGAAATTTATCTGAGGCGCCCAACCAAGATCCTTCTGCGCCTTGATGATGTCGCTCACGTAATACGTCTGGTCGCCTTCGCGCCAGTCGGCGAATGTGAACTCTGGGGTCTGATGGGTTAGCTCGCCGATCTGTTCGATCACCTCGAGCAGATTTCGCTGATTTTCCGGGCCGCCGCCAACGTTGTAAATCTCCCCTCGCGTCTTGTCGATCTGTTCGATCACCGTCGAGTACAGGTTGCAGAGGTCGCGTGCGTCCAACAGATCTCTCACCTGAGTGCCGTCTCCGTAGATGGTCATCGGCCGCTTGTTGAGGATCGAGTGGACGA
>PLYD01000174.1 GCA_003151665.1 Candidatus Dormiibacterota bacterium
ATTCGTAGGTTCGCTCGTACCTATCGCCTCGGCGCAAGCTGGACTCCATCAGTTGATTCTCGCCGAGTTGATCGAGGGCTTCGCCACATCTCGATGGCTGATCGCAAGGTACGCCACGAACGCGACGATCAATATCCATGAGGCGATGCTGATCGTCCCCTTCCCGAGATTCAGGCCACCCAGACTCGACGGCACCGCAAGCCAGTCAGCAAATGACGCTCCAAGCGGCCTCGTGATGATGTACGCGAACCAGAACGCAATGATTTCGTTCAGACCAAACCATCGGTAGGCGACGCCCGGGATGGCAAACACGACAGCGAAGAGGATCCCCGAAGCAAAGAAACCCAGCTGAAACGTGACCGCCGTCATGTCACCCGCCGCCGTGCCTAGTGCGAACGTCGCGAGGACGGCCGCCCAATAGAACAGTTCGCGGCGGCGTGTGTAGATGCTGTGAACCGAGAGAGTTCTCTCACTCAGATACCACAGCACAAAGATGACGGTCAGGGTGACTCCCCAGGTGATCGCCGACCAGATGTAGGGGACGCCGAGGTAGACGTGGAGAATGCCGGCAGCCATCGTGCCAAAGACAGCGACCATTGCGACAGTCAGCCAGTAGGCCCAGGTCATGTATCGCCGCAAATAGAGTTGCCAGACGAGTGCGATTGCTAAAGCGGCCGCCCCCAGGACCACCACAACGTATGGGTTGTAAGTGTGGACAAAGTAGTCAGAGGTCGCCTCACCCATCCCCGTGGTCAGGATTTTGATGACCCAGAAGTAGATCGTCAGTTCAGGCACCTTCTTGGCCAGCGGCTGATCGAGGAACACGGTTGCAAGAATATGGCGCCGACGAGCTCGGCGCTCTACAAGCCGAACTCCCGCAGCACCTCTTCGGTGTGCTCGCCGAGGTCCGGCGCGCGGCGCGCTGGCACCGGTGCCGCCGCGCCAAAACGCAATGGCGATCCGGCGGTCAGGAACCTGCCCAGCCACGGATGTGTGATCTCCGAGAACAGAGGGTTGGCGGTGGTGGCGCGCACGTCATCTGTCACCAGTTGCTTCAAGGTCTGGTATGGGCTCCACAACACGCCGTGGCCGTTAAAGGTCTCGCGAATCTCGGCGAGATCGTGCCGCGCGAACCATTCCTCCAGCAGGGCGAAAAGTGACTTGCGATGGATCCAGCGGTCGCTCTCATTTCGAAAATCCGCGCTGGCTCGCGACTCAAGCGCCACGAATTCACCGGCAAGTCCGGTGGCTTCACCCAGGCTCGCCCACTGTCTCGCGGTCAACGCAAGCACCATCACGCGTCGTCCATCGCGGGTGGTGAAATCCCGACCGAACGTGCCGTACACGTCATTGCCGAACCGACCGCGCGGCTGCGGCTCGAGAATCGCTTCGCCGATCAGGCCCAGGTGCCCGGCGACCGCAAGCCCCACATCCGACAGGCTCAGCTCGACCAGCTGTCCTTCACCATGGATGCGGCGGTGTCGCTCGGCTGCGAGGATTGCGAGCGCGGCGAGAAATCCCGTCATGCCATCCCACGCGGGCAGGACATGATTGACCGGACCCTCATGGCCCTCGGGTCCGGTGAGCCACGGAAAGCCGAGCGCCGCGTTGACCGTGTAGTCGACCGCGGTGCCGCCGTCGCGGTCGCCGGTGATGACGACCATGATCACGTCGGGCCGGAGCTTGGCGAGAGCTTCGTACGAGTTCCAACCCTTGACCGGAAGGTTGGTTAGCACGATTCCTCCACCTTCTCCCGGCGCCGCGATGAGGCCGGCCACCTGCCTCTGCCCCACCTCAGTGCGCGTATCGACGACCACCGAGCGCTTGCCCTGGTTCAGGCCTGCCCAGTAAAGGCTGTGGTTGTTGTGCAAGGGCCAGCGCTTGAAATCGATTCCGCCGCCGGGCGGGTCCACACGGATCACGTCGGCACCGAGCGCCGCCAGGGTCGCGCCACCAAGCGGCGCCGCAATGAACGCCGACAGCTCGACCACGCGCAGCCCGGCGAGAATTGGCGTATCAGCTGGGCCTGGCATCGTCCAGGGCCTCAGCCCTCTGCTGCTGCAGGCGGGGCGGCAAAGTTTCGTAGACGTGTTCGAAGATCGCCGCCGCTCCAGGCCTTGGTAGCTCCTCGACCTGTCGTTGCGCGGTCTCGATTGCGGACCGGATCTCGTTGAGCGCGGCTGCCTCCTGATCGGCCGACCAGACACCCTCGCGGATCGCGAATCGCCGCACTCGTTCGATCGGGTCTCGCTGCTCTGCCTCGGCGATCTCTGCCGTATCGCGGTATTCCTTCGGGTTATCGGACGTGTTGTGGAACCCCATGCGGTAGGTCCGGCATTCGATGAGCGTCGGTCCGCCTCCGGCAAGCGCCCGATTCACCGCATCGACGGTGGTCGCGTAAACAGCCAGGAGGTCGTTGCCATCGACCACGAACCCTGGAAAGCCGTAGCCCTCCGCGCGCGCGGCCAGCTCTGCTGCCGCGGTCTGCCTATGCACCGGGGTCGAGATGGCGTAGTGGTTGTTGATCAGCAGCATGACTAGCGGGACGCGCATGACGCCGGCGAGGTTCGAGGCCTCATGGAAATCGCCTTCCGATGAGGCGCCTTCCCCGAAGTACACGGCTACCACGCCGCCGGCTCGCCGCAGCTTCAGCGCCCAGGCAAGGCCAACCGCATGTGGCAGCTGCGCGCCGATCGACTGCTGGCGCGGCAGCAACCGCACGCCATCCGGGACGGCCGCTGCATCGAAGTTGCCCATGTACGTGGCGAACATGTTCTTTAGCGGCAGGCCGTGCCGCAGCATCGCGGGGTGTTCGCGAGACGCGGGGACGATCCAGTCACGCTGGGGATCCAGCGCCATTGCGGATCCGATCACCGCTGCCTCCTGTCCGTGCACCGGGCCGTACACGCCGACTCGACCCATCCTCTGCAGCTTAATGAGCCGATCGTCGACCGCTCGCGAAAGCAGCATGAGGCGAAGGGCATCGACGACCTCATCGAGGCTCATGGGCGAGGATCCGCGAACCTTGCCGTCGATGCCGAGCAGCTCGATCACTCAGTACTCCACCGTGGCACGCGTCGCGGCTACGATGCGACGCACCGACGGCAGGAAATAGTCCTCGAGGGAGCCCGGCGGATACGGGGTGTCCCGAGCCGCCACCCGGCGGATCGGAGCGTCGAGCGAACCGAACGCCTCCTGCTGGATGGTGGCCACGATCTCCGCTCCGAAACCTCCGGTCACAGGCGCCTCATGAACGACCAGGGCCTTGCCGCTTTCTACCACCGCCGCGATCAACCCGGCGACATCCAGCGGGACCAGGGTTCTGAGGTCGAGCACCGAGGCGGCCACGCCCTCCTGGGCCAGCTGGTCGGCAGCCGCCAGGCACAGGTGAACGGCCGCGCTCCAGGCGATGAGCACCACATCCTTACCTTCGCGGACGAGCCTCGACGAGCCGAAGGGCACTGTATGATCGCCGGCCGGAACCGGCCCGCGGATCGACCGGTAGAGCCTTTGCGGCTCGAGGTAGAGGACCGGGTCAGGATCGCGAATCGCCTCGAGGAGCAGGCCCTTCGCGTCGTCGGGAAAAGCAGGGCAGACGATCTTCAGGCCGGGCGCTTGGACGAACTGGGCCTCGATCGCGTCAGGGTGAAACTCCGGCGTCCTCGTCCCGCCGCCGAAAGGCGCCCGGATCGTCACCTGGGCGCTGAAGCGCCCGCGCGAGCGGAATCGGTAGCGCGCGAGCTGCGGGCCGATCTGATGAAACGCCTGGTGCGTGAAGCCCAGGAACTGGACCTCCGCTACAGGGACCATGCCGCCGATCGCCAGCCCCAGCGAGGCTCCGACGATCGCGCCCTCGGCGAGCGGCGTGTCGACCACCCGCTCAGGCCCGAACTTCTCCATTAGCCCGCGCGTCACCCTGAAGACGCCGCCGAGCTGCCCGACGTCCATGCCCAGGACCATCACTCGCTCGTCGCGACTCATCTCGTCGACGAGGGCGCTCCGAATCGCTTCGAGGATCGAGAGCTCTGGCTGGTTGCTCACCGGGGCATCGGGCTATGGCTCGCCCGCAGGAGCTGCTTCGCGCGCTCGGCCACTGGCCTGTCGACGAACTCGCCGGACGCGGTCTTCGTCGCCGCGCCGCCTGACTGTTCGAATGCCCGCAGCACCTGATTCGCCCAGGCCAGCTCTTCCGGCGTGGGCGTGAAAACCTCGTGGATGATCGGCACTTGGCGCGGATGGATGGCCGACTTGCCGAAGAACCCGAGCCGCTTCGCCGCTTCGGCCTCCTTGCGCAAGCCTTCGTCATCGTCGAGCTGCGGGTGCACGCCGTCGCTCGGCCTCGGCTTGCCCGCAGAGCGCGCCGCGACGACCAGGTGCGAGCGCGCATAGAGCGTCTCCTGCTCGCCGCCTGAGCTTCCGAGATCAGCCGCCAGGTCGAGGGCTCCGAAGGAGAGCAGCGTGCATGCCGGCGCGGAGGCGATCTCGAAAGCCATGAGCACGCCGCGTGCAGATTCGATGGTGCAATCGAGGTGGATGCCGGGTGCGCGCTCCGCAACCCACGCGACCTCGGTGGCCGACTCCACCTTGGGGATGCGAATCCCGGAAACGTTGCCAGCGATCGCGCCAAGGTCGCGCTCGCATTCTTCCGTCTGGGCTCGGTTGACACGGACCCAGCAGCGCTTGCTCGACGCGACCTCGGCCACCATATCGCGCGCGCGATCCTTCAAGGCGGCGGGCACGGCATCCTCGAGGTCCAGGAGGACGGCGTCCGCGCCCACATCGAAGACCTTGCCAAGAAGCTTCTCGTCGTGGCCGGGTGCGAAGAGCCAGCTCCGCGGCAGCTCTATGTCAGCCACGCGCATCGACCGGCCGCGCGAACGGTTCGTCTGGCGACGGCAGAGGCGTATTGAACGCAAGGTGAACCGTCGCCTCGGCGCCGCCGTTCCAGGATCGATGCGGAACCCCGGCCGGAAACACCACCAACGTCCCCGTGTCTGCGGTGTACGCCTGGCCGTTGATCTCCAGGCTCATAGTGCCGCTCAGGATGTAGAAGAGTTGGTCGACGACGTGGGTGTGCATCCCGGCCGGCGAGCCCTCGCCTGGCGGCGTCTTGATGCAGTTCACGCTGCAGCTTGTCGCTCCTGTGTCCCAATCCAAGAGTGGCTGGCTCACCCGGTGGTCGACCGCCGCGAGCTGCGCGAAATCGACCTTACGCAAATACTCCACGTGATCCCTCCTGTCAGGAATAGCGCCCTACGCGCGCCCGGCTAATGGTCGTCACGGACGAGCTGGCGGGCGATCACGGTGCGGAGGATGTCGTTCGTGCCCTCGCCAATCGCCATCAGCGGCGCGTCGCGGTAAAACCGCTCGACCTCATATTCGGTGGAGTAGCCGTATCCACCGTGGATCCGCATGGCCTCAAGAGAGGCGGTGATGCAGACCTCGGACGCGTAGAGCTTCGCCATCCCCGTCTCGAGATCGGCGCGCCGGCCTGAGTCGAGCGCGGAGGCCGCCCACCACGTAAGCAGCCGTGCCGCCTGCACCTCGGTCGCCATGTCCGCCAGCTTCAGCTGGATCGCCTGGAACTCCGCGATGGGACGGCCGAACGCATGGCGCTCGCGCGCGTAGGCAAGCGAGCGGTCGAGGCAGGCCTGCGCCACGCCTACGGCCCTGCCGGCGATATTGACGCGGCCGAACTCGAGTGCTGATAGCGCCTGCTGAAGCCCTTGGCCCTCCTCCCCGCCCAGCACGTTCTCGACCGGCACGCGACAGTCGCTCAAGAAAACTTCCGAGGACTCCGGCCCCTTGTAGCCCAGCTTGTCGAGGTCCTTGCCGACAGTGAAGCCCGGCGTCCCCTGCTCGATCATCAATACGGTCATGCCCCGATGGCGCGGCTGGGCGTTGGGATCGGTCTTGACCAGCACCGGAAGCGGGTCCGCGTGGCGCGCGTTGGTGATCCAGGTCTTCGAACCGTTGACGACGTAGTGGTCGCCCTCGCGCTTGGCCACCGTGGCGATGCCCTGGAGGTCGCTGCCCGCCTGTGGCTCGGTCAGCGCTATGCCCGAACGCCGCTTGCCGGTGGCGAGGTCCGGCAGCCAGCGGGCGCGCTGTTCAGGGGTGCCGAACTTAGACAGCATCAGCGTGGCCAGCGAGTGCGAGCCCAGGATCCCGGCCACACCCATCCAGGCCTTCGAGATCTCCTCGAAGACCACGGAATACGAGACCGCGTCGATGGCAATGCCCCCGTACTCTTCCGGCACAAGCATCCCGAACAGACCCATCGTCTTCATCTCTTCGACGATCTCTTCTGGGTAGCGACCGGCCAGCTCCCACTCGCGGGCGACGGGGCTGATGCTCTTGCGGGCGAAGTCCCGAATCAGGTCGCGGAAGGCGGCCTGCTGCTCGGAAAGCTCGAAATCCATCGGCTAGTGCTTCGGCGCTTTCGCGCTCGGGTTCCCGTCACGACGCACCGGCGGCATTGCCGCGGCTTTTCGATAGATGAGGGCGGTGCGCTTGAACGAGATCACCTCAGTGCCATTCTGGTTGAAGCCGGTCGTGCGCACGGTCACGATGCCGACGTTCGGTCGCGAGCGCGACTCGCGGATCTCGAGCACCTCCGAGCGCGAGTGAATGGTGTCCCCCTCGAACACCGGGTGGGGCAGGCGCACCTCGTCCCATCCGAGATTCGCCATCACATTCTGCGACACGTCGCTGACGCTCTGCCCCGTCACCAGCGAGAGCGTGAGGCAGCTGTTGACCAGGGGTTTTCCGAACTCGGTCTGCGCGGCGTACTGGTGGTCGAAGTGAATCGGCGCGGTGTTCTGGGTGAGCAGAGTGAACCAGATGTTGTCCGCGGTCGTGATCGTCCTGCCGAGCGCGTGCTCGTACACGTCACCGACCTCGAAGTCCTCGAAGAACCGGCCCCGCCATCCCTCTTTGACCGCCATCAGTTACCGCCGAGATCATGGCACGCATACGATTGTCATGGACAGCGTCGGGTCACGTGGCGGCACCACCGGCTAGTGCCGGCCACATCCCCCGGGTGACCTCCTCCCCTAATTATGTAGACTAATTAGTGTGACTAACCAGTTGACGTCTGGTATCAGCAGTGCGGCGGAGGTCGCAGGCAACCTCCGGGTCGCTCTGATGCGTACGGTTCGGCGCCTGAAGCGCGAAACCGATGGGGGGCATTCGGTGTCGGTCATTGCCGCTCTGGCATCGGTCAACTCTCGCGGGCCCCTTACGCTGGGTGAACTGGCGGAGGCGGAAGGGGTATCGAGACCAAGCATGACGGTCCTCGCCGCCAGCCTTCTCGAGCAGAACCTCGTGGCCAGGGAGCTGGACTCAAGCGACGGCAGATTGGTTCGGGTTCGTATCACGCAGCTGGGCAAGCGAGTGCTTGAGCGCAGCCGGACCCGGCGTAATGCTTACCTTACGAAGCGTCTCGGGTCGCTCAGCGTGGAGGAGCTGCAGACGCTGGATCAAGCGGCGACGATACTGCTTCGTCTTGTAGAGGAAGGTTCGTGACCTCAGTCAGAGCTGGCTTCAGCCGGACGTTCGCATCGCTGCGCAACAGGAATTTCCGGATCTTCTTCACGGCTCAGATCGTCTCCGTGACCGGCACCTGGATGCAGTCAATTGCCCAGATGTGGTTGGTGCTGCACCTTACCGGAAGCGGTATCGCCCTCGGCATCACCGCTGCCCTTCAGTTCACGCCGATTCTCCTGTTCGGCACCTGGGGCGGCCTCCTCGCGGACCGGCTCGACAAGCGGAAGCTCCTGATGGTGACCCAGAGCGCGGCCGGCATTGTCGCGCTGGTGCTGGCGGGGCTCACTCTCGGCGGGGTTGTCCAGCTGTGGATGGTCTATGTGCTGGCGTTCTCATTGGGGATCGTCAACGTCTTTGACAACCCTGCGCGTCAGAGCTTCGTGACTGAGATGGTCGGCAAGGAGCAGATCACCAACGCCGTCGGCCTCAACAGCGCCGTGTTCACCTTGGCCCGCGTGATCGGGCCTGCAGTCGCCGGCGTCCTCATCGCGGTTGTGGGCACGGGATGGTGCTTCCTCTACAACGGCCTGTCGTACTTCCCGGTGGTGTTTGCGCTCCTTCTGATGCGTCCCTCGGAGCTCCATCGAGGCCTGCCGGCTCTCCGCGCCCGAGGCCAGATCAGAGCTGGGATTCGCTATGCCTGGAACCGCCCGGAACTCCGATTTCCGCTTCTTCTGATGCTTGTCGTGGGAACGCTTGCGTTCAATTTCTCGGTGCTGATGCCGCTCATGGCCAGGTTTGTTTTTAACTCAGGCGCCAGCACCTTCGGGCTTCTGATGTCCTTCATGGGTGCAGGCGCGTTCGTCGGTGCGCTTGTATCAGCCAATCGCGCGCGCCCTACCCACCGACTGCTTGCGTTCGCCGGCGTCGCCTTCGGTGGATTGCTGATCGGCGCAGCGCTGGCACCGACTTTGCCGATCGAGCTTCTCGTTCTCTTACCGATGGGGGCGGCGATGATCACGTTCCAGGCCACCGCCAACTCTCTGCTGCAGCTCAACTCTGACCCGGCCTTCAGGGGGCGAGTCATGGCTCTGTATGTGATGGTATTTCTGGGAACCACGCCCATCGGGGGTCCGATCGTTGGTTGGGTCGCCCAGCAATTTGGGGCACGAGTTGGCTTGGGACTCGGAGGCTTGGCCACGATCATCGGGTCGGCTGCCCTCCTATGGGGCCTTGGTCACTGGCACGTTGGCCAACTCAACCGCGTCACCGGCCCCTCGCCGATGGAAGCTGGGAATCGGCTGGCCAATTCGATAGGTTCGGATCTGTGACGAACGAGCGTTGCCGCCTCGTTGATTATTTTCTGGGCCCGGCTGCCGCCTTCTTCAAAATCACCACGGATCGAGTTGAGGTCGTTATCCGCTCGGACACCTCTGCGGGATCCGTCTCCGGCTGAAGGCGGGCGGTGTCGAGGACCAGCAGCCATGTCGTCCCAAAGGCGGCCGGAATCGTCCAGTCGACAGGTTCCGCCTGCGCATTGAACAGCAGAACGAATGAATCATCGATGATCGCCCGACCACGATCATCGTGCGTCTGAATCGCTCTACCGTTCAGAAAAACGCCAAGCGAGCGCGCGTGACCTGCCGTCCAGTCCTCGTCGGTCATCGATTGGCCGTCAGGCTGGAACCAACCGATATCCACAGTGCCGCGAATTGGCCGGCCCTGGAACCACCGGCGGCGACGAAAGACAGGATGTTCGCGGCGGAAGGCAATGAACCAGCGGGTGAATTCGAGGAGGGGCCTGTCGACCGCGGACCAGTTCACCCATGAGACCTTGTTGTCCTGGCACCAAGCATTGTTATTGCCCCCCTGAGTCCTGCCCAGCTCGTCGCCCGCGAGCAACATCGGCACTCCCTGGGCAAGGAAAAGGGTCGCCAGGAAATTTCGCTGCTGCTGAGATCGGCAGCCCAGCACGCCCTGGTCATTCGTCTTGCCTTCTGCGCCGCAATTCCACGATCGGTTGTGCGATTCGCCGTCGGCGTTTTGCTCCGCATTTGCCTTGTTGTGCTTCTCGTTGTATGAGACGAGGTCGAGCAGGGTGAAGCCATCGTGCGCGGTCGCGAAATTCACGCTCGCGCCGGGCCGGCGGGTATCACTCTGGTACAGGTCGGAGCTGCCCGTGAGCCGCGAGGCGAACTCCGCGACAGTCGAGGGCTCGCCTCGCCAGAAGTCACGCACTGTATCTCGGAAGCGGCCATTCCATTCCGACCACAGAGCCGGGAAGTTGCCCACCTGGTAACCGCCCTCTCCGATATCCCAGGGCTCGGCAATCAGCTTGACGCGGCTGACAATGGGGTCCTGCTGGATGAGATCGAAGAAGGTCGATAACCTNNGTGACCCAGTAGCGGAGCGAATCCATGATCAGCTGCAGCGTGTGTGGGTGGCTGACGTTCAGGCTGTTGCCGGTTCCGGTCGTGTCGTAGTAGAAGCTCAGATCCCCGGCGACCAATCGGTAATAGGCCCGGTTGTCGATGCCCCTGAAGCACAAGGTCGGACCGTGGTGATTGCCTTCTGCCGTGTGGTTGTAGACCACATCGAGGATGACCTCGATACCGGCCTCGTGGAGCGTGCGAACCATGGCCTTGAATTCGTTGACCTGCTCGCCGCGCTGGCCGGTGCTCGAGTATCCGTTGTGAGGCGCGAAAAAACCGATCGTGTTGTAGCCCCAGTAATTGCGCAGTCCACGTTCCAGCAAGAAATGGTCCTGGACGAACTGATGGATTGGCATGAGCTCAACTGCTGTCACCCCGAGGGACACCAGGTGATCGATCACTGCCGGATGAGCGAAGCCGGCATAGGTGCCGCGGAGCTCTTTAGGCACACCTGGGTAGTTCTTGGTGAAGCCCTTGAGGTGTGCTTCGTAGATTACGGACTCGTGGAGCGGCGTCTCGGGCGGACGATCGCGTCCCCAGTCGAATAGGGGATTGTGCACCACCGATTTGAAGACGTGCGGTGCACTGTCCTCCAGGTTGGGAGCGAGTTCGTCTGCGAGGTCGTATGAGTAGCAGGCGGGGTTCCAGTCGATCTCGCCGTCGATCGCACGCGTATAGGGGTCGAGCAGCAGCTTGTGTGGGTTGCAGCGGATTCCCTCCTCAGGGGCATAGGGTCCGTGGACGCGATAGCCATAGCGTTGGCCGGGCCCGATTTGCGGCAGATAGGCGTGCCAGGAAAAGGCATCCAGCTCTTGCAT
>PLYD01000129.1 GCA_003151665.1 Candidatus Dormiibacterota bacterium
ATGACATTTCTGCGCTCCTGCGTTCGAGCCAGAATGAACATCCTGGTCTCCGGCGGCACCGGCTCCGGCAAGACCACCCTGCTCAACATCCTCTCGTCCTTCATCCCTGAGACGGAGCGCCTCATCACCTGCGAGGACGCAGCCGAGCTCCAGCTTCAGCAGCCTCACTGGATCCAGCTCGAGTCACGGCCACCCAACGTCGAGGGCAAGGGCGCGGTGCCGATTCGGGAGCTGGTTAAGAGCTGTCTGCGTATGCGGCCCGACCGCATCATCGTCGGTGAGTGCCGTGGCGGCGAAGCCCTGGACATGCTCCAGGCGATGAACACCGGCCACGATGGCTCGATGTCGACCCTCCACGCCAACAACCCTCATGAGGCCCTCGTCCGTTTGGAGACCCTGGTGCTCCAGGCTGGGCAGGACCTTCCCTCGCGAGCCATTCGCGAGACGATCGGCGCCGCGATTCACCTGATCGTTCAGCAGTCGCGACTTCGCGGTGGCATCCGGCGCATTGTCAGCGTCGCCGAGATCACCGGGATGAAAGACGGCGACGTCCAGTACCAGGAGATTTTCAAGTTCAACCAGCTCGGTGTGAACGCCGAAGGCAAGGCCGTCGGCTACCACACAGCGACTGGCGTCATCCCGATGCGCATGGAGCATCTCAGGGCAGAGGGCGAGGACGTGCCGGAGTCGCTTTTCAACCCCACACCCCAGCCACCACCGGATAAGCTCTACTGACCGTTAGGAGGTCCTGATGCCGCAGCTGTCGACTTCGCTGGTGTTCGCGCTCATCGCCTTCGCGGGAATTTTCCTGCTGTTCTTCGGCATCAGCCGCATGCGGCGATCCGCCGGTGGGGCCGAGGACTTTCAGGCGCGGCTGGCTGCCTACGGGGTTACCACTGCCGGGGCGACCACGCTGCCACCATCGAGCGGTATGCGGGAGAGCCTCAACCGGATCTTCCAGCCCGCCGCAGACCGTATGGGCCGGGGCGACGCCAAGAAGGGCAAGCCGTCGGTAGCCGAGCAGCTGCTCCGCGCCGACCTCAAGCTCCGTACGTCTGAGTTCTTCATGATCCAGATCGGGACGGCGGTGCTGTTTGTCCTGATCGCAGGCGTGCGATTTGGTTTTGGGATCGGCAGCATCATCCAGTTGTTCCTGGCTGCAGCGATCGGGTATCTCATTCCCGGGCGCTACGTGAGGTACCGCATCGCGCGCCGCCTTCGCGCCTTCAACAACCAGCTCGGCGACACCCTCACCCTTTTGTCAAACGCCATCAAGGCCGGCTATTCGTTCGCGCAGGCGATCGACACAGTCGCCAAGAACGCCGTACCCCCGATCGCCGACGAGTTCGGACGCGCGGTGCGCGAGATGAACCTGGGTGGTTCGCCTGATGAGGCCCTGCAGAACATCACTAAGCGGGTGGAGAGCCCTGACTTCGATCTCGTTGCCACGGCCTACTCAATCCACCGCACGGTCGGTGGCAACCTGGCGGAGATCCTCGACAACATCGCGTACACGATCCGCGAGCGCGTGCGGATCAAGGGTGAGATCGCCACGCTCACAGCTCAGGCGCGAGCGTCAGGCACCCTGATCACCTTCCTGCCGATCGTGCTGGCGGTCTTCATGTATTTCGTGACGCCGACCTACTTCCGGCCCATGTTCCAGAACTTCATCGGCTGGATCCTGATCGCGATCGGCGCATTCATGATCTTCGTCGGAAACCTGATCATCCGACGCGTGGTCGCCATCGAGGTATGAGCTCATGAACATCACGCTTCTGTTTGCGGTAATCGTCGGCCTGGGGGTCTTGATGATCTTCTACGGGTTGTCGCGCACGCCATCCACGAACACCGCCGCGATGGTCCAGCAGCGCCTTTTGGTCTATGGCGCCGGTGGCTCGGACACGCCGCTGACCATCGAAGAGATTGAGCTCTCGAGGCCCTTCAGCGAGCGGTTCCTGAGGCCGGCGATCGAGCGGCTGGGAAGTCTGCTGTCACGCTCGACCCCGGCGAAGGCGCGTCAAGACCTTGACAACCGGCTTGAGTTGGCAGGCCGCCCAGGCAACCTCACGCCCGCCGACTTCGGGGCCATTCGCCTGGTGGCGGCGGCGGTTATGGCGGCGGTCGGGCTGGGCATCGGCCTGCTCCTCGGAACGCCCATCTACCTCGTCATCAGCCTCGCGATCGGGGCGGTCCTCGGTTATTACCTGCCGGTTCTGTGGCTGAAGCAGAAGGTGGACGCGCGCCGCGCCGCGATCCAGAAGGGCCTGCCGGACGCCATGGACCTCCTCGTGATCGCTGTCGACGCCGGACTTGGCTTCGACGCCGCCCTCGCCCGGGTCACCGACAAGTACAAGAACGCGCTGTCGGACATGTTCGCCAAGGTCCTGCGCGAAGTGAGCCTGGGTCGCCCTCGGTTGGAGGCGATGGATGAGATGGGCCGGAGCAGTGGGGTCGACGACCTGCACAACTTCATCCAGGCCATCATCCAGTCCGAGCAGTTCGGCACCGGCATCGGCAAGATCCTGCGTATTCAGGCTGACGAGATGCGGCGCAAGCGCCGCCAGCGCGCTCAGGAAAAGGCCGCCCAGGCAACGTTGAAGATGATGCTTCCGATGGTCGGCTGCATCTTTCCGACGCTCTGGATCGTCCTCCTGGGACCAGCCGCGCTGATCCTCATGGCGCCCAGGTAGAGGGGCCGCCGCCGACGTCTGCGATCCTGCCGAGCGTCCACTGGTGGGAGCTCGTCATCCGTGCGGTCGTCATCTATGTGGCGCTGCTGGTCGCCCTTCGCGTCTTCGGCAAGCGCGAGGTCGGGCAGTTCACGCTCTACGACCTGGTGTTCATCCTGCTGGTCGCCAACGCGCTGCAGCCGGCGATCACGGGCCCCGATACCTCGATCGGGGGCGGCTTCGTGCTCATCGTCGCCCTGGTGTTGGTCAACGCAGCGGTCTCCCGCCTGGATCGGATTCCCCGCTTCCACCACCTGTTCGGCGCAGAGCCCGCGGTGATCGTCAAGGACGGCAAGTACCTGGTGGATGTGATGAAGCGCGAGGGCGTCTCCCAGAAGGAGGTCGAGATGTCGATGCGCGAGCATGGCGTTGCCGACATCAAGGACGTGCAGCTGGGTGTTCTGGAACCCGACGGCAGCATCTCGGTGGTGCCGATGGGCAACGCAACAAGGACCAAGCGCAGGGTGCTGTTCCACCACCGCGCCGGCTGAAATATGAAAGGGGAGCAGCAGGCGATCCCCTTCATGCTCTCCTTCGCCGTTAGTCGCCGGCGGCGAGGAACTCCACGGTTGCTTCTTTGAATTCTCTGGCCGGGACTGTCGACATATGGTTCCGGCCCGCGATCCTCACGAGCTTGGCGGTTGGGATGCTTTCGATGAGCTTGTCGACGTCGTAGACGATGTCGTCCTGCTCGCCGACCACCACGAGCAGGGGGTTCGTGATCGCAGCCAGCGCCGCGGTTTCTGGCTTGGGCTGCGGGCCGAGAATGCACGCCGCCAACGCCTCCAGGTCGTTCGAGGGCCTCGCCCGCGCGAAGTCGTAGAACGTCTTCGCCACCGGGCTGTCGGTCGGCCCGCCCCGCAGAGCTTTTGCGATGTCGTCTGCTGCGCGGAAGGCGCCGAACCAGCCGGCGCCTCCAAGCACCACCCGGTCCAGGCGCTTTGGGAAATCGAGCATGCCCTGCACCCCGATCTTTCCGCCCATCGAATAGCCGAGATAGTTCGCGGACTTGATTTCGAGGTGGTCGAGCAGACGGCGAACGTCGGCGGCCATTATCTCCAGGGCGTAGGTGGCCGGATCGTGAGGCTTGTCGCTGCTTCCGTGGCCGCGACAATCGAGTCCGATGACTCGGAAGCCGGCGCTGGTCAGCGTCTCCTGCCACCGCGTGCCAACCCAGTTGAGCTGGTAATCGGATGCGAAGCCGTGCACCAGCACGATGGGCGTGCCGCCTTCAGGACCGTGAAGCTCGAAATGCAAGCGGATGCCATCGCTGTCGAAGTCCATCGCGCCGTTAGGCTACGCAAGATGTCAGGTCGGCGCGCAGTGCACGAGCGGTCCGGAAAGGTCCTGGCGGACGACCTTGAGGTGGAACGCTCCTTTATCGGCCGGACGGCCGGACTGATGTTCCGACGACGGTTGGACCCTGGCCACGGCATGTGGATCAATCCGTGCAACGGGATCCACATGATGTTCATGAGGTTCGCGATCGACGCTGTATTCCTGGACCGGAAGGAGCGCGTCAAGAAGGTGTATCGGAACCTCCCGGCGTGGTGGGGCATGGTCTGGTTGGTGTGGGGAGCCGAGAGCGTGCTGGAGCTCCCACCGGGTTCGACCAGCGACATCGACCTCAAGCAGGGAGATCAGATCCTCCTGTAAAGAGGCACTTGACACGTCGCCTGATTTCCAGATGTGCTCTCGCGAGTCTTTGACCTCGTCCTGCCTCCCCGATGCGGGGCTTGTAGAGCTGTCGGCTCGTGGCTGTGCGAGCGGTGCCGCGCGCGGATCAGGCACCTCGAGGAGCCGATATCCCGGCGGTGTGCGGTGGAGCTTGAGTTTGCCCAAAAGAGCTGTGGCTGCCGGTCGCGCCTGAAGACACTGTCGCGCCTGCGTTCGGCGGTGGCTTACGAGGGCCCGATCGAGCTGGCGATCAGGCGGTTCAAGTACGAGGGATGGCGGCGGCTTGCGACGCCACTTGCCCTGCTTGCTGGCAGAGCGGCTGGTGGTCGAGGGCCTCGCGGGCCTGTGGGCGTTGGCGGTGCCTCTCCGCCGTGACCGCCTGAGGCAGCGAGGGTTCAACCAGGCGGAGCTCCTCGCCAGGGAGCTGAGGGGCCGGCTGGCGCTGACGAGGCCGCCTGGGGCCCTGGTCCGCGTCAGGGCCACCCCGCCCCAGGTGGGCCATGACCGCCTGTGGCGCAAGGAGAACGTCCGCGGCGCGTTTATCTGGGAAGGAGTGCAAATCTGGCCGGAAAGCCTGTCCTGCTGCTCGACGACGTGGCGACGACCGGTGCCACGCTGGAGGCTTGCGCGGTGGCGCTCAGGGAATCCGGATCGGGGCCCCGTAACAGGAGTCTTGGTCGCGAGAGTGATCCTGTGTGGGGGGGCCCCCGAGGGACCTCTGGCTTATAGTGCGGTCAGGCGTTCCCCGTATTCACAGCGCGGAGGCTGATTAATGGCAGTTCGGATCCCAGGTATCAATATCGATGAGTACTACCAGCAGCTCGGGCCGATCGAGCCGCTCATTCGTGACGACCGCGTAACCGAGATCATGGTCAACGGCAGCGACCACGTTTACGTCGAGATGGGCGGGAAGGTGGTTCTGACGAACATCAAGTTCACCGACGAAGACCAGCTTCTCAACGTGATCCAGTTCATCGTCCGCACGGTCGGCCGGCGCATCGACGAGCGCCAGCCACTTTGTGATGCACGACTCGCGGACGGCTCCCGTGTGAATGCGGTCATCCGACCGCTGGCTCTGAACGGGCCGTTGCTCACAGTTCGAAAGTTCTCCCGAGATCCGTTCCAGGTCGAGGACCTGATTCGATTCGGCAGCTGCAACGAGGCCGGATTCGGCTTCCTTAAGGCGGCCGTACTCGCCAAGGCGAACATCATCGTCTCGGGAGGCACCGGCACCGGCAAGACGACCTTCTTGAACGTGCTCTCCGGCTTCATCCCGGTCGAGGACCGCATCGTCACCATCGAGGACGCGGCCGAGCTGCAGCTCCACCAGGAGCACGTCTGCCGCCTTGAGACCCGACCGCGTGACATCAACGGGGAAGGCGAGGTGACCATCCAGCGGTTGGTCATCAACGCTCTGCGCATGCGGCCCGAGCGAATCGTTGTCGGCGAGTGCCGTGGCGGCGAGGCCCTCGACATGCTCCAGGCGATGAACACCGGTCACGACGGATCGATGACCACGATTCACGCCAACAGCCCCCGCGACGCCCTCGCGCGTCTCGAAACCCTGGTCCTGATGGCCGGTGTCGACCTTCCGGTGAAGGCCATCCGACAGCAGGTCGCGGCCGGGATCAACATCATCATCCAGCTCAATCGCTTGCGGGACGGTTCGCGCAAGGTAACCGCGATCTCGGAGATCATGGGCATGGAGCAGGAAGTCATCACGATGCAGGACATCTTCCTGCTCGAGCAAAAGGGTGCGACCCCCGAGGGCAAGGTGATTGCAGACTTCAGGCCGAGCGGCCTTCGGCCGAAGATCCTGGACCGAATCTTCTCCCAGGGCATCCCGCTGCCGAAAGAAATCCTCACCCTGTTCCCGCCCCCAGCCGGGTACAAGCCCTCGACCAAGTAGGCCGGCAAACGCGGGCGGGGTGATCGCAAGGGGCGGTCTTATACTCGGTTTGTGAAGGTCGTCCTGCACGACCGTACCGACCTCGTCGGACCGGACCTGCGGGAGTATGCGCAGCGCAAGCTGACGCGCCTTTCGCACCACTTTGGCAAGGTTGCCGAAGCGGATGTGGAGTTCTCGCCCGAGGCCAAGCGGAGCGGGGTCGTATTCGTCCTCTGCCGGATAAACGTCCACGTGGATGGGCGCCGAACACCGCTGCTTTCGGCGCATGAGAGCGGTGCCGACCCGCAAGCCGCTTTCGACCTTGCCTTCGACAAGATCGACCGCCAGGTCGTCAAGCTCAAGGAGAAACGCACCAGCCGCAAGCAGGCGACATCGCCCGTCCGCGTGCCGCAGGCCGACGAGGGCAAAGAGAGGGAGATGGAGCCTGAGAGGATCCGGCTGAAGCTCCACCCGGTGTCCCTCCAGGAGGCGATCTCTGAGCTGGAGTCGGACGGGCAGAGCTTCCATGTGTTCCTCGACGAGGACTCGGGCCTTATTGAAATAGTTTTCCGTCGCACCGACGGGTCGGTTGGGATTATCGAGCCCGTGGTGCCTTAGCCGGGGCCCCCCCACCTGCCAAGCCCGGTTTGGGGCTTGCCGCTTCCCGGTAACCTAGATCTAGTGCCCAGTCTTACCAAGCTTTTTGACCCCAACGAGCGCGAGATCAAGCGCCATCTCGCTGTCGCGGCGGCGATCAACAGCCTCGAGCCCGAGCTCCAGGCGCTGGACGACGCCGCCCTCCGCGAGCGCTCGGACGAGCTGCGCAAGCGGGCTCAGGAAGGCGAGGACCTCGACGACCTCCTGATCGAAGCCTTCGCCCTGTGCCGCGAGGCCAGCCGCCGCACGATCGGGATGCGCCACTTCGACGTCCAGCTCGTGGGCGGCATCGTGCTCCACCAGGGGCGGATCGCCGAGATGAAGACCGGTGAAGGTAAGACGCTGGTCGCCAGCCTCGCTCTGTATCTGAACGGGCTGTCAGGCAAGGGCGTCCACCTGGTCACCGTCAACGACTACCTGGCTCGGCGAGACGCGGGTTGGATGGCGCCGATCTATCACCTGCTCGGGCTGAGCATCGGCGTCAACGTCGGATCGACTGCCACCTACCTCTACGACCCCGAGTTCCTCGACGAGACCCACGGCGACAAGCGACTGCAGAACCTGCGCCCCGTGACCAAGACGGAGGCGTACCTCGCGGACATCACCTACGCCACGAACTCCGAGCTCGCCTTCGACTACTTGCGCGACAACATGTCGCGCGATCTGGCGCAGTGCGCCCAGCGAACTCTCAACTACGCGATCGTCGACGAGGTGGACTCGATTCTCATCGACGAGGCGCGGACCCCGCATATCATCTCGGGCCAGTCGGAGGAGTCGACCGAGAAGTACTACGAGTACGCGCGATGGGCGGGACGTCTGGTGGAGACCGAGGACTACGAGGTCGACTTGAAGCACAAGTCCGCATCACTGACCGAGTCAGGCATCGCGAAGATGGAGCGCTGGACCGGCATCCGCAACATCTACGACCTGGAAAACGTGGTCGAGGCGCATCAGATCAACCAGGCGCTGAAAGCGAAGACGCTGTTCCGCCGCGACCAGGAATACCTGGTGAAGGACGGCGAGGTGATCATCGTCGACGAGTTTACCGGGCGAACAATGCCCGGCCGGCGCTGGTCCGATGGTCTTCACCAGGCGGTCGAGGCCAAAGAGGGCGTCAAGGTCCAACAGGAGCAGAAGACGATCGCGACCATCACCGTCCAGAACTACTTCCGCCAGTACGAGAAGCTGGCCGGCATGACCGGTACCGCTCTCACCGAGGCCGAGGAATTTCACAAGATCTACGGACTCGACGTAGTGATCATCCCCACCAACAAGAACATGATCCGCGTCGACAGCCCCGACGTGATCTACAAGACTGAGAAGTCGAAGTTCGAAGCGGTCATCGACGAGATCGCCGAGATGAACAAGGAAAACCGTCCGGTCCTGGTCGGCACCGTCTCGGTCGAAAAGTCGGAGCGTCTCTCGCGAATGCTCGAAAAGCGCGGCGTCAAACACAACGTGCTCAACGCCAAGCAGCACGAGCGTGAGGCTGCGATCGTTGCCGAGGCCGGCCAGCCTGGCGCAGTCACGATCGCAACCAACATGGCGGGCCGCGGAACGGACATCGTGCTGGGCGGCGGAGTCACCGATGTAGGCGGCCTGCACATCATCGGCACCGAGCGCCACGAGAGCCGCCGCATAGACAACCAGCTCCGCGGGCGCGCCGGACGCCAGGGCGACCCGGGGTCGAGCCGGTTCTTCATCTCGCTCGAGGACGACCTCATGAAAATCTTCGGGCCGGCCGCGGATCGGATCGGCCGGCTGATGGACACGCTCGAGGTGGAACCGATCGAGCACTCATGGGTCGCCGGCTCGATCGCCGGGGCGCAGAAGAAGGTCGAGGGCATGCATTTCGATGCTCGCAAGCACGTCGTCGAGTACGACGACGTCATGAACAAGCAGCGTCAGATCGTGTACGAGGAGCGGCGCAAAGTGCTCGAGGGGGCCGATACGCGGTCCAACATCCTGACGTACGTGCACGATGTCGTCGAGAAGGGCATCGAGGCTCATTGCGAGAGCCGGCACTACGAGAACTGGGACATCGAAGGCCTGGTGCGCTATCTGTCCGCGTACATGCCGATCGAGGCCGGCTCACAGATCCCCGATGAGGTTCTTGTCAAAGGTCGCGAGGCCCTCAGCGAGCACCTCGAGGCGGCCGCGACTGAGGCTTTCGACCGCAAGATCGAAGAGGTGGGTGCGGACCTGATGCCGCTGGTCGAACGGGACCTGATGCTGCAGACCATCGACTGGCAGTGGATGGAGTACCTCACCCAGATGGAACATTTTCGGGAAGGTATCGGCCTGCGGGCCTACGGGCAGCGCGACCCGCTCGTCGAATACAAGAACGAGGCATTCGAGATGTTCAATGAGCTACGCGAGCGCATCCAGGGCTCGATCGTCGCCGGCATATTCAGGGTGCAAGTCCAGCGCAATGTTCCTCCCGCGCCACCGCCGCCCATCGTTCGCCAGGTGCTGGAGAGCGGCCCCGGCGACCCCGACGGAGCCGCGGGGGCGGGAAGCAATGGAGCGCCCAAGCCGCGTGCAGGAGCGCCGGTGGGCGCCGGCGCCGGCCCTGGAGCGGCTGCGAAAATTGGTCGCAACGATCCATGCTGGTGCGGTTCCGGCAAGAAATACAAGCGCTGTCACGGCCAATAGGGCAACGGGGACTTCGCCCCCCTTATCGAAACCCCTCTCCGAGCGGCGCTTGGTGTGTTTGTTGAGTTGCGATGTCATGGCCCGGCGGAGCGGGGCCGACCCTGCGACGATTGTTCTAATTTCTTGAGGAGATATTGCCGTGGACGCTGAGCTAAGCCCTAAAGAGCTGTTGAATCGGATTCTCCAACTCAAGGAGCATCTTTGACCTCGAGGCGAAGGCCACGAGGGCTGACGAGCTCGACAAGCTCCTGGTGCAGCCTGGCGTTTGGGACGACCCTGCCCGCGCCGGGCAGATGGCGCGAGAGGCTGCCGAACACCGGCAGCTGATCGCCAGTTGGGATCGTCTCGAGAAGCGAGCACGCGATCTCATCGAGCTCGACCAGCTGGCCGCCGGAGACCTTGAGCTCCAGGAGCAGGTGGAGCAGGAACGAAAGGCGCTCAATGCCGACCTGCGCTCGCGCGAGCTGGACCTGCTATTCACCGATCCGTACGCGAATCACAACGCGGTGATCACCATCTCGGTCGGCCAGGGTGGGGTGGAGGCCCAGGACTGGGTCGAGATGCTCATGCGCATGTACCTCAAGTGGGCCGAGCGGCATCGCTTCGAAACGGAGATCCTCGAAACATCACCCGGCGAGGAAGCCGGCCTCAAGAGCGCGACCTTCATCATCCGTGGCCCCCGCGCGTATGGCTTGCTTCGGTCCGAGCACGGGGTTCACCGTCTTGTGCGCATCTCGCCCTTCGACCAGAACCATCGCCGCCACACGTCCTTCGCCCTCGTCGAGGTGATGCCCGAGCTCGAAAGTTCCGATGAGGCGGCCGTAATCATCACCCCGCAAGACCTCCGCATCGACACGTACAGGTCCACGGGCGCGGGGGGTCAGCACGTCAACAAGACGGACTCCGCGATTCGCATCACACACCTGCCCACCGGCATTGTGGTCACCTGCCAGAACGAGCGATCGCAAATGAAGAACCGCGAGATGGCGATGAAGGTGCTGAAGGCGAGGCTCTTTCAGCGCCAGCAGCAGGAGGCGGCGGCGCAGCTCGATCAAATCCGCGGCCAGGTGCTGCCGGCGGAGTTCGGCTCGCAGATTCGCAACTACGTGCTGCAGCCCTACACGCTGGTCAAGGATGTGCGGACGGGGTTCGAGTTCGGCAACGCTCAGGCGGTGCTGGACGGGGAGCTGGATCCTTTTATCGAGAGCTACCTGAGCTGGAAATTGAAAGAGAACACCGCTAAGTCCGGCGACTAGCCGGACATAGACCTAATGGGACTTCATCGGCCCGAATAGGCTGATGGAACCGAGCCGGCGGGGAGGTCATCCAGGCCGTCAGCGTGGACGGGTGGGGGTGCTCAAGCAAGCAAAATTACCCACCTCCGTTACATACGTGCTTGGCGCATTTACCGCGATTTGGACCTAGGGGCGGCATGCGGTATACTGCCCGCGACTTAGCCGCGCGCGCCCGCGAGCGCCTCACGTCACTGCAAGAGTTTCAGCTTATGGTCCTAACACCAGATTTTGACAGCCGGCCAATTATCAGCTTCCAGCACGTCTGGAAGACCTACCCCACGGGCACCGAGGCCCTTCGGGATGTGAACCTTGTCGTACCCGAAGGCGACTTCCTCTTCCTCGTAGGTCCCTCTGGCGCGGGCAAGTCCACGCTGGTCCGCCTGCTGATCCGAGAGGAGAAGCCCACCAAGGGCAAGATCTTCGTGGAAGGCGTCGAGCTCGGCCGGATGAAGCGGCGCAAGCTGCCTCACTACCGGCGCAAGATCGGCCTGGTCTTCCAGGACTTCAAGTTGCTGCCCAACCTCACCGTGTACGAGAACGTCGCTTTCGCACTGAGAGTGCTCGGCGAACCGGACCGCCTCGTCCAGTCGCTCGTCGCCGAAGCCATGGACACGGTCGGCCTCTCGGGCAAGGAGCAGACCTACCCCGCCAACTTGTCAGGCGGCGAGCAGCAGCGCGTCGCCATCGCTCGGGCCCTTGTGCACGCGCCCCGTTTCATCATCGCCGACGAGCCCACCGGCAACCTCGACCCCGCGACCGCGTGGGAGATCATGCAGCTCTTCCTTCGGATCAACGCCAGGGGAGCCACCGTTGTGATGGCGACTCACAACCGCGAGATCGTCGACCTCTTGAGACGCCGGGTGGTCGCGATCGACGCTGGGCAGATCGCAAGGGACGACAGATCAGGCAGGTATCACGATGAAGTTACGAAACCTCAAATTCGCGCTCAATAGCGCCTGGCAAAGCTTCTGGCGAAACCTCGCGGTCAGCTTGGCCGCGGTTCTGTCGATCACGCTCATCCTCATCCTGGGCGGCGTCAACCTGCTGGTCGGGCACACGTTCTCGCAGGTGGTCGACGGCTTCAGGTTGAAGGTCAGCGAGATCTCGATCAACGTCGCCGACGGCACCCCG
>PLYD01000277.1 GCA_003151665.1 Candidatus Dormiibacterota bacterium
GCCAATCCAAGCTCGCGCTCTTGATAGTGACGAAAGAGTTGGCGCGACGCTTGCAAGGGACCGAGGTCACCGTCAACGCGGTCCATCCAGGTTTTGTCGCGAGCAACCTTGGCAAACTCGGTGGGCCGGTGGGCATGAGCTGGAGGCTCATGAGGCCGCTCATGATCAGCCCGGAGGAAGGAGCAAAGACTTCCGTCTACCTCGCGCTTTCGCCCGAGGTGGCGGGCGTCAGCGGAGGCTATTTCGCAAAGCAGAGCAAAGCGGCGTCGAACCCGATCGCCGACGATCCGAGGTTGGCAAGAGAGCTCTGGAGCATCCTGGAAACGCTGGTGGGCTTGAGTGCGTATGCGAAGTGATGTGAAGCAGGAACCGGCGGAGGTCGCCGAGGCCGTGCCGCAGATTCCTCTCCCGAGGCCCGGCCATGGGGACGCAGGCACGGCCGTTGCTACGCGCAAGCCTTCATCGAGCTGGGAGCGCCTGACCGCCCTGATCCAGAAAGAGTTCCTGCAGATCTGGCGCGATCGCCGCACCCTCGGCCTGATCATCTTCGTGCCGGTGACCCTGATGGTCATCTTCGGCTACGCCGCCACCTTTGATGTCCGCGACATCCCGACCGAGCTCGTCGGGCACGACTCTCCAGCAATCCGCACCAAGCTCGAAGCCGGTAACGCATTTTCCGTGGCGGCTCCGGTGGTCGCGAGCACCGATGTCGCGCGCGACGACCTCAAGCAGGGCCGTGTCATGGTCGCGGTGGTGGTGAACGCCCTGGGTCAGCCCGTGAGTGTGCTGATCGACGGCTCAAACCTGCTCGAGGCGATGACAGCAGAGCGCGGTCTGGCTGCGCTCCAGACCCCCGCGTCCGGACAGACAGCCATGGTGGTCGACGTGCTCTACAACCCCTCTCTACAGTCCGTCGACTTCATGGTGCCTGGGCTTGTCGGCCAGATCATGGTCCAGGTCGCGATGGTCCTGACCGCCGTGAGCATCGTCCGCGAGCGAGAGCGAGGAACGATCGAGCAGCTCTTGATCACACCGCTCTCCAAGGTCGAGCTCATGGTCGGCAAGGCTTTTCCTTATCTGGTCATCGCGCTGATCGACCTGATCGCTGTGATGCTGGTAGGTCGCTGGCTCTTTGGTGTGCCGTTCGTGGGCAGCATCCCCTTGTTGATGGGTGAGTCGCTCCTCTTCCTCATCGCCACGCTGGGCCTGGGCCTGCTCATCTCGACCGTGGCCCAGACGCAGCAGCAGGCGATGCAGATCGCCGTTTTCGTCCAGCTGCCGCAGATGCTGCTGTCCGGGCTCGTGTTTCCCCTGGCGTCGATGCCGTGGGGCGTTCGCTGGCTCAGCTATCTGTTCCCGCTCACCTATTACGTACCGGTGACGCGTGGGCTGTTCCTGAAGGGGGTCGGCCTCGTTGACCTGTGGCCGCAGACGCTCGCGCTTGCCGCCATGGCGGTGCTGTTCGTCGGCCTGGCCGCTGTTCGGTTCCGGAAGACCCTTGACTGAGATCAAGGCCACCGATGTGGTCAAGCGCTTCGGGAGACGGACAGCGCTCGATCACGTGGGCCTCGCGATACCCGCTGGCGCACTGTGGGGCCTGGTTGGGGCCGACGGCGCCGGAAAGACCACCCTCCTTCGCGTCATCGCCGGGCTGCTTACCTCGGATGCGGGTCAAGTGACGCCTGGTCGCGCCGGTCAAGGCCATGTCGGCTTTGCCCAGCAGGGGTTCCACCTGTATCCGGACCTGACAGTGAACGAGAACCTCAACTTCTTTGGCGCTCTGTACGGGCTGCAAGGTCCTGAGCTGGCGTCACGGGCTGATGAACTCCTCGGGTTCGCGGGCCTGCGTGACCGCAGGCAAAGCCTTGCGGGCCAGCTATCCGGCGGTATGAAGCAGAAGTTGACCCTCGTTTGCGCGCTTCTCCATCGACCCTCAGTGCTTCTGCTCGACGAGCCTACGACCGGCGTCGACCCGCTTTCCCGGCTCGAGTTCTGGGATCTCGTCGAGCATTTGCACGCAGACGGGGCGACGATCCTTTTGGCCAGCGCCTACTTCGACGAGGTGGAGAGGTGCGACGTCGTGGTCTACATGAGAAGAGGTCGGGTCATTGCACAAGGCTCGCCGGCCGAGCTCCGCGGCTCCTATCCATCGCTGGAAGCGGCATTCCTGGCGACAGGCTGATGCAGCCCGCCATCGTCACCGAGGAGCTGACGCGGACGTTCGGCGGACGCGCCGCCGTCGACCACGTGAGTCTCACCGTCCCGAGCGGGAGGGTCTTTGGCCTGATCGGTCCCAATGGCGCCGGAAAGACGACTTTGATCAGGCTCCTGTGCGGTCTACACAGGCCAACTTCAGGACGAGCCATCGTCCTCGGTCTGGATCCGTCGAAGAACCCGGAGCGGATCCGGCGAGACATTGGCTACATGTCCCAAGCCTTCTCCCTCTACGCCGAGTTGACAGTCGACGAAAACCTCCGCTTCTACAGCCACGTCTACGGCGGCGCGTCGAGTACCCGGCTGGGCGAAGTTTGCCAATCACTCGGGCTGACAGAGTCCGATCGAGAAACCCTGGTCGGTAATCTGGCCACGGGCACTCGACAGCGTGCCGCCCTCGCGGCAGCCGTGCTTCACGATCCGGCGCTTCTCTTTCTCGATGAGCCGACGAGCGGTGTCGACCCATTTGGACGCCAGGAGTTCTGGAAGCTGATCCACGCCTTGGCGGCGGGAGGCATCACAGTCGTTGTCACGACCCACATCATTGCGGAGGCCGAGCGCTGCGACCTGGTCGGACTAATGGCGGACGGGCGAGTCCTGGCCGTCGGCAGCCCGGACATGCTTCGGGCTGGCGCAGGACTGGAGGTCTACGTCGTTCAGGCGCAGCCGTGGCAGCAGGCGTACGTGAGGCTCAAGGCGCGCTGGCCCAACACCGGCCTCAGGGGAACGCTATCCCGCGTTGCCGTGCCGGCGGGCTCTGGTAATGGAGGCGACTTTCAGGATCTGCTGGCTGGCCTCCACGTCGACAACGTCGAGAGAGAAAGCGCAAGCCTGGAAGATGCTTTCCTGTGGTCGATCCGACGGGGAGGCTCGGCGGCAAGTTAGACGGGGCGGTCGCGCGCCCGTTACACGATCGCTCGCACTGCTGTCCGGCGGATCTTCCGGTCAAAGGGCAATTGCATCCGTATGGTCATCTGGTCGAGTGGTGTTCTTTGCGCTCGAGGATGCCGCGAACATAAGCGGCCTGAGCCGCCTGCTCGAAGTTGTGGCCGACCACGCTTACGAGTCGTATGCCCAGGGTCACGGGTGGGTTCCACCGCTCATCGACGATTCGATCGAGGTCGGAGTCGGTCACAGTGCGAACGAACTGAATTGTCGCCTCATGTACGGCGTCGAAGTAGCCGCGGAGCATTTCGGCCTCCCCGGTCACCTCGGCGACCTGTACGGCGGTGTGTCCGTAGCCGGTCTCCGCCGGGTCAAATGGCAGGCCCCACCGTTGGGCCCAGCCAGCCGACGTCCACACCTGTGGATGGCCCGAGACATCGGCAACATGATCGTCGGCAATTCTGCTCAGATGCCACACCAACCATGCGATCGAGTTCGCTTCGCTGTCGAGGCGATAGGTCAACTGATCGGGAGTCATGCCATCGATGACACCGTGCACCAGGTCGGGAATCCGGCCGAACGCGTCAATCAGCAGGTCACGACTTGTCACATTGGTCCTCCATTTGATAACCGGAAGACGATCCGCGTAACTCCCAAACGTTTCGTTATCGTTACCGATCCCCAGCAACCAGTGTGTGGGATGCAAATATCCCGTCCATGGTCAACCAGCGTGTGGGGTGCAAATATCCCATCACGGGTCAATCGGAGTACCCACTATGTGCTATCGACTGGCAGCTCCGGTACGCTCCCGGGAGATCAAAAAGGGAGAGAACGCCTTCTCCCCCGTGCCGCCAGGGCATGCTCGCGAACTCAACCTCACCATGGCTGAGCTATCCGTCTTTACCCCTTGGGCAAACAATCACTCCCGCCGGCTGGCCGAAACCGGGCCGATACGCCGACCAGGCGGGCGCCTTCACAGCGATGGTCCGTGTAGTAGTTCATGTAGTAATTCAAGCGACGTTAGTGGCTGAAACCAGCTGGAAATCGGCCGGTGAGTCCTCGAAATGAGCTCAAAACCCTCGAAAACGTGCTCGGTGGACGAAACCGCTCAGATTGGGTGCGTATGGATAGCACATCGCCGTCGCAGCGGCGGCGATTAGTCCGCGCTTACAGGGTTCTTGCGAGCAGTTTGATAAAGCGTCTCAGGAGCTAGGTCGACACCGTTGGGCCAAACGACGGTGGCGGCCTCTGGATCGACTTTGACCGTGGCAAAGTACTTTGGGTCGCGAAGCGGCTCAAAGACCCCTTCCACTCCATCGATGACAAGTCCACGTCTCCGGCAGTCCCATCATCGAGCAGAAGCCGAAGTCTGCAATCGCCAACAACGGCGACCCCAACGACGGCGGGTAGGTAGCTCATGTGACTCAAACTATCGCTTTAGTCTGATTCGAAAAACCTTCGAGGCAGCTGAGATTGACGAATGATCGACAGGAGCGTCCCAGTCCGCAGCTCATGATGGTCGGGGACGGGAACTGTCCTGGTTGAGTCCTCGAGCCGCAGTTGCATCACAATGTGGCTCCCGCGACGACGCACCTCAACGAATCCATTCTCACCCAAGATCCGGCAGACCTGTCGCCCCGAAAGCCTGAGGAGCCTACCCAACCTTGAGATCGAAATGAGTAACGTAGACCTCCCGGTGGAGACGCTCCTTGATCTCGGATGGGCTAGCACTCTCGAAGAAGAGGGACAAGGCTTCACGTAGGTTGGCGGACGCGTGCTCGACCGAGTCACCCTGGCTCGCTACGTCGAGTTCTGGGCAGAGCGCGACATAGCCATCTTCCTCACGTTCGATAATCGCGGTCAGGTGCTCTATGCGCTGCATCGCTCACCATTTTGACACCCTGTAGTGCGGACTCGGTGGGCTATTGGTCGTCCCGCGGTGCTGGCCCGGGAAGGTCAGGACTTGCTGAGCGTTCAGACCCAGGCGGCTACTGTGTAGTAGTTCATGCAGCAATTCAGGCGATCTCGGTAGCTGAACGGGCCTTGAAAGGATCCATGGGTGGCCCGCAATGAACTCAAAAGCCTCGAAATCGGTCTCGGTGGACGAAACCACGCAGATTTTCGGGACCGTGAGACCCGGGTTCAAATCCCGGACCCCCGACCAAACTTGCCTTATTTGAACCGGCGCACAAGAAAAGGCCGGCGAACGGCTCCTTCAGCTCGACTCGGGCGATCTGGCCGGCCCTGATCTCGATCCGCTCCATGAGGGCGCGGTTCCACAGGCGTTTGACGTAAGGGTCCGCCGCGGAGTAGCCCGCCCTAGCGTCCCGGATGATGCCCAAGGCCGTCTCGAGCAGCTGGCCATAGGGACTATCTGTTGCTTCTGCCCTATTGATTTCGGCCTGGGCGAGATCGATCTCTTTGGCGATACGGTTCTGCTCGCGCTTGAACAGATCGAGCGGCATCGCTTCTGCGAAGTAGGCCTGGAGGAGCTTCTCTCGCTCGTGCACGGCTCGCGCAAGCCGGCGCCGCGCCAAGGCGAGACTCTCCGCGCTGAAACTCACCTCGTCCGCGAGCTCCTGCTCCAGCGCGCGACGCAGACGGGCCTCATCGTTCGGGCCGAGGTTGAGGCGCCGGTACTGCTCCTCCACCAGTTGCTCCAGCTTCTCCTTGGGCACGTATGGCTCGCGGCAGTCGGTGCGGCCGGTGAAACGACCCAGGCAATAGAAGTATGTGTAGCGTCCCTTCGCGGTCAGCGATGAGAGCGCAGATCCGCATGATGCGCAGACGAGGACTCCGCGCAGGAAGTGAGGGTGTTTCGTTTCCCTGACCTTGTCGCGGTCGTGGAGTGCAAAGACCTGCTGCACCCGTTCGAACATTTCCTTCGAAACCAGCGGGTCATGCGTGCCCTGGTATTCGACGCCGTTGTGTCCGACTATCCCGGCGTACAGCTTCTTGTGCAGCAACTCCGCGAGCTTCGAGCGGCTTAGGGGAGCGCCTCTCTTGTTGCGCAACCCGAGTGCGGCCATCTCCAAGTGCAGGCTGCTGACGGTGTATTCGCCTGAGGCGTAAAGCTCGAATGCCTTGGTCACGAGCGGGGCCTGTTCGGGATCGATCGCGAGCACGGCCTCGGCCTTGCGCTCTCCGTCGACCCGAACATTGGTGTAGCCGGCCGGCGCCAGGTGCGGCCAGCCGCCGTTGCGTAGCTTCTGCTGCATCCCTTTGCGGACTTCCTGGCCGAGGTTGTCCGAGTAGAACTCCGCAATCGCGGCCATGATCCCCTCGACAAGCCGGCCGGAGGGACCTTCCTCCATACCCTCGGTGACGGAGACGAGGCGGATGCCGAGCTTCTGCAGGCGGGCCTTCACAGCGGCGTAGTCGGCGAGATTTCTGGCTAGGCGGTCGATCTTGTGGACGACAAGGTGCGTGATCCCGCCGTGATCATCAAGCATCGCGGCCATCGCCTTGAACGCCGGGCGGTTGGTCGTGCGGGCCGACTCGCCAAGCTCGGTGAACTCATCCTCGACGGTCCAGCCCTTGTCGTACACGAACCGCCGACACGCCTCCAGCTGTGCTTCGATCGAGTAGCCGCCCTCGGCTTGCTCTCTCGAAGAGACGCGCACGTAGATCACCGCGCGGTTCATCTTTTGAGAGCCCTCTTCGCCTTCTTTTGGCTCTGAAGGAAGGCCAGGTACTGGAGGGCCGACGTGACCTGGCTTTGGTCCAACCCGAATTTGGTTGCGAGGTAGCGTGTCGCTCCCGGCAGCGTCGGTGTCGGCCTCTTGATGTAGCCCGCGTCGGCCAGCAGCTGGTCGGCGGACATCTCGAGCGCCTCCGCGATCAAGGCGAGTTTCGCGATCCCGATTTCCTCGAACTTTCCGGACTCCAGGTAGCTGATGTACGACCGCGAGAGCCCGGTCTTCTTCGCCAGACCCGGCTGACTCAGGTCGAGCTCCTGCCTTCCCTTCTTGACGACCTCGCCCAGACGCTGGCTGAGCTTGACCTTGCGAACCGCCGGCGAAGGCTTGGGCATGTTGATTCAGCCTATCAAAGCCAACCATATCAGTCAACATGAACACACCGAGAGATCGCCTTCATCACGCGACCTTTGCCTGGGCCTCGCGGGCGCGCCGCGCGAGCTCACGACGTGCCTGAATCAACAGCACTCTGGCCAGCGGACGGAGTTCCTGCACGAGTCGCTCCTCCGCTGTAGCCGCCTCGGCATGCTCTTTTGACGCTGGCAGGGGCGGCCGCCTTGTCGGCACGGCCAACTTCTTGTCAGTGCTGAATCGGGCGGCGGCGATGAAGGCGGTCGGGGTCGCCCGGAATGATGACGGCAAGCTGTCATCGTTCGTCATCATTCCCTCCTCGATTGGGGTCAAGCGCTCGACCCCTCGGCACTCTCGATCCGCGTGGAATCCGGCCTCAGCCCTGACCTTCACGCCACCTGTCCTCCACCCGGCCGGCGTTCCCACCACGACGGCTTGCCAATGCAGTCAGCGATCGCTCGCTCGTGGGGCAGGATGGGCGCCAGCTGGTTGAGCGGAGTCCGCCTCCGGAGCTTGATTACCTGGTCGGGTGGCGCTTCCGTGGCGCGAATCTCGACCGGCAGCCAGATCGCTCCCATAGGACCCCAGTCCCGTAGCCGATAGGCGGTGGTGGTCCAAAAGCTGCAGCAGCTGTCGTGGCCGAACCGCGGCCGCTCGCGCCAGATGGTGTGCTGAAGCTTGTCCTCACGGTCGTCGGTGGGAACGACGAAGAGGACGTGGTGGAGCTCGGCGTCGCGGTAATGCTCGAAGTGGCCGACGTAGGAGCCGACCTTCTGACGCAGGCGAGCCAGCGACTCAGTCGCCCGGTCCCACTCCAGGTCGAAGAGGATGCGGCCGCCGGCCGCCAGATAGACCCCACAGCCGTCTGGCGTCGGGACTGGCGACTTGTACTCGCGGGCTGTCGCCCGGCGCTCGGCCCGGACGTGCTCCTCGCCGTACCAGATCAGCAGGCCCTCGTCCTTGCGCTCTCGGCTTTGCGTGGTCATGGAGACAAAGAACTGGTTGGCTTCCAGGTCGTGGGTGGCATGCCAGCAGTGGTCGCGGGCGTCGTGGCTGCGCTCGACGTAGTCCCGAGGATCGTCGCCGTGCCAGTCGGCGAGCACCCGGGCGCCGCGGGCTGAGATCAGGAGCAGCGAATGACGACGACGAACGCCTGGGGTTTCGATGACTTTCCAGCGGTAGATGAGACCGAGATCTTTGAGGTGATGAAGCCGCATCTGGCATGAGCGGAGGCTGGGGAAGAAGAGTTCTTTGACCTGGAGGGTGTTTAGGTAGCGGTAGTCGTGGAGAGATTGGAGGATGAGCAGGTCGCGTTGGTTGAGAGTTCGATGCAGACGGCTGAGCTGGGCTTGAGTGGGATGAGACTCCGCTTGAGGAGGAAGGTCTCGGAGGATGATCGGATGAGTTGGGATGAGAGACCGTCCTGGTCCATGTGACGGGCCGAATTGAGTTCGGGAGGCCTTCGCTTCGTCCTTCGCTTCCTGAGGCGCAGGTCGCAGCGAATCCCCAGAACCGAAGGCCGGAGCGAACTCGAGCTCATACGCGGCTTCTCCTGCCTCGTCCTCGAGCGGGGCTGCGTGCGACGGTATCACTGACTTCGGCTCCCGAAGCCGCTGGCCGATTCCATGCAGGCCATCGAGCCGGCCGTGCGTTGTCCAACGCTCTTCCTGGGCGATCGTCCGATGGCACTTTCAAACGCGGCTGCGTGCGCACGCTGTGCGCACGCCGTGCGCACGCTGCTCGGTATGCATCGACTACGGCGGGGGCCGGAGTCTGACCCCCGGCGCATACGCGCCCACACCTGATCGTGCATGGGGGCCGGCCATCGGCCGGAGTCGACTTCGAGTGTGGAGGACGAGATCGCCTTCGGCCGACCCCTGTATTGCCACTCGGCTCCGCGCCGAGGGCCCCGGGTCTTCGAATGCCGAGGGCGTGCCAACAAGCTTTGGTACTTCTACTTATTCACAATGTGGACGATTCGTGTCCTTGACCTTGAAACTGTAGGAGTGAGTAGAGAGCGCGACAGCTCGTGAAGGGACGCCTGCTCAAACTCGACCAGGTGGCTGAGCTGCTCGGCTGTCACGTCGAGACGTTGCGCCTGCGGATACGAGCCGGCAGATTGAAAGCTGTTCGTGGGCCGCACGGGGCCTACTTCATTTCCGGTAGATCGCTCCGCGGTCTGCGTGTGCGCAAGCGGCCGCCTGGTCAACGACGCCCGCCAACAGCTGAGGATCTGGACGTGGCTTGGCGGACGGTGGAGAGACGGCTGCGGCGGGCGCCGGCTGCTCACGAAGAGGTGGTGCCGTTTCTGGAAGCGCTGAAGATCAGTCGCGCCATCAACCTGGGTGCCCATCGGCTTGTCTGCGCCCGCGGCCTCCACGAACTCGGTTTCAGCGCTAACGACATCGCGGCGCACCTTGCCGTCTCAGCTCGTCACGCCCGGCGGTTGATCGGTAAGGACCCCGGTGTCGCAGTCGCCAAGGCAGCCCACCGGTGGGCGCCGGTCGAAGCGCGTCGCATTGTGCGTGCCCTCCGCGCTCAGCTTCAGGCCGAGGGCATTCGATTTCACCAGTGGGTGATGCGAGGCAGGCGTCGGGTCGGCCCACCGACCCATCCCGATCGGCCACGACCGGCTTTCAAGGTCAAGCGGCTCCTGCCTGACGAAAGGGTCGGACTTCGGCGCGCCGGACTGTCGCCCGAGCAGGTTTGGGCCATCAACATCGTGGGGGTCGGCTCTGACGAACTTAATGAGCTCCTGCTCCGTGGCTCTCGATAAGGTCCCAGCGATACACGGATGCTTCAGCTCGTTAACCGCCGACGGGATCATTACCGTGCGAGAGACCTGCTAAGTGAGATCGCTGCCGATAAGTGCTCGTTCTGATTACCAACCGAATGAGTCGAGCTGGCGATAATGGCAGCTTAGTGCGAGCTTCGCGCCGTCAGGCGGTGATCTCGACAACCCTCTGCTATCGCAAGCTTCGACTCGAGTCGCAAGGTTCAGGAGGGAAGGGTCCGAGAGGTGCGCCAGCACTGCCTTCTCGCAAATGGGAAGCGATCTTCAAGTGTGAATCAACGCTGGAGGATCATGGCCTGCGTCGTCTTCACCGTCCTCTCGACTAGTGAGCTTGTGGTCACCATGTCCCAGCCGATGGAAGTCCACGCTATCGCGCTGTCAAATTACTACCCGCCGTTAATCGCCAGCACCACGGGGTTAGTTAAGAAACGGAGGACGTTTTAGCCATCCGGGATAGCGCAATTTACCTGGGATTTTGCCGGCGACGGTTTCGGCGTCCGTGCAGCTCGCGAGGGTAGTGTCACAGCGATCCAACGCGCGGCGGCAAGTCTCTGATTGGCGCGTGTTAAGTGGACAATTCATTTGACTTGACATAACGGAAAGGAAAAGCATACTTAACGGGGATCGGCAGAGATCGAATGCTAGCTTAGGAGGCTGGGCTATGACGCGGATGCGCGCTTTCGTTGCCGCAATCCTGCTGCTGAGTCAATTGGGTGTGGGCCTAACGCGAGCAGTTCCCGCGAAAGCTTCTTTCCCTCAAGGGTCTGGCATTGCTCAGAACCAAGGCTTCGACACATGCACAGACCCAACCCAATCCCAGATGGGCACATGGTGGACGTATTCACCTTATTATTGGGTCGGGGCATACATCGGTGGCTTGGAAATGCTGTGCACCCAACCGAACCTGAGCGCATCGTGGCTAACCAACGTCTACAACCAGGGATGGAAGTTCCAGTTTTTCTGGGTCGGCCTCCAAGCGCCTTGCACGACCTATAAGTACACATTCAGTTCGAACACGACCACCGCCTTTAACCAAGGCAAAAGCGAGGCCATCAACGCTGTAAACAAACTATTCAGCCTAGGAGTAGTGAACCCAGCACAGGGCACGGCGGTCACCTTTGATCTCGATGAAGCGCCTTCGCAGTGCCAATCCGCGACAAGTTCATTCATTAGTGGCTTCGACTACCAACTCTCACTTTCTCCTGCTCAGAAGTCGGGAGTTTACGGTTCGGTCTGCGCTTCAAACTTGCAGGCCCTGGCCAGCATTCGTTATGTGCCGGGCTACATCTTTGGTGGCGATCCAGACGGCAACATGACCACGAAGGATCTCTGGTTCGACCCAGGTCACTGCGGTGTTACGTCAGGTGTATGGATTAATAGCCAGCGAATCAAGCAATGGCTGATTGACAACCCCGATTCATATGGAGGCGTGCCCCTCACTGTCGATCGCGACTGCGCAAACACATGGGTCAACCCAAGCGGCTCGGGCACTGATCAGAACTGTATCGCGTAACACATCGTGTGACTAACACGTTAAGGAGACAAGAGTCAAGATGCATGGGACCAAGTTAACGGCCGCTACACGAGCTATTTTGAGCTTAGCCGCGGGACTTACGATCATATTGGTTGCCGCTTGCGGTTCCTATAGCTCGACGCCAGCGCAAGGGGCAGTGCCTTGGACCGATCGTCCCGGCACCCCGGAAATGCGACTCGCATCGGGTGCGGTTGCGAGCAGACCTTGTGTAGCGCGCGATGTTCATGTTGACCTGGGCCGTGTGGGCGCATATCAAGGCCACCAGACTCAGGAGTTGTTCATGCGAAATTTGGCGCCGGATGCTTGCTTCGTGTCTGTGCCCCCGGCGATTGCAGCGGTCTTCGGTAGCGGTCAACCAGTGCCAGTTGCACGAGGCGCTGCCATGTCGGCAACTGGGGCCGCCAACGGTGTTGATGGATTATCCGCCGGCGGCAAGATCCACATTCTCATTGGAACACCGGGTACATGCGCAGGCGCTGGAACCAGCCCGAAAGTCGCAACCATCGTCAGAATCAGCCTGTCAGGCACTGAAGTCGTGACTGTGCCGGGCACATGGCTCAATATGGAATGCGGAAGCCCTGTGCTTCTTGCCTTCGATCTAGAGGGGAAGGCGGCGCCACCAGTTCCGGCGAGCTCACTCACCGCGAAGCTCAGTGTTCCGGGCCCGGCCTCGGCAGGCGGGACACTGACATATTTCGTCACCTTGTCGAATTCGACGGGAACAACCGTCGTGCTCAGTCCGTGCCCCTCGTATACAGAGTCGATTGGAGTCGGTGCGCCGGTCCAGCAGACGTTCTTGTTGAATTGCGACGCCGTCGGCTCGATCCCAGCAGGAGCCGCCACGACGTACGAAATGAGGCTGGCAGTGCCGGCGAGTTTTTCCAAAGGCCAAACCAAGCTGAGCTGGCAGCTTGACGTTTCCGGCGGAGCGTTTGCTGGAACGATAATCACGATTCGATAGTGTGGACAACGCCGAACGGCTACATATATCCACGGAATTCCTAGCCTCGAAACCTAACGAGGGTAGAGCCTGACGGTCCACGGAGCCGCGCGGTTCCACAGGCGTTTGACGTACGGGTCCGCCGCGGAGTAGCCCTCCCTGGCGTCCCGGATGATGCCCAAAGCCGTCTCCAGCAGCTGGCCATAAGGACTGTCGTTGCTTCTGCCCTGTTGATCTCGGTCTGGGCGAGGTCGATCTCTTTGGCGATACGGTTCTGCTCGCGCTTGAACAGATCGAGTGGCAGCGCTTCTGCGAAGTAGGCCTCGAGTAGCTTCTCCCGCTCGTGCTCGGCTCGCGCGAGCCGGCGCCGCGCCAAGGCGAGGCTCTCCGCGCTGAAACTCACCTCGTCCGCGAGCTCCTGCTCCAGCGCGCGACGCAGACGGGCTTCATCGTTCGGGCCGAGGTTGAGGCGCCGGTACTGCTCCTCCACGTTGACCAGCGCCCCCGACTCCAGGTGGTCGAGGACGATCAGGCGACGCTGCTCAGACTGTGGTCAATGTGATCCGGCCTCCATTCATGGGGTGACGGAATCACAGAACTGTTCGGGGGTGACATTATCTCAGAACTACTACACACATCAGAACGCATCGTTGACAGGGGCGCCATAAAGTGGTACACGAGGCGTTGGGAAGCTCGGCCTGGGGTTCCGCTAAACCCCGCGGGGGGACGAGCGCGTGGCGCCGCCGATCGCTAGTGCTTTTGCCGCCGGCCTGCTGGCGGTGCTTTTGGCGGCCAGCAGCATTGCGAAGCTGCGTGATCTGAATGCGTTCATGGGAATCCTTTCCGGTTACGGCGCGCTTCCGCGGCGGATGTCGCGAGCAATCGGATATGCCGTTCCAGTCTACGAAGCATTCCTAGCTGTCGGTTTGGTCTCGGGCGCGACGCGGGCCATCGCAGGGATTCTCGCCGCTGCCTTCTTCACGGGCACGGCTGGAGTCGTAGGTATGTCACTGATGCTGCACCGCGCCCCCGAGCGGTGCGGCTGCTTTGGTTCGGCGTCGACGTCAAAACCGGCTTGGTCGCTTGTCGGACTCGACGTAACGCTCGCCGTCGTTTCTCTCGGGGTGAGTGTGCTGTCAGAAAATGCTGTGACTTCAATTGGCGCGGACGTCGAGGCTGGTCTTGGCGCGGGGCTCTTCGCGCTTTTGGTGTGGACGTTGGCGACGTTCGGAGCCGTAAGCCAGCTCGAGAGGAGGAATGAATGACACAGAGTGAACTCGTTGCCGGCATGGTCTTCTTGTCCCTCGTCGTGGCCTGTGAATTGCTCTTCTTGCTGGCTCTCGCCCGCCAGGTCGGTCGCCTCTACATGCGCTTGCCGCCGGTCGGCGCCCGTGCACTTCAAGCAGGTCCCGAACTTGGCGAAGCGATCGGTCCTGTCGCGATCGACGACCTTCGCGCCGTTCGATTGATTGTCGGCGGTCCGCACGATGAGGCAACGCTTGCTGTGTTTACCGCACCCGGATGCCGTGCGTGCGTGGAGCTAATTCCTGCTCTCCGAACGCTCGCTGGCGAACCAGGGCTTCAAGTCCACGTTCTTTCCCTGTCGGCCGATCCGGTCGAAAACCAGCAGTTTCAGACCAAGCTGGCCGACGCACGGGTTCGAGTTGCAGCTGCGCAAGGACTGGCCAAGGAGTTCAATATCACCCTCACTCCGTACGCGATTGTCCTAGACAGGCATGGAACGGTCGTCGGCAAGGGCGCGACCAGCTCGCTAGAGCACTTGGAAAGCCTGATCGCGTTGCTGGATCGACCGATCGAGGAATTGGCGGCCTCGAATGGATGAGATTGTCTCTCGGCTGCTGATTCGGCTCAGCGAGCGAACGACGCGCAGGCACGTACTTGCGCGCCTCGGCAGGGCCGCCATGGTCTTGGCAGGCGCGGGAGCCGTCGTTGTATTGGACCCGGAGATCGTTCTGGCCGTCAGCTGCTCAAGCTGGCAATACTGCGGCATTCACGGCCATCCATGTGCTTCGTGCACGGGCGGAAGCGACACGCAATGTCCGTCGGGTTGCAGATCGCAGTCCTCGTGGACCTATTGCTGTACCGATTCCTCCACCGGCTGTTCCTATTACATCGCTTACACAGACTGCTGCGGTTGCTCGCCAAGCTGCAGTACGTTCTGTACCAACTCAAACCAACCGAGCTGGTGTACTTCCGGGTACAGCTACGGATGTACTAAGGCGGTTTGTACTGGATTGTGCGGCGGTACGGGTTGCTTAAGTTGCTGATGTCCACTGCTGTTATGGCCTTAAGGGTTTCCGGACTTGCGATTGCCATCGCGGCCGGTACGCTCATCGCCGCTTCCGTCCACGTCCTACCGATTGTCGCCGTCTCGCTTGGTGCGCTGTCTGGCGCGTCGAGCATCTGGTCCGGTTGAGGTTTTTCAATGGTGCAAACCCTGTCCGCCGTGCGTGGACAAGAACGCCGTAGGCTCATCGCGATCGGGACCTTTGCAATTGGCTCGTTGTTTGGTTCGGCTTCGCTCGGCGCGGTTCTCAGTTTTGCGGGCGCGATAGTGCAACACGTCGTCCCAAGCGCGGCCGCCATGGCGCTCCTCGCGGCTGTCGCGTTCGTAGCGAGCTTACTAGACCTGGAGTTGATTTCACTTCCTAGACCACAACGGTCAGCTCAGGTTCCGTCGGCATGGCGTAACCGTTGGCCTCTCGCTGTTGCCAGTTTCGGCTACGGAGTTGTGCTAGGGATTGGCATCCTGACATTCATACCGTTTGCAGCGTTTTACGTCGTTCTCGTGGCGGGCATCCTTTTCGGCTTCCCGCTGGGCGTTTACCTGATGCTTGGCTATGGCGCCGGCAAGGCAGTCATGACGGTGGTTCTGTCGGCCCGGCCCTCGGACCCCGAGCGAGTCCCGTGGCGAAAGCTAATGGCGAACAGATGGGCTGTTGCCCTCTTGAACGGAACTTTTCTGGCAGTGATCACCGGATGTTTGGCGTGGGAGGCACAAGTGGCATGGCGACCAATCTAGCCCGCCGATATGCAATCGCAAGGTCAATGCTCGTCGGAATTTTGCTGTCGTCGACCCTAATTGCGTGCGGCAGGCCGGCTACCACAGTGGTCGGTCCACGTGACGATCTGGCTGCGACCGGCGGTGCGGCTACCTATTCACACTTGATCGCGGTCGTCGTCCACGGTGCATCCGGGCACGTCGCGGCGTTGGACGTCCCGTCCTTGACAGTAAAGAGCACCTTTGCAACTGGGTTTCAACCGGAGGCTGTGGTGGACTCGATGGGATCTCTGGTCTTTGTGCTTTCTACCGAATGGGACGGCGGACCTGCGTACGGGCCTTCTTTCGTCAATGTGTTGGCCTCGCCAAGTTTGACCATGGTTACTAAGATTCCCGTGCAAGATCGTGTCATCTACCCAGGGCAGGGGCCCCGCGCCATTGCGGTCTCGCCTGACGGAACGACAGTGTTTATCTATCACTACGCTGTCGCTACCAACCTCCAAGCACGCTACTGGGTCACGGCCCAATCGGTAGTTACGCACGTTATCAAGGCGGCGCACGATCTTCCAGATTGCGGACCGGCATTCTTAGCAATGGTCCGGGCGGGCCAGTCGTTGGCCGTTACCTGTCAGAACGGCCAGATACAGCTCCTGCGCGGTACCGATCTTGCGGCTGAAGGGACTGCAACCGTTCCCATGCAACTAAATGTACTCAAGCCTGATTGGACCGAGATCACCGCTGTGGCGACCGCGAATCAAGGGAACACGCTCTTCGCCATCTCGCGGAACCTTCAGCTCTTTCGGCTGGATGTCCCAGCGCTCAAGGGAACTATCGTCCGTCCCCCGATTCGGTCCGGGCGAAATAGCCTGATAAACCAGTTGTTGGCAAGCGATGTTGGTGAAGTGTGGTTTGCTCGTGACGATTCGTTGAACGTCGTTACGTTTGCTGTCGCGACGCAGCGTACGGCAGAAGTATCCGCGCCTGGCCTAAGGTGCTTCGCGCTGATGGGACCCGAGATATATGTGGCTTCCGCCGGAACCGTTCGACGCACGTCTGGATCGGATGTAGTCGAGCTCCTATTGCAGCCACAATTGCCTGATGGAGTCTCGCAGCTTCTTCCAAGCGCTTAGCCGTCGTTACCGTGACCATCCCATTGACGCGCCGGCAAGAGGACGCTTCGGCCCTCGGGCGATGTTAGTAGCCTCTAATCCAGGTGCTTGCCGGGTTTTCCGTGACTTTGGTGGCGTCGCAGTGCTGCTGGTTACGTTCGCCTGTGCAGGAACCATGCCGAATCCAAGTCCTACGTCGCAACTCCCTCCGCCACGTGATGGAGCGGCCTCCTGCGCGCAGGCAAGCGCCGAGTCCGACCTCGTGCGCCAGCTCAGCAGGACCGGCGTCAGGGTGACCGCCGTGTCGGGATCCACGGACGTAGGGCTATTCACTGGCGCTACCAGCGTCTGCTTGTTCGATGTCGGGCGGGAATCGTTCGAGGTCGCGTTCTTTGCCACTGCGGATGCCGCGGCGGCGGATAGTATTTGCGAGACTCAGTCCGGTGGTCGATACCTGTATCAAGTTGGCGGGCACGAAATTGACGCGGCATATCGCCTCTACTGGACGATCTCAGGCTCCCTCATTCTTTGGACCAACAGCGGAACCTTAAATGAAGACATTCGGCGGAGCCAGGGCGGAGTGACGCCAAGCTGTCCCAGCTGACGAGCACGGGCTCCATCACGAACCCGTTCCGGTTCGCAGGTCAGTACCAGGATTCGTCCGCGACTGAGTCCGGCTTCTATTACCTGCGGGCTCGGTACTACGATCCGAGCACGGGCCAATTCATTTCTCGTGACCCAGTCGTCGCTAGGACAAGGCAACCGTACTCGTACGCGGGGTGTGGGGGTCACATATTCATCGGCGGGCAGGCTACTCGGAGTAGGGTGGCCTGACCGATAGACATCCCACGGCTGGAAATGTCAAGCGGCAACATCGATTGCGCTGCGCCACGCGACCTCCTCGAGATAGGTCTGCTGGTTAGTCAGGCAGCCGTGAAGGACGCCGACCAGTCGGTTGCCGAGAGCGCGGAGGGCTTGGTGATGAGTCTGCCCGCGGGCGCGCAGCGAGTCATATTTGCGGCGGGCGCCTTCGGACCTGGTGATAGCCGCGAAGGCCCACTGGTAACAGGCATCAGCAAGCCGCCGGTTGCGCGCCACCCGGGCGAGGACGACTTTGCGGGTCCCGGAGGCCTTGGTGATGGGCGCGGTGCCGGCGTAGTTCTTGCGCGCCTTAGGATGTGTGAATCGAGTCCGGTCATCACCGAACTCGGCTAATGCCCGGGCGCCGAGGACACGACCGAGTCCAGGCAGACTGAGGTAGATCTCGGCGTCCGGGTGCGTTTCAAAACTCGCGGCCAGCTCCCGCTCGAGGGCATTGATCTGCTGGCTGAGCTGACTGATGATGGCCGCGCAGGCGGCGACGCTGTGGCCATAGGCTTGGGCGACCAGCGCCGGCGCCTCCAGCTGGGGCCGGCGCAGCTGAGTCTGGATCTGGGCCGCCTTGGTCTCCAGATTGCGCTCGCGTCCGGCGCGCCGCAGGGCTGAGGCAATCTTGGCTCGGGAAAGGGCGCGGCCGCGGCTGGGCGTCGATGCTAGCTCCAGGATGGCGATGGCGTCCGCAGAGCCGAGATCATCGAAGGCAGCCAGAGCCCCCGGGTAGAACTCGCGCAAGGAGTTGCGCAGCTGATTGACCTGGCGCTGCCGACTCCAGATCAGGCCCTGATGGGCTCTGGCCAGGATCTTGACCGCCTCGGCGAGCTCAGAGTCTCCAGCCACCGGCCGGTGCTGGTGACGGTCGGTGCGGACCAGGTCGGCCAGCACCCGGGCGTCGCCGGCGTCTGACTTCGCGCCCGAGGTCGCATGGCGGTCTCGATACCGACTCGCGGCCAGCGGATTGATCGCGAAAACCTGGTAGCCGGCGGCCAGCAAGGAGCCGACCAGCAGTCCGCGGTCAGTCTCGATGGCGACCACGACCGAAGCCGGCTCCTCAGCATGCTCGGCGATGAGCGCGTGCAGCTTGCCCACGCCTTCGAGTCCTTCTGCCACTCTTCTCTTGGCCAGCACCTGTCCGGCATCGTCGACCAGGCAGACATCGTGGTGGGCTTCCGCCCAGTCGATTCCGACAAAGATCATTGGCATCTCCTTTCAGGCACGCGTGGACACCGAGCCGAGGAGAGCCGCGACATCCTAATAGAGCAGTGCTCAAGGCACAACATCCCACCGGTCGTCTTCTCTCCTCACCTCCCGGTGGGGCACTATCTATCGGTAGAGCTTCCACGCTCTGGATTTCGAGAGTGCTCATCCACCGAGGGCTCGGACAAACCGCCCTATCTTGGCGGCTCTGCTGCTATTAGGATTTCGAGCGCCGATGCTCTTCGCCCTCATGTACTCCTGGCTTCGGCTGCTCCTCGATCTGATTGATGTGAGGCTGCGAGTTCACGACCCCGAAGCGGAGCTGCTTCTGCTCCGGCACCAGCTTCGCGTCGTACGCCGTCAGGTCAAGCGGCCGCAGTTGAATACGGCGGATCGGACGATCATGGCGGCGCTGAGCCAGAGGATGAGCCGTGCGGCTCTGGTCGGGATGCTTGTCCAGCCGGAGACGGTTCTGGGTTGGCATCGCGAGTTGGTGAGGAGAAGGTGGGCGGCCTTCGGTCGTCGCCGCGGCCCGGGTCGGCCAGGTCTCGATGCCGAGCTCCAGAAGCTGATTCTGCAAATAGCGAAGGACAATCCGAGGTGGGGTTGCGTCCGAGTCCGCGGCGAATTGCTCAAGCTCGGTCATCTGGTCTCGGCGACCGCGATTCGCAAGTTGCTGCGCCGGAACCGGATCGGGCCGGCGCCCTTGAGATCGCGGCAGATCTGGAAGGCGTTCTTGCGAGCGCAGGCGTCGGCGATCGTGCTCACCGATTTCCTCAGCGTCGACACCGTGTTTCTGAAGCGGTTCTACGTCCTCTTATATATGGAACTGGCGACCAGGCGAGTGATCTGGTTCGCGGTAACCGACCGCCCAGACGCTGCCTGGGTAACCCAACAAGCCAGAAATGTCAGCTGGGAACTGAGCCAGCTTGGGGTGCGTGCGAGATTCCTGATCCACGATCACGACGCCAAGTACGGCGGCGGGTCCGATCTGGCGTTCGAGAGCGACGGCGTGGCCGTGATCAGGACTCCGATCGCGGCCCCGAGGGCAAATTCGCACATCGAGCGCCAAATTGGCTCGACCAGGCGCGAGTGTCTGGACTGGCTCCTGATCCTCAATCGTCGGCACCTTGAGCGCATCCTGACTGAGTGGCTCGAGCACTACAACAAGGCTCGGCCCCATCGTGGGCTCGATCTACAGACTCCGATTGCGCGCTCCGATCCGGTCGTGGCTTCGGGACCGGTGAGGTGCGATGAGAGACTCGGCGGACTACTGCGCGATTATTCGCGCGAGCCGATGCCGCCTCCGCCTGGACGCCGGTCCCACCAGCGGCCTTTGGCGATGGAGTCGTTTTCGAGAGTGGCCCTTACGAGGCGCGCCGCACCAGGCCTTAGGTCCAATGCTTCAGCTGTACCGATGTCCAGAAGGACCAGTTGATCCGCCATGACGAATTTGTGTGCCCGACAACGTGTTCTAGAGCCCCAACACGCCTCGGTTAAGGATGTCGTCGTGGTTCGCCCGGCCTGGCCCGGCCCGTATAAGGTCCGCCGCGGTGGACGCGATGAAGGTGGCCACCGATAGCCATCGATGCTGCCGATAAGTGACTGGAACTAAGAGCGTCGGGCCAGCGACTTTAAGGGACAGTCCGAGGCTTCGGCTTGGCGATTGGCTGTTCGGATACACCGGGGTGAGGCTCTGTTAAACGAAGCCAGCTTGCTACTGCGTCAGTTCGGTTCGCAAAACCATTGTCTCTGTAGAGCCGAACTAAATACGTCCTCACAGTGGCTACGGAAATCCCAAGATGGACAGCGATTTCGGCGTCGGTGAGTCCTTGCGCCAAGAGCGTGAGGACTTGGCGCTGGCGAGGTCCCGCGCGGAAAGGCGGCTTGGTCGCGGCGACCTCTTTTCCCCCACTTGACCGCATGTCCGACCGAGGACCAGCCAACTTGGCGAAAGTGTAGACCACGTACTTAACGACATCAACACTGACGACTTGATAGTTCCGTAGGCGGTGCCATACTTCTTGCCAGCATCCTGGTCGAACGAGTTATCTGGGCCATCAGGCTCTGAATTGGGCTGACCACAGGAGGAAGGGTGGGCTGGGTAGTCGTGATTACTCTTCGGGTAATTCTCGGGACAGTATTGCTGGTCGCAGGGTTTGCCAAACTCAAATCGTCACCCTCCTCGTCATTTATTGCAGTAGATAGTCAAGCTGGTTTAGTACGGGTCGTCTTGCCTGTCGTCGAAATCCTTCTTGGGACGCTCATCCTGGTCGGCCAATGGCTAAGCGTCGTGGCCCCATCGGGGCTGCTGCTGTTCTTGGCATTTGTTCTGTACTCGCTATGGCGCCTGACGAAAGGTGATCTATCACCATGCAATTGTTTTGGGCAATTGTCGAAGTCGATCACGGGAGTGCAGACGATAATTCGCAATTCACTCCTGCTTGCATTGGCCTCGGTGCTCGCTATCACCACCTTATTTCCAGACGCAGTCGGTGTTTTGGCCACGAATGGTCCTACGACAGCGGAGGACTTGGCAGCAGTAGTAATTCTCTCGTCCATCGGCCTTGTCTCACTCTATCTAATCGAACTAGTTGATCCTCGGGTACTGCGAGTCATCTGGACATCGCGCGGGCCGGCAGGTCCCGCCCCGCCGTCGATTCAGAGGGAGGTAGGAAGTTGAATTTATTGTGGCTTGTAGTCGCGGCGAACTCGCTCCTACTGGTTTTGCTGGTCGTCGCGATGGCTGGCGTCCTACGGTATTTGTCAGCCGTCCAAGCACGTCTCGAATCGTCAGTGCGCCGAGTGTCAAAGCTTGAGCGGGGCGAGATGTTTCCCGACATCCAACTTCCCCAAGCGGGAAACGGCCGAATGCTGTCGATTTCTTCCGTGGTTGCCGGCGGACAAAGGACGATGGTGTTACTGCTGAACGACACTTGTCAGTCGTGTGATGTGCTGGTACGTCAAGTTGCCGAGCTCTCAACACGACCAGGCGGGCTGGAAGAAATCCGCTGGAAGTTCATTCTGGCATGGATTGGCGACGAAGCAACAGTAGCGGACAAGGCAGCGGGCCTACCACAAACCGGGCAGATAGTGCAGTTGATGGACTCCACTGGAAAGTTGGCCCGCCAATTGCTAATCGGAACTTTTCCTGTCGGCATTGCCCTCGATGCCGGAGGCAAAGTGGTGTCACAGTCGGCCCAACCGGGACCGAACTGGCTCTACCTAACGCTTGGAGTTGTAGCACCCGAGCAGCCTCTGGATCTGGGTCGGACTCCACGTGCCGTCCTCGGGATGGGCTAACGGCTCGCTCTGTATCTACATCAGGAGGTGAAGGATTAAGCATGGACGAGAGTCAGCAACCCAACCCAGAGCCCGAGCGGTTGCTTCGAATACTCATGAATACGGTTTCACGCCGGGGCCTATTTAGGTGGGCGGGGAAACTTGGCTTGAGCGCAGTTGGAGCGGGGATTCTCATCAATACGGGACTCGCCGCCCCGAGCGTACAAACTGCCGAAGCACTTGGCTGTCCAGAATGCACGAGCCACTGTGACCCGTGCATTACTGACTGTCATCCGAATGCTGGCGGCTCGTGCGATGTCGATTGTGTTTGCGTCTGCGACCGGGGCTGTTTCAACTGCATCCCAATCTACTTCAAAGCTCACTTGCTTTGGATATTCGGCTATATACCGAACTGCACGTGCGTTGGGTGCACCTAAAAGAAAAGGAGGTCTGACATCCAAATGGCTTCAAACCCGGCTCCACAAGGCAAGATCGTTAAGGGCACCGGCCAGCCTAGGACCCCGACACCGGGAAAACCCTATCTTGGTGGAAACGCGAGCTCGCAAGCAACTTACCTCGGCCGCGTAATCATCGAAGTATGGGATAACCCGAACTATCCCGACCCGTCTTGGGGGTTCTCCTATACATATGATCTTGGAACGTTGACGACGGTCACAGGGAAGCAGCTGCTGCAGCGTGTGGCAGACAAGTTCCCACAACGATTCGGAAAAGACCGCGACTCGATGCAAGAGGCATAGGCCAGCCTAGGGATTCGGTAGCTCGGGGCAGTGCCTTTAAGAGAGCGCGCCTTGAACCACGTCGGTTTGGGTCGCGCAAACGAAATTGGACCGCAATCGGAGCTGCGCCGAAGCCCTTGGCGCAGCTAATCAACTAGCCGAGCTCGAACCACCAAATGCAATCGGCGCGGTGCCCGTACAGCAACGCGGACGATAAATGGCGCTAAAGGGTGGCACTCAGCAGCAGTCTGCGAATTGGAGCCGCTACTTCTGAACGGGCCACAGCGATCTGTTAACCGCAAGGTTCAGGGTTCGAATCCCTGCTCCGGACGCGTTGCTCGAGCCGGTCACGGTGGGCCCTGATGAGTTCGAGGACACCGCCGCGGAGTTCGCCCGGTCGGTTCAAATAGTGTCCCGCCTCCCCGACCACCGACGCATTCGAATGACGACAGGCCGGCCGGCTTTCCGTTCCGAAGGTCAAGCTGGGGCGCGCACCGTGTCGCCAGGCACCAGCTCAAAGAGCTCCGGCATGGGCCAGCTATGGGGCGGCGGTCCGCCGATTCGCTTCCAGC
>PLYD01000234.1 GCA_003151665.1 Candidatus Dormiibacterota bacterium
ACGACGTGCAGTTCCTCGCCGGCAAAGACCGCACCAAGGAAGAATTCTTCCACACGTTCAATGCGCTCCACGAGATCAACAAGCAGATCGTGATCTCGTCGGACAGGCCGCCCAAGGAGATCCCCACGCTGGAGGACCGGCTCAGGTCGCGATTCGAGTGGGGCCTGATCGCCGACATCCAGTCGCCTGACTTCGAGACCCGCCTGGCGATCCTTCACTCCAAGCTCGGCGACAACAGCGCGCTGGTTCCCGAAGGGGTCTTGAGCTTTATCGCCCACAAGGTGACGCGGAACATACGCGAGCTCGAAGGAGCGCTGACGCGGGTCCAGGCCTTCGCCGCAGTGCACCAGCGCCAGGTGGACGAGGACGAGGCTGCCCGGCTTCTCGCCGACATCATCCCGGCCGGCACGCGCAAGCCGATCAACGTCGAGCGCATCCAGGCGCTCGTCGCCGATTACTACAACGTCACCCTCGACGACATGAAGGGAAAGCGTCGCGACAAGCACATCGTCTTCCCGCGCCAGGTCGCGATGTTCCTGGTTCGCGAGGAGACGCCGTCGTCACTCCCCGCCATCGGCAAGGCCTTTGGAGGCCGCGACCATACGACCGCGCTGCATTCGATCGAGAAGATCGCGAACGAGCTCAAAGAAGACGAGCGGCTCCGCTACGAGGTGCAGGCTATCCGCGAAAAGCTCTACGTCCAATGAGCTTTCCACACGTTGTTGGACCCAGCGGGGAGAAGCAGCGCGTTGGCTGCACGTGGAGGATTACTCCACAGTCAGGCCACAGGACTTGGCATGGTGCGGGCCAGTTGCCAAGCGGTTATCCCCCGCGCGGATCGATCTGTAAATGATCTCGACATCCACACTGTCCACAGCGCTTACTGTTATGGACTACTGATGATTTCAATCAAGAGAAACTCTTATAACGGGGGACAAGTGTCTTGAATTCCAAAGTCATCGCTTCTCAAATGAAGGTCACCTGCAGGCCGTCTGTCTTGAGCCAAGCGCTGCAGATTGTGTCACGTGCGATCTCCAGCCGGACGACCTTGCCAATCCTGAACAACATCCTCATCGAGACAACCTCCGAAGGCCTTGCGCTCACCGCGACCAACCTCGAGATCGGGATTCGAAAGCTGGTGCCTGCCGAGGTCTCGATGGAGGGCGCCACCACGGCTCCGGCACGGTTGCTGACGGATTTTGTGAGCACGCTGCCCGACCAGGACCTCGAGATGTCCCTTGATGGTGCGACCCAATCACTCAACCTGCGCTGCGCCCGGTTCGACACGCACATTAAATGCATCGAGGCTGAGGAGTTTCCGCCAGGCCCCCGGCCAGACGAGGGCGATAGGCTCGAGGTCGCGCTGGACGAGCTGGTGAGCGCAGTCGAGCAGACGCAGATGGCAGCCTCGACCGACGAGGCGAGGCCGGTGCTGACAGGCGTGCTCGTGCAGATCCACGGGGGCGCCCTGACGCTGGCCGCGACTGACGGTCACCGCTTGGCCGTCCGCAAGCTTGCGGTCACAGGCCCCGCCGACCTGGAGGCCAGCCTGATCGTGCCGGCTCGCGCTCTGGCCGAGCTCTCTCGGGTGCTCAAGGGAGAGCCGGGGAAGGTCGAGGTGATCATCTCGAAAGCTCGAAACCAGGTCTTCTTCAAGGCCGGCACCTCGGAGCTGACCTCGAGGCTGATCGANNATTCGGGTCAAGGCGCAGGCCGGCGCGCTGGTGCTGTCGGCGACCACCAACGAGGTCGGTGACAGCAAGGCCGAGATGGCCGCCGACGTCGACGGGTCAGACATCCAGATCGCCTTCAACGCACGCTACGTTCTGGACGCCCTTGGGGTTATCGCCGAGGATGAGGTGGAGCTGCTGTTCGACGGCCCGCTCAGCCCGGGATTGCTGCGGCCGCCGGGCAAGGAGCACTACCTGTACGTGATCATGCCCGTGCGCGTAGCGATGTCCTAGATGCGAGTGTCCAACTAGATGAAATTGATTGCTGCTCCGGCGACTCCAGCTTAGAAACCACCGCAACTACGCTCACTTAGACCTCACGCCCGGTCCGGGCGTCAACCTGTTCATCGGGGACAACGGCCAGGGCAAGACCAACCTGCTCGAGGCCGTGGCGATGCTGGCGCTTTCGGCGTCGCCCCGCACGCGGCGCGATAACGAGGTCGTCGGCCCGGTTGCGGCAGCCACGCGCATCGAGGCGGAGGTGGAGAGCGGCGGCATTGTGATCGAGCTCGCGATCGCGTTGACAGTCGAGGGCGATCGTGCGCGCAGAGTGATCGAGGTCGATGGCGTTCGCCGCCGGGCTTTCGACCTGCCGGGCCATTTCCGGGTCACCCTGTTCTGGCCTGACGACCTGGGCTTGATCAAAGCCGGTCCCGAGCTGCGCCGGCGTTTCCTCAACCAGATGCTCGTGCAGGTCGAGCCAGGCTATGCCCGCGCCCTGGCCGGCTTGAAGCGAGTGCTCGAACAGCGAAACAGCCTGCTCAAGCGCATGGCGGCAGGGGACGGCGGTGGGGACGTGCTCGAGGCCTGGAACGAGGAGCTGATCCGGATCGGCGGCGAGGTGTCTTCCGCCCGCGCCCGGGCGGTCCAAGAGCTCGAACCGGTTGCGGCCCGCTGCCACTCCGAGATCGCCTCCGGAGAGCGCCTGGAGATCGAGTACCTGGGGCCCCCCGCCAACGTGGCCGAAGCTGTGCATAACTCCCTGGCTGAGGACCTCAGGCGCGGCTCGACGAGCATCGGTCCCCACCGCGACGACTTGCGAGTGCTGCTCGACGGGCGCGAAGCTCGAGCTTATGGCTCACAGGGTCAGCAGAGGACGGCCGTGGTGAGCCTGAAGCTGGCCGAGGCTGCCCTGGTGGCCCAACGCACCGGGGAGCGGCCCCTGCTCTTGCTGGACGACGTCCTCTCGGAGCTGGACGGCGAGCGGAGGTCGGCACTCTTGCGCCAGGTGGCCGGAGCGGGCCAGGTCATCATCACCTCGGTCGAAGCCGGGCCCTTTCCACCCGAGCTGATCTCGAGCGCGCGGGTATGGACGGTGTCTGGGGGCGAAATTTCAGCCTGTGGATAAACTGGGCAATATCCTCCCTCGCGTGCTTCGCCGGCAGCCCGGCGGCGGGCGGTTGCTGGGCACCCAGGTCGCGTCGGCATTTCGCACCTTGATCGGGCCAGAGCCCGCCCGGCTCTGCGACGAGGTCGAGCTGCATTCAGGCACCCTTGTCGTGACCACCTCGAGCCCGGCCCTGGCCCACCAGCTGAGGCTCGATTCCGAGACGATCGTTACACGGTTGAACGGCCTGGACCTGGGCCGCAAGGTTCGCGGGGTTCGTGTTCGAATCGGGCGCTCCGGTCCACCGCAGGACAGGTGATGCCTCGGTCATGAAGCTGGGAGTGGATCAGGCTCGAGCCGCTGCCCTCGGACGTGGCGCCGTGCGAGTCGTGGCGGGGGCCGGCACAGGCAAGACGGCGGTGATCGCTGAGCGCTTCCGAAGGCTGGTCGCCGAGGGCGCCTCGCCTTCATCGATCCTGGTGATGACATTCACCGACCGGGCGGCGGCCGAGATGCGCCAGCGAATCGAGGACCTCATCGGTGAACCCGCGCCCGCCGTGGGCACCTTCCATTCGATCGCGCTTGGCTGGTTGCGCGAGGACGGCCGGCTGGTCGGGGTGCCGCCCGGCTTTCGGATTCTTGCCGGCGCCGAGCGCTGGATCCTCGCCCGCGAGCTGATGTGGAAGCTGGGCGATCCCGCGCTCACCGGCGACGAGCGCCCGGACGATCTGGTGTCGCCTGCGCTCCAGATGCTCGAGCGTCTGAAGCAAGAGCTGGTCCCACTGAAACGACTGGTCGCCTGGGCAGCGGCGACGCGTGGCGATGAAGAAGACCCGGATTTCGCTCAGCGGGTGCAGCTCATGCAGGCCTGTGTGCGTCTTTTCGGCGCGTACGAACGCGCTTGCCGGAAGCAGAGACTGCTCGATTTCGAGGATCTGCTGACGCTCGCGGTCAAGCTCCTCGAGGAACAGCCCGCTCTCCGCAGCACCTACCGCGCGCGCTTTCCGCGCGTGCTTGTCGATGAGTACCAGGACCTGAACCTCGCCCAGGAACGCCTGGTCGAGCTGATTGCCGGAAACGGAGACCCTTTCATCGTCGGCGACGACGATCAGAGCATCTACCGTTTCCGGGGAGCTTCGCGCGCGAGCCTCGAGCGCTTTCGCGCTCATTTTCCTGAAGCGTTGACGATCACGCTCGGGCGGAATTACCGGAGCTCGCATCGTATCGTCGCAGCCGCTGCCAGTTTGATTGCAAACAACCAGGCACGACTGCCGAAGGAGCTGAGGTCCAGCCGGCCGGGCGAAAAGGTGGAGATGTGGCTGTGCCCCGATGGCGATACCGAGGCAACCGCGATCGCTGCGGAGGCGGAGCGCCTGATAGCGACAGGAATTGCAATGTCGAGCATCGCAGTGCTTTGCCGTACCAATGCCATCGCCCGCCCGATTGCGACCGCCCTGGCGGCACGGCGCCTTCCGCATGTCGTCATCGGTGGTCGCGGATTTCACGACCGGCCCGAGGTCAAGGACGTGGTCGCGCTGCTGCGCGTCTTGCGAGACCCCAGTGATGTGGTGGCTTTGGCTCGAGCGCTGACCCGCCCTCCGACCGGCATCGACCCCGTCGCCGCCCTATCCACCCTGCGGAATCGCAACGGCGCGGCGCCGCTCGAGGTTCTCGAGCACTGGTCTCCGTCGGCTGGCTTTGCGGCTCTACTGGGCGACCTGGCCGAGCAGGCCAAGACCCTTGACGTCCGCGAGCTGTTCTTCGAGCTGATGGAAAAGACGCGGTACCTACAAGTGCTTGGCGCGGGTCTCGAGCCCAGCGAGGCGGCGCGCGCGACAGCCAACGTGAGTCGGTTCGCGGAGCGGATCGCCGAGTTCTGCGAGACGTCGCCAGACCGATCGCTGGAGGCGTACATGCATCACCTCGACCTCGTGCTTCTGTCTGGCGAGGACGAGGAGCCGGCGGCTGTCGATGGCTTCGTCGACGCGATCCAGGTAATGACTATCCACCAGGCGAAAGGCCTGGAGTTCGCCGCGGTCTTCGTGCCCGGATTGGTCGAGGGGCGCTTGCCTCAGACAGGTCGCTCGCCGCGTTTCGAGCTGCCGCCCGCGGTGCTGGAACCACTGGTGCGGGGCCGCGAGGATGTCGTGGCTGAAGAACGCCGCCTCCTTTATGTGGCGATGACTCGCGCGCGCCAGCACCTCTACCTGGTACGCGCGTCTCACTACGACGGCGGCCGTCGCTGGAGAGACTCGCGGTTCCTCGCCGAGGTGCTGAGCGCCGGCGCGCGCGTCGTCACGGAACGGGAGATCCCCGCCATCCCCCGGCTCACCGCCAAGCCGTTGGGTTTGCCTCGGGCCCAAGACGCCGCCGTCGTGCTGTCGTACTCCGCGATCGCCTCGTATCGCGACTGCCCGCGCCAGTTCTGGTACCGCTATGAGCAGCGGCTGCCGGCGGTACAGAGCGCTGAGGCTGTGCAGGGGGTGATCCTCCACGAGGTACTGCGTCGTGCCGGGGAAGCGAGGCAGCGCGATCAGAAGGTCACGGCCGCATTGCTGAGAGAGCTGCACGAGGAGGTCTGGGGCGGGACTGCGTTCCCCGACCCGCGTCGAGCACCGACCTTCAAGCGCAACGGGGCCGAGCAGCTCGAGGCGTATCGAAAGGGCGGCGGCTTCGAGGCCCGGCCCGAATTTCTCGAACAGTCCTTCACCATCGACGTTGATGGATGGACGCTCCGCGGTGTCATCGACAGGGTCGACCGCACGGAGTTCGGTTGGCGGATCCTCGACTACAAGTCAGGCAGGCCGGTGGCCCGAGGGCGCCGCGACCTGCAGGTTGCCCTGTACGCGATGGGTGCCGCATCGGCGCTGGGCGTGGGGTCGAAAGGACTGCAGTTGGACGTCGTTTACCTGGCTTCTGGGGAGACGGTCCCACTCGAGCGCCCTGACGCTCTTGTCGCTGACGCGAAAAAGCAAGGTGCAGAGGCCGCGGAGGGAGTCAGGGCAGGTCGCTTCGAAGCGAGGCCGGACCGGCGGCGATGCCGGCTGTGCCCCTACAGGCTTGCCTGCGCGGATGCCCTGTAGCGAGCTGCCAGAAGCAGGCACTCGCGCGCGATGTCGGATGAGGCATACGGATGCGCGAGCTCGGCGGCCTTGCGAGACATCTCACGCCACGTCGGACCACCCTCGGCAAGGACGCGTATCTCTTCGACGAGCTCGTCGTCCTTCGGCGAGAACTTGCCGACGCCTGACTCGACGACGAAATCGACGTTGGGCGACTCCTGGCCGGGCAGGAACCCGGTGATCACCAGCGGAAGCCCGGTGGCCAGAGCTTCGGCGATTGCACCTGGACCTGCTTTGGTGACGATGACGTCGCAGGCTCGCATCAGCTCGGGCATGTACTCCACAAAACCCAGCACCAGGGTCGGCGTCGCAAAGCCAAGACTCTCGAGCCGGCGACGCAACCGTTCGTTGCGGCCGCAGACCACGACGACCTGCCATTGGTGAGGCTCCTCGGTCAACGCCGCCACCTGCTTCGTTAGCCCGCCCGCGCCTGCGGCGCCTCCGATGATCAGGACCGTGAAACGCTTCTCATCGAGGCCGAAGCGGCGGCGAAGCGCCTCCTTCTCGCCTGGAGCCGGCGGGCGGAAGCGCAGGTCGACCGGAAGGCCGAGGAGCTTGACGCGGTCGGGCGGCACCCGCCGCCGGATCGCCACCTTTCGAGCCAGCTCGGTGGGCGCCACGACCAGGTCTGCCCGGCTGAACGTCCACCCCCGGTGGAAGTCCACCAGGTCCGTGATCACCGTCATGAGCGCGCGCTGGCGCCCACTCTTCTGAATCGCCTGGAAGGTCATGTGGTTGAGGAGCGGATGGACCGAGAGGACCACGTCCGGATCGTGCTCCTTGATGAGCTCGGCAGTGGCCTTTCGGACGCCAGGGCCGAAGACCGCGCGAATGGCGGCAAACGTCGGCTTCGTGTTGCTCGTGTGGTACACCGCGCCCCACGCGGTCCTCGAGCGCTGGATCATTGGGCCGTAGAGCGACGCCAGCCGCCGCACGACCATTGGCCCTTGCGCCATCAACGGGTCGGCCACGGTGACCACGCATGTCGGATCGAGCAACTTGAGCGCGTCGGTGAGAGCGCGGGCTGCCGCGCGATGGCCGCCGCCCGTGTCGCTGAAGAGGATCAGAACCCTCGGCGCGCCGCCGACCGGCGTCGGAATTGGAGGCGGTGCCTGGCGGAGTCCAGCGCCCGCCGGTTCGGCGCTTACTTCCGGCGCGCGGCTGCCCGGCGCGCGATCCATCGCATGTTGTACTGGGACAGCAAGAGCGTGATGAAGAGCATGGCGACGATCGCGATGCCGACCCAGAAGATGGTGCGCTTGGCAAGCTCATTGGCCGAGAGCGGCGGGGAGCCAGTCAGGTTCTGCTGAATGATGTAGGCGGCCAGGTCCTTGATGTCCTGGTCGGTCAGGGCCGTGTTGCCACCCTTCACCGGCATGTTGGCCGATCCTGGGTCGCCGGGCTGGTGGACCCGCCCGTTGGTGATGATGCCGATGATGAAAGTCGGGTCGAGAGGGTTCGAAACGCCGGGCAGCTTGAAGATTGGGTTTAGAGCTGGCCCGATGCCGCCGCCCAAGCTGGCTCCGTGGCAACTCGTGCAGCCACTTTGCGCGAAGAGTGTCGCGCCTTTGGCGGGATCACCCGGAAGCGCCACGGCGCTCGCCGATGGTGAGGGTGTGCTGTCGGCCAGGGTGCTGATCGCTGTGAGGCCGACCAGGGCGGGAACGGCCAAAGCCACCAGCCCCCACACCTTGAGTCCTTTGTGAAGCTGCACGGCGCGCCAAATCATAGCCTGCCCCCTATTTTGGCCCTCAGGCGGGAATAGGAGGGAAGCGCGTAGGTTTTATTGCTGATATGGCGTCATGCTCCCCGGTCTCTCGTTCGGCTTTCTGCTGCGTATCGAGGCGCTGGCTAGACGCGAGATCGGCCTACCGTGGCTGAGGCGACTCCTCTGATCTCCAACCTCGCCGCCGGAAGGCGGATCGGGGTTATCACCATGCATACTTCTCCGACGGCCTCTCTCGGCCAAAACGGCAACGGCGGCCTCAACGTCTACGTTCGCGAGGTCGCGAACGCCTTCAGCGATCGGGGCATCGCCACCGACATCTTCACCCGCCGGCAATCTCCCGACGACCCCGCGATCGAGTCCCTGGCCCCACTTTCGCGCGTCATCTATCTGCCCGCGGGCAGGAGCCTCGACAAGTACTCCGTGTATGAGGAGGTCCCGGAGTTTGCCGCGGGGGTCCGGGCCTTTGCCGAGCGCGAGCACCTGACCTACGACATGCTCTACTCCCACTACTGGCTCTCGGGCGAGGTTGCCTGCCTGCTACGAGCCGACATGCGGATCGCATGGGCGCACACCGCACACACCCTCGGCCTGGTCAAGAACCGCACGCTGGCGAGCGGCGCCAGGCCCGAGCCCGCACTCCGAATTCAAGTTGAGGGCGAGATCGCGCAGCAGGCTGATCTGCTGATCGGTTCGACTCCGGACGAGGCCGATGACCTGATCAGGCTGTATGGGGCGGACCCGGACCGCGTGCACGTGGTCGCCCCCGGCATCGACCTTGCGACATTCCAGCCGTTCGACCGCGCCGAAGCTCGACGCAAGATCGGCTACGGACCGGGCAGGCTGCTGCTATTCGTCGGCCGGCTCGAGCGCCTCAAGGGCGTGGACGTTGCCATCCGAGCCCTGGCGTTGCTCCGCGATCGCGACCACGCCGACCTGCGCCTGATAGTCCTCGGCGAGGATGTTCGCGACGGCGACGAGAGCGAGAAGGAGCGACTGAAAGCGGTCGCCTCCTCATCAGGCGTGCGCGATCGCGTCGATTTCCTGGGCACGGTGGCACATCACGAGTTGCCGTACTTCTACGCAGCCGCCGATGTGTGCGTGATGCCTTCTTACAGCGAATCCTTTGGGCTCGTCGCGCTGGAGGCGCAGGCATGCGGCCGGCCGGTGGTTGCCTCAGGCGTGTCAGGTCTCCGCTCTGTCGTGCGCGATGAGGTCAGCGGCTACTTGATCGACGATCACGATCCGGCGATTTACGCAGAGCGCATCGGTCGGCTGCTCTCGGACCCTGAGCTCGCTCAGCAGATGGGGAAGCGAGGTCGCCTGCTGGCGCAGCGATTCTCCTGGACCCGCACCGCTGATCGGCTCGGGAACCTGTTCGAAGGCGCCATCGAGAGCACTCAAGCGCGGGTCCAGGCCGGCGTGCGACACGAGTAGGGGAACGACGCCGCGTCGAATGTGGTGAGTGGTGTCGGCCTTGTGCCGTCAGCATTCATCAACCAGACCTGGCCTCCGCTCAGAAACGCGATCTGGTGGCCATCCGGTGACGGGACCGGGTCGGCGACTGCGATGCCCGGATCGGCAGGCAGGCCAACCGCGAGCGTGAGCGCTGATGGGGGTGCGATCGCGCTGACCACGAACGCTTTCTGCAAAGTGCCGGAGGCCCCCGGCAACGCGACGGCGAAAACAAGATGGACCGAGTCGGGCAGCCATGCCGGTGCGCTGATGTCGCCGGCGCTCGCGACGGTGGTCGTTGCGGCGGCCCCGCTGAGACTCCGGACCTTAAGCGTCGTCACGCCGACGTCGTGGCGGAGGTAAGCGATCCGGTTTCCCGCGGGAGCCCACGTAGCGTTGCTGATCGGACCGTTTTCGACAACCAACTGGTAGCGGGCCTGAAGGCCGACGTCATATCCCCAGATGACGCTCGACTGCGACGCGACCTCGACAAAAGCGACCCTTGAACCGTCAGGCGAAACCGTCGCCTCGGTGACAGCCGGAGAGATCATGGTGTCGACACCGCTGGATGAAAGGCGGTGCAGCGCGCCGCCGTCGTCAATGAACACGTAGCCCATGCCCGAGCCGAGGGCACCCACCCACGCCGCTTTGAAGCCCAGCGGCTTAGCGTCCTGGCCTGGAGTCAACACCGACCACGTTTCGCCGTCGCTTTCGAGCAGCAGCGTGGTCCCATCCGGCGACCAGCTGAACGAACGCACGGAGCTGCCGTCGAAGAGCTGGCGAGGAAAGCCCGACTCGTTGACCAGCCACAGCGCGCCTGACGTGCCGTCCGCAGCCGTCGTCGTGAACCCGATCCAGTTGTGGAGTTGGCGAATCGGTCCGGTCGTGAACGCGAGGGTCGCGTCTGCGGCCAGCCGGTTGCCATCCGCATCCAGCGCCGTGCCTGTGACGGCGATGGTGTACGCGGTCGACGGTTGGAGCAGGGTCGCGGGCGCGATGATCGCGCGCCGTCCGTCGGTCGGGTTGAGTCGGACGCTGAAGGGAACAGGCGGGGAGATGCTGACCGCCTGTTGCAAGCTCGGACCATTCATGTCCCGAGTGAAGTCCACGGTCAGATACGCGGCGGGGTCGACGCCGCTCTCGCCGTTGGCCGGCGCCGAGCCGGCGAAGGCCGGCGGTCCCTCGGTGACAAACGACCAATGGTGGCGAAGCACCGCGGTGTTACCGGCCAGGTCCTTGTACCCCGCTTCCAGCACCACGTCGTATGTCGAGCTGGGCGCCAGGGTCGGGTGTTGGTAGGCGAGCTCGCGAGGGCTCAGCCAGACCAGGTTGCCGCTGGTCGCCGGCTGCAGGTGAAGCCGGCTCTCGATCGACTGCTGGTCGACATCGTGGTCGAACGTGATCCGGATCGGCGCGGCCGTCGAGACATCGGTGGCGCCACGGACCGGCGAGTAGTCGACGATCTGAGGCGCGTTACCACCGCACGCGCTGAGCCCGAGAAGAACTAGTGCAGCAAGGCCTATGGTCCCGAGTTTCACATCGTCACAGTACCGGCGCCAGCTGGGGCCCCCACGCCGCAGGCGCGGGAGAGATCGTTTACAGGTGCGACTTGAGGCGAGCCCTCATCTCGTGCGCCAGCTGCTCCAACCGCGACGAGTCCACGAACAATAGCGAGATGCTGGGAATCTGGTCGATGGCGCCTTCGATTCCGGCCTCGGAAGGATCGGCCGCGCCAAGGATGTCCTTCACCTTGCGAGCGCGGTTGCCGAGCGCGTCTTCGGCCATCGCCTGCAGCTCGGAGACGATCGGCGACCAATCCCGCTGCGGTCCGCTCGACGGTGGCGGTGTGCTCGGCGCAACCTGCATTGCGGGCATCGACGGGGGCGTTGGATGAGTGGTCGGCTGTGGGGTGTAGGTCGGATAGACCGCGGTCGGCGGGGGTGTCGGAGCCTCCTGGGGGATCACCGGCATCGGGCTGGTGATGGGCTCAGCCCCCGGTGGCGGAGCCGTTGCCGCCACTGCCTGCTGGCCGGAGCTCCTGGGTCCGCGCTGAGAAGCGACCACCTCGTCAACGTCGAGCAGCGGGTGCTTCGTAGCGTCGGCCGACTTGACTTCGATCATTGCACTCGGGTCGTCGCACAAAGCAAGCGCGCGGTCGGGTTTGTCCGAGATGTCGCGTGACTCGCTCGTGTACGCGCCGGCGAGCTCGCCATCGGCGAGGATGATCACTCCGGTTCCGCCGGTGGAGCGAATCATCACGCTGCCGCTTAGCTTGCGGTCGCTGAGGAACTTGAGAAGCGCCTTCATGTCCACCCACGCCGCGTACAGCTCGGTGTACATGGGCTTCGAAACAGTTAGCTCGTACAGGCCGTCGATGAGCTCGGGCGAAAGGCCGACGACGTCCAAGACGCCATGTCCTGCCGTGACGTCCTCGTTGAACTGGTGCAGGGCAGTCTTGCCGAGAATCAGACCGCCGGGTTCGGCCGCCCCATCGTAGATGCATTCGAGTGCCGACCCTTCGCGGAAGAGGATCAAGCCGGTGGCGTCTTCGGTGAGCAGGCGCACGTAACCCGTGTACCCCTCTTTCTCCAACGTGGTGATGAGGCGCGGGAAGTCGACGAACGACGTCTTCAGTGAGTCGTAGATGACCTGCCCAGCGGGTACTGGAATCGGCTCACGTCCGTGCTTGGGTTGCGGTCGGTGCTTCACGCCGCGTCTTGGCTGGGGTGCTTCCACCTTTCTCTCCGGTTCAGGATGATCTTGGCGCTCCCCTCGCGCCTCGTCCTTGTCCACCTTGGGGGGTTCGGGCGCGCCGTGCTTTGGCGCCGACTCCGCAGCTTCGACCAGCTCGGGGATGCCGGCCTTGACAGTCTCATCGGCGGGTAGCTTAGCCTTCGTGTCGAAGTCAAACTCGCCTTTGCTCCAGGTTAAGGCACTGACGACCGCGTCGTCGCCCGCCAAACCATCCCCGTGAGCGTGGAAAAGATGGCCAAACAGAAAATAAAGAGCTGTGGACTCGCCGTTACCGTTTCTGAGAGTGAGCGTGCCGGTGGACCGCTCGCCTTGAGCGGCTTCCAGCAGCGAGCGAAGGGGCGTTTCGGCCAGCGTGCCGTGTGACTGCAAAAGCATCTCCTGAGATCGGCCTAGCCTGATCGTGGAATCGAGAGAAAGTTAGTATAGATATCGGTATCAGATCCGCGCGCCCAGAGCAGCCCGAAGCCGGCGGAGCCGTTTCGCAAGCGCGCGAGGCAACTCCAGCGCGCTTGTTGCTCGTGCGCCACGGCCAGTCGATGTGGAATCACGAGCACCGAATCCAGGGCCAGCTCGATCCTCCACTTTCGGACGAGGGAAGGCGCCAGGCGGCGCGGTTGGGCCGGCGGCTGGCAGGCCGTCAGTTCGCCGGCTTTTACTCGAGCGACCTGAAGCGCGCGGCCGAGACGGCGCGGCTGGCTGGCGAATCGTTGGGCATCGACCCCATACCGATGGCCGAGCTCCGTGAGATCTATCTCGGTCAGTGGGAAGGCTTGCGGACCGACGACCTTGCCGCCCGCTTCCCAGAGGCATGGGCCAGCTGGACCGAGGAGCCGAACTGGGATCTCGTGCCGGGCGGCGAGGGATCTGCCGCCTTCGAGGCGCGAGTCGGCCTCGCGCTCGACCAGCTCTTTAACCGCCACCCGCAAGGTGATGTGCTCGTGGTCACGCACGGCGGGGTCATCCAGATCGCTCTGCATCACGTGGTCGGGCGTCCGGGTCGCGGCATATTTCCGTTTCGGATCCAGAACGCGTCCGTGTCGGTTCTGGAAAAGCGCAACGGCCGGATGGTCGTCAGCGGAGTCAACGATATCGGGCACCTCGAGTCAGGCTCGCTGTCGATACCGGAGATCGGATGACGACGGGCGCCGCCGCCTGGGACGGCGATCTCGAGGAGCAAGCGTCCCCTTCTCCGTTGCTGCAGACCTGGGGCTGGGGAGAGGTCCAGTCGCATGCCGGCTGGACCATCGAGCGAGTGAGGCTTGGCGCCGGCGCGATGGCGAGCGTTCAGCTCCGCAGCGTCGGCCCGGTTCGCGAGGCGTACGTCCCTCGCGGGCCGATTCCTGCGACCGCTGGTTCGATCGATGCTCTCGTCGAATGGGCGCGCGAGGCAAAAATTGCCAAGCTGCGACTGGAGCCCGAGGCGCCGCCGGCGTTCGGGGAAGTCCTGACCGCCCGCGGATTCATCAAAGGTCCACCGACCCAGCCCGAGCACACCCGGATCCTCGAGCTCAAGCCGCCCGACGAGATGCTCGCGTCTTTCAAGCAGGGTCGCCGCTACAACATTCGCACCGGCCTGAAGCGCGGCGCGGTGGTCGAGGAAGGCAAGGACGCTGCCGAGCTGGCGCGCCAGTCCGCAGCGGTCGAGCGCCGGGAATCGATCAGCCTGCCGGCGCGGGCCTACTACAACCTTCTTCTCGAGCACCTGCCCTGGTGTCGCACATATGTCGCCCGACATCCTGAAACTCGCGAGGGCTTGGCGGCGGTGCTCGTGGCCCGTCACGGCGGCCGCGCCTATCACCTGTTTGCGGGCCGGACCGGCGCGCATCCTGAGCTGATGGGAAATGACCTGGCCTGGTGGGCGGGCATACGGGCAGCTGCCGAGGCCGGCTGCCGAGACTACGACCTGTGGGGAGTGCCGCCCCCCGGGTCCGGTCCCGAGCACCCGTGGCATGGGCTGGGGTTCTTCAAAGCCGAGTACGGTGGAGAGGAGGTCGGTTATGCGGGAGCCTGGGAGCTCGTCCTTTCGTCAGCCGGCGCGAGGCTGATCGACATAGAGAAAAGGGCGCGCCGCGGGATTCGGGGCCTGAAACGCAACATATCCTAACAATCCTTCAGATCAGTTAGTATGTTGGCGTGATCAGCACGACCGAAACGTCGCGCAAAGTCCTCATCGTGGACCCCGACGCGGCCACTCGCCGCGAGGTGCGGGCGGCGTGCGTTCAGGACGGCTACCAGGTGCTCGAGGCGGAGAACGGCGCGGAGGCGCTTCGCGAGGTTGGCGGGGCTCATCCGAGCCTGGTCCTGCTCGAGGTGGCGCTGCCGGATGGCTCCGGGTTTGACGTGTGTCGCGAGCTGCGCAAGGCCGACGCGGCCGTCCCCGTGATCATGATGAGCTCTCGATCGGACGAGATCGACGTCGTGGTTGCGCTCGAGATCGGCGCTGACGACTACGTGACCAAACCCCTGCGCATCAGAGAGCTGGTGGCCCGAATGGCGGCCCACCTGCGCCGGACCCGCCTGGAATCGGTGGAGGCGGCGCGGAGCCGGCTCGAGTTCCGAGACCTCGTCATCGACGTCAATGAGCGCCGCATCTACAAGGCGAACAAGGAGGTGGAGCTCACCCACACAGAGTTCGACCTGCTGACGTTCCTGGCCGGCAACGCGGGAAAGGTGCTGAGCCGAGAGAAAATCCTCAACACGATCTGGGGATACGAGTACCCGATCGAGACCAGGGTCATCGACGTGCACATCAGGAACCTGCGCCGAAAGATCGAGACGCAGCCCTCGCGGCCGTACTACATCCTCGCCGTGCCGGGCATCGGTTACCGCTTCACCAACGCACGCCCGGGCTGACCCTGGCTGCTGCCTGAGCGACCAGCAAATCACCCGATAGTCCGCCTTTAACCACCCCGCTCCCAGCCGTTATCTGGGCCCCGTCAAATTGCAATGACATCCGCCGCCTGCGGCGCCATGCCGCCCAGGGGCTTCACTGCGATTAGGAGGTTACGGGGTTGATTCGGTCTCGATTACCAATTGCGATTGCCAGCATGATATTTCTCGCCGCTTGCGGCGGTTCGGTAGGAGCATCGTCCACAACGCCTTCGGCGTCGGCGGTCGCGGCCGAGCTTCCGGCCAGCCAATGCGACAAGAGCGCCGGCCTGACCGTCTACTCGTCTCAGGGGTACGACTCCGACGCGACCAAGGCGTTCCAGGCCCAGACCGGTATCACGACCAAGCTGGTCGACGACAGCACCGGGCCGCTGCTCGCGAAGATTGCGGCCGAAGGCTCGAACCCGCAGTGGGATGTGCTCTGGGTCGACGGCAACGTGACCCTTCAAGATCTCGACAACCACGGCTTCCTGCTCCAGTGGAAGTCGAACAACATCGCCAACTACACCGATCAAGGCAAGGGTTTGATCCCATCCGACTACGCCTATTACCCCGGCGGGGTGACTGCCGCAGGCGCCATTGTCTACAACAAGGCCAAGGCTCCGGCGACCCTGCCCACCGACTGGGCCGATCTGCTTACGCCCCAGTTCAAGAACATGACCGCCGAGAACGACCCAGCCTTCTCCGGGCCGGCATACCCGATGATCGCCGGCGTCTCACAGGTGCTCGGCGGGGAACAGCAGGGCAAGGACTACTTCACCAAGCTGAAGGCCAGCGGGGACGCCATCTTCCAGACCAACGACCCCACGCTGAGCTCGGTCAAGACCGGCGCAAAGGCTTTCGCGATCGTTCAGGATTCCGCGTACTACGGCGCCGTGGCCGGCGGCTCCACCAACCTGGGGATCATCTATCCGAGCTCAGGTGTCGCCGCGCTTCCTTCTGAGCTGGGAGTGGCGGCCAACGGCCCACACCAGGCGTGCGCGCAGCAGTTTGTCGACTGGGTGCTCTCGCAGCAGGGCCAGACCGCCATCACCCACCACGACCCAACGGACGGCGACACCTACTTCATCGAGCTGATCACGGGCGTCACACCGGTCGTTTCGCGCCAGACGAGCGGGATCAATTGGGTCAGCCTCGACGTCCCTAAGTGGGCCGGCGTCGAGAACGAGTACAAGTCTTGGTTCCACACCAACATCGTTTCGAGCTAGCCACCCGCAACCAGGAGATCTAGATGGCCCCCAGGATCCCCGGGCGTCGTGTTCCGGGGATCCTGGGAGCGCTTCTCACTGCCATTCCGCTAATTCTCCTGCTGCTCCTTGTCGTCTATCCACTCGCCGCAATCGTGATCCAGAGTGTCCTTCCCGGCCTCTTCCTGGCAGTGCCCGACCTCACACCTACCGTTGATCCGCTGAGAAGGGTTTTCACCGACCCCGGCAGTTACCGCGCCGTGACGTTCTCCTTCGGCATCTCGGCAGTCACTGCGGTCGGTGCCGCAGCTGTCGGCATGGCACTTGCCGCGGTGGTGGAGCGCACCGACGTTCCGTTGCGCAAGGTAGTCGACCTCATGATCTGGGTGATATTTTTCACACCGTCGTTCCTGTTCGGCGAGGCGTGGACGATTCTCATGCTGCGTGGGGGGACGATCGACCAGTTCATCCATCTGCCCGATGGTCTCGTCGCCGCGTTCTTTTCGCCGCTCGGCGTCGCCTTCCTCCTCACGCTGAAGAACTTTCCGTTCGTCTACATCTCGGTGAGAGCGGCGCTGGTCTGGCTTGGCTCGGATTTCGCCGATGCCGCAGCGATTGCCGGCGCGCGCCCCTGGCAAGCATGGCTGCGGATCAACGTTCCGCTTCTATCGCCGGCCATCTTCGCGGGGGCTCTGATCGTTTTTGCGGAAGTGCTGGGTGACTTCGGCACGGCTGCGACCATCGCGCAGAACGCGCACGTGCCACTGATCTCGTACCAGATCTACACAGCGATCGACACGTTCCCATCGGACTTTCCTCTCGCGGGTGGACTGTCGCTGCTGCTTTTCGCTGCGATCGTGATCGCCCTCGCCGGCCAGGGCGGCCTGCAACGGTCGCGGTCGTTTCAGGTCATCAGTGGTCGCACGCGGCCGGCCCGCCGAATCGAGCTGGGCCGTTGGCGCTGGGTGCTGGGCTTGGCAGTAGGAGTGTTCATGCTGCCGGCGCTGATACTGCCGCTGGGCGAGTGCTTGCTGCTCTCCTTCCAGCATGCGTTCGGCAACGGTCTGCATATCTCCAACTTGACGCTTGGAAACTACCGCTCCGTTTTCGCGCAGGGAGGCGATGACCTGGCGTCGCTGGCCACCTCCGCACGACTGGCGGTCGCCGCGGCCACTGTGGTGACTCTCATCGGTTTGCCAATCGCATTCTTGATCCGGCGCACGCAGCTTCCAGGACGCCGGCTCCTAAGCTTCACGACCCTCGTCACCATCTCGGTGCCGGGAATCATCCTCGCGTGCGGCTACATCTTTGCGTGGAACTCCCCCTACCTCAGCAACTTCGGCATCGGCGGTCGCGGCCAGGTCCATTTCTATGGAACGATCTGGATCCTACTTGCGGCATATATCGGCGGGGCGCTGCCCCTTGCCATCCGACTCAACATCGGCGCCCTCGAGCAGGTGGGCGGCAGCTTGATCGAGGCGGCCCGCATCCAGGGTGCCTCCACGGTCCACGTGCTGATCCGGGTGGTCGCACCGATCATGCGCACTGGCCTGGTGTCGATCTGGCTTCTCGTCTTCACGGGCACTGTCTTCGAGCTTGCCGCATCCGAGCTGCTGTACCCGCCGGGCCAGCCGACCATGCCGGTCCGAATCACTGCCTACTTCGGGGTTTTCAAGATCGAGCAGGGCATGGCGCTCGCGATGCTCAACATTGCACTTGTCGCGGTTGCGGTTGCCTTACTGCGTTACCTCCCGCGATTGGCGGCAGCGATGTCAGGCGTGCGCTCGCTAGCGATTCGAGTCCGACCTCTTCCACAGGTGAGCACCGGTGTCTGACGAGTCCGCATTCGTCGAGCTGCGCGGCGTGACCAAGGGGTACGGCGCCAAGATCGCGGTTTCACCGCTTGACCTCATGGTCCGCGCCGGCGAGTTCGTGTCACTGCTCGGTCCCTCTGGGAGCGGCAAGACCACCGTCCTGCGGATGTTGGCGGGACTCGTAAGGCCGGATGCCGGAACCATCCGCATCGGAGGCGTGATGGTGTTCGAGCGCGGACGAAGTGTGCCGCCTGAGCGACGCGGCGTCGGGCTGGTGTTTCAGGATTTCGCGCTCTGGCCGCACATGAACGTGAGCCAGAACGTCGGATTCGGGTTGCGGATCGCCGGCATGCGCAAACGTGCCGCACAGGACAGGGTCGACGAGATGCTCGAGCTCACCGACCTTCGCGGGCTCGGCGGTCGATTCCCCCACCAGCTATCAGGAGGGCAGCAGCAGCGAGTGGCGCTGGCGCGGGCTCTGTCCACTGCGCCGAAGCTGATCCTCCTCGATGAGCCTCTCTCGAGCCTGGATGCGGGCCTGCGCGAGAGCATGAGGCAGGAGATCCTGCGCATCGTCCACGCGACGCAAACGACCGTCATCAACGTGACCCATGACCAGGATGAGGCGATGGTCATGTCGAACCGGATCCTCGTCCTGCGCGACGGGATCCTGCAGCAGGAGGGCACGCCGGATGAGCTGTACCGACGGCCAAAGTCGGCTTTCGTCGGCCGGTTCATGGGACCGGCAAACGTGATTGCCGGCCGGCTTCTCGAAGCTACAAATGGCATGGCCACGATGGTTCGCGACGATATGCGCCTCCAAGGCAGGCTCGGCGACGCCTCTCGAGGCAATGCCGATGTGACCCTGCTCTGTCGAGTCGAGGACGTGGCCGTCCACAGCGCCGAGCCGAATGGCGGGACCAATGCGCTGCGTGCCACCGTGATCGGCGCCTGGTTCAAGGGCGGCCGTTGGCAGGTGCACCTCGACGTCGGCTCGGGGAACGATCTCTACGCTGTGGCGGACTCAGACCCAGGCCTCGGGCGGCAGCTCTGGGCGAGCTTGCCTCCGGAGCGCTGTTGGGTCGTGGAGGCGGAGCCCGCCCAATAGCCCCCACGTATTGGCGCTGGGCGAGGTAGTGTCGCGGGCCGCTGTCAGACCTTGACGCCGAGCTCTTTCAAAGAGTCGAGGACAAACTGGCGCTCGTGGATCTGAGGATGGGGGATCACCATGGCGCGCGACGCGACTCTCTCGTCGCCGAACAAGAGGATGTCGACGTCGATGACTCGCGCGCCCCATCGTCGCGTCGGCTTGCGTCCCCCCTCTCGCTCGACCGCTTTGGCTGCCGACAGTAGGCGCCGCGGAGTTTGGTCCCATTCGACCTCCAGCACCTGGTTGAGGAACCTCGGCTGGTCGGTGTCCCCCCACGGCTCCGTTTCGATGACGCTGCTTTGACGCAGGATGCGCACCCCCTTTTGACGCAGCCTTCGCCGCGCGGCGCTCAGGTTCCTGCGCCTGTTGCCGAGGTTGGTGCCGAGCCCGAGGTAGGCGACAGTGCGTCTCGGCTTCACCGCATCCGATCGGCGACGCGCGCAACGCGGGTCATCGCCTCGACGTCGTGCACGCGAACGATGTCCGCGCCTCTCAGGACAGCAGCGGTGATCGTTGCTGCAGTGCCCTCGACCCGCTCACCGACCGGAAGGTCGAGCAGCTTGCCGATGAACGACTTCCGCGACGTGCCGATCAAGATCGGCAACCCGAGCTCCTTCAGCTCGTCGAGCCTGCGCATCACCACCCAGTTCTGGTCAGCCGTCTTACCGAAACCGATGCCGGGATCGATGATCACGCGCTCGCGTAGCACACCCGCCGCCACTGCGAGCCTTGCCGACTCCCGAAGAAAGCGCTTAATCTCGTCCATGAGGTCGCCTGCATACTCGGTGCCCTCCTGGTTGTGCATGACCACGAGAGCGCAACGGTGTTGCGCGGCCAGGTTGGCGATGGCCGGCGAACGGGTCAATCCCCAGATGTCGTTCAGGATCGTGGCGCCCGCAGCCACACCCGCTTCGGCGACCACGAGCTTGTAGGTGTCGATCGAGACGGGCACACCCGAATCTCGCGCCAGGTCCCGTACCACGGTTTCCGTTCTCGAGATCTCCTCGTTTGTAGTGATCGGCACGTGTCCCGGCCGCGTGGATTCGCCGCCCACGTCGAGAAAATCAGCCCCTTCGCGCACCATCCGCATCCCTTGCGCAACGGCACCGCCCCGGTCGTCGCCGAGGCCGTCGCCGCTGAACGAGTCAGGCGTGACGTTCACGATTCCCATCACATAAGTACGGCTGCCCCACTCGAATCGGCGCCCCCCGATGTCGGCGATCACGCGCCGATTATGCTGCCCTTCGAGATGAAGCTCGCTGACATTGCCACGGGAGTTCCAGGTGCCAGGCTGGAAGGGACCGGCGACGTCGACGTCACCGGGATTGCGTACGACTCACGACGGGTGAAGCCGGGTGACCTCTTTGTTGCAGTGAGTGGCATCCGGGAAGACGGTCACGTGTTCGCTGCGGACGCAGTCATGAAGGGCGCGGTGGCAGTGGCTCTCGAACGTCCGGTTCCACTGCCGGCCGGCACGCCCTTGCTGTTGATCCCCTCCACGCGCATCGGTTTGGCGGAGGTCGCCGCCGAGTTCTACGGGCGGCCGTCGCGACGGCTGAAGCTGGCCGGAATCACGGGGACCGATGGCAAGACGACGACCACGCACATGGCCGAGCACGTGCTGCAGGCGAGCGGGATGCGAGCCGGCGCCATGAGCACAGTCGCATTCACAGTGGGCGGCGCGGAAACGGACAACCTGAGTGGTCAGACCACCACGGAAGCGCCTGAGGTCCAGGCGTGGCTGCAGCGGATGGTCGATGCCGGGGTCCAGTGCGCTGTCATCGAAACTACGTCGCACGCGCTCGTGCAGGAGCGGGTGCGTGCATGTGATTTCGACGTCGCCGGCTTCACCAACGTGGGTCGCGACCACCTCGACTACCACGCGACGTGGGACGACTACCTGGCGGCGAAGGCACGCCTCATCGACCTGACCGCCGCCGCGGCGGACAAGGGCATCGAAAAGACCGCGGTGCTCAATCGCGACGATCCGAGCTTCGAGAAGCTGTCGCGCCGTCCGATCGCGCGCCGCTGGTCGTACGGTCTTACCACCGCCGCCGACCTGTATCCGCTCGACCTCAGCGTCAGCAGGTCGGGCTCGCACTTTCGCTTGAGCACCCCCGTCGGCGAGACGGAGGTCACGCTGTCCGTGCCCGCGAAGTTCAACATCTACAACGCGTTATGCGCAGCCGGGGTCTGCCTCGCGCTCGGCGTGCCCCTTGACGCGATCGGCACCGGACTTGCCGGGTTCGAAGGAGTGCGCGGCCGGCTCGAGCCTGTCGACCTGGGTCAGGATTTCAGAGTGTTCATCGACTTTGCCCACTCATCGGGAGCCCTGGCCAGCGCGCTGGCCGAGCTGCGACCGTTCACGCCTGGGCGGCTGATCGTGGTATTCGGATCGACTGCTCGGTCTGACCACGACCGGCCCGGCATGGGTCGCGCCGCGGCAGAGTTCTCGGACTTCTTCATCATCACCACCGACGATCCACTTGGCGAGGACCCTGTCGAGATCGCGCGCGAGGTGCAGTCGGGTGCGGAGGGCAAGTCACCGGGTCGCGACTACGAGGTCGTGATTGATCGACGCGCGGCGATCAGTCGTGCCATCGAGATCGCACGCCCCGGCGACTGCGTGCTGCTGGCGGGCAAGGGCCACGAGCGATCGATGCAAATGGCCGCCGGCCCAGAGCCCTGGGACGAGCGGGCGGAGGCCGAGGCGGCATTAAGGGAGAAACTGGGGCTGTCGGTTTAGGCGGCTGAGCCCGTCCTCGCGTCGCTTCCTCCGCCGACCATCCGAACAATCTCCACCACATCACCATCGCGCAACGTCGTCGTCACGTAAGCGTCGCGCTCGATGATCGTGCCGTTGTGCTCGACGGCAACAGCGCGAGGGGTGACTCCCAGGTTCCCCAGGTAGTCAGTGAGCAGCGTGGGGGCATCGAGCTCGACGCGTTTGCCGTTGACCTGGAGCGCGATCACTGGAAGTGCCGAATGGCGGCGTAGCCGGCGGCGCCGGCCGCGGTGCATTCATCGATGCGGTCCTCGGTCACGCCACCGATTGCGATGACGGGGATGCCGACGGCGCGGGCCACGGCGGCAAGCGTCTCGACGCCTGCAGGTTGTGCGTCCTTATGGCTCTCGCTCGCCCACACGGGTCCAAAGATGACGAAGTCCGCGCCGTCGCGGTCCGCCTGCAACGCACCTTGCACGGAATGGACTGAGCGGCCGATCAAGCGCTGGCCGAGCAGGGTCCGCGCGTCATGAACAGAGATGTCGCGTTCGGGCAGATTGACGCCCGCAGCGCTGCTCGCGAGGACGATGTCGCACCGCGAGCTGATCAGGACAGGCACCGGCGAAGCCCCCACGAGCTCCTTCGCGTTGGCCTCGAGCTCACGCGCCGTCATCTCGGGCGCGCGGAGCTGCAGGATCGTCGCCCGGGGTGCAGCGCGCAGCCCTTCGCTCGCGCTTGCGACGACCGCCATCGCCACCGGCAAAATTAGTTTGGTCGCGAGATGCCCTCGGTGGGTGAGCTCGCGCTGGCGTGGCCGCGCTTCGGGATCCGGCCGGCGATGTAGGCCTTACGCCCGGCCTCCACGCCCTCTTTGATCGCCTCGGCCATGAGGCCGGGGTCGCGCGCGAGCGCCACGGCGGAGTTGACGAGCACCGCGTCGGCGCCAAGCTCCATCGCGAGCGCAGCGTCCGAAGGCGCGCCGATCCCGGCATCGACCACCACCGGAACCGAAGCTTCCTCGACGATGATGCGAATCTGCTCCAGCGTCTGTAGACCTTGACCCGAGCCGATCGGAGAGCCTAACGGCATCACTGTCACCGTGCCCAGCTCCTCGAGCTTCTTGGCGAGCACCGGGTCCGCGTTGATGTAAGGAAGGACCTTGAATCCTTCCTTGACGAGAATGCGCGCTGCCACCAGCGTCTCCTCCGGATCGGGAAAGAGGTAGCGCGGATCGGGGATGACCTCGAGCTTCACCCAGTCTGAAAGGCCCATCGACCGTGCCAGCCGAGCGATTCGGACCGCCTCATCTGCAGTACGGCACCCCGCAGTGTTGGGAAGGATGCGATAACGCTTCCAGTCGATAACGTCGAGGATCGTCTTCTTCTTAGGGTCGTCGAGGTCGAGTCGGCGGAGGGCCACGGTCACCAGCTCGCAGCCGGACGCTTCCAACGCGGCGAGCATCGAGGCGTCATCCGGGTACTTACCGGTGCCGAGGAAGAGCCGCGAGCGCAGCTCGACTCCGGCGATGACCAGCTTGTCAACGGCGGCAACCGTCTGCATGGGGTCCAGCTTACCGAGTGCTGCGCTCCGTAGAGCTCAGGCGCTTAAGGCAGGTCTTGTTGAACGACCAGGGTTTTGTCTCGCCCGTACGTCAGCCGCTTCACTGCCTGGGCGACAGGCAGCCAGACCAGCTTGTCGACCTCGATGCCGGGGCGGAAGCGGCCGCCTCGCACCTCCATCACCCAGTAGCACGCAACCTTGTTGCGTCCCCGGCGGTCGACGTATGCGGTGCAGCCAAGCGGCCGAACCAACTCGCATTTGAAACCCGTCTCCTCGCGAACCTCGCGCAGCGCGCAATCCTCGGGAGTCTCATCAGGTTCGACCTTGCCTTTCGGCAGCGTCCAGTCGTCGTACGCGGGTCGATGAATCACTGCGATCTCGGTCTCGTCGGATGGACCGATCCGGCAGACGACGCCGCCCGCTGCCTTGATCACGGTCACATCCGTCACATCCAGAATCTTTGTTGCCAACGTTGCTCCTTCGTCTGCTGAAACGCCGTGCTGGGACGTTGTACTACATCACGAACCCGGACGCGCTGGTGAGAGTTTAGCCGCGATGGCCCCATGCTGCCATGAAATTTTGATCAGCCCCGGCCGAGAGTTCTGACGAGCTCGCGAACGCGGCCGTCGATGTCATCGCGAACCTCGCGCACGTTTTCAATTGGCATGTCCTTGGGATCCGGCAGCTCCCAATCGATATAGCGCTTGCCGGGAATCACTGGACACGCATCGCCACAACCCATCGTTACGACCACGTCGGCCCACTGCGCAAGCTCCGTCGTGAGCATGGTGGGCACCTGGGCGCTCAAATCCACACCCACCTCTCGCATCGCCGTGACGACCACTGGATGCACGTGCTCGACCGGAGACGTGCCGGCGGAACGTGCCTCGTGCGAATTGCCGGCGGCGCGCATGAACAGCGCCCGACTCATCTGCGACCGCCCCGCATTGTGCAGGCAGACGAAAAGCACCCGAGACATCTACCCCTACAGTTGCCCCGCCAAACGAATCTGCCGGCGTAGGACCCAGCGGCTGCCCAGGTTGATGATGAGCACCAACACAACGAGTACGAGTGCGGCGCCCCATGCAACCTGCTGCAAGTCCTTGTACGGCGTCAGTGCGTCGCGGAACACGACAAGGGGCAGGGAGGCCATCGCCTGCGTGGGATCGAGACTGAAAATTGGGTTGCCAAACCCGGTGAACAGAACGGGTGCAGTCTCGCCCGCGGCGCGCGCGACGGCGAGCAACGTGCCGGTGATGACACCGGGCGCAGCGGCCGGCAGGATGAGCTGCAAAGAAACGCGCCAGCGCGGCAGGCCAAGCGCGAGGCCTGACTCGCGCAATCCGCGCGGTATCAGCACGACCGCACTCTCGGTCGTGCGAATGACAACCGGCAACATCAAGATCGCCAGTGCAAGAGAGGCCGAAAGCGCTGAAAAGTGTTGCTGCGGAACAACTACCACTGCATAGGCGAATAGGCCGAGAGCGATGGAGGGTGCACCGACGAGGACATCGCTGGCCAGCCGCACCCAGCTCGCCCAACGGGAGATCCCGTATTCGGCGAGGTAGATACCGCTCAGTACGCCAAGGGGAATGGCGGCGAGCGACGCCATGCCGACCATGATGCCGGTGCCCATTATCGCGTTGGAGACGCCGCCTCCAGGGATCCCTGTGGGCCGCTCAGAGTTGAAGAAGAACTCCGGATGAAGTACCGCCGGCAGGCCTTTGGAGGCGGCGAACCACAGCACGAGCCCGAGCGGTAGAAGAGCAAGCCCTGTAAGCGCGTACATGACGGTCAGTGCGGTCCCGCTGCTGAAGCGCCGCCACGCATTGCGGGTCATATGGTCACTCGAGCCTGGGCGGACCGGACCAGAAGTAGCGCCACCACGTTCACGGTGAGAGTGACGAGGATCAGGACGAGCCCGAGCTCGACCAGGGCCGCGGGGTAGATGTCGCCAGTGGCTTCGTTGAACTCATTCGCGATGACGCTTGCGAGCGTGTATGCCGGGCTGAAGATCGAGTGTGGGATCTCAAACCGGTTGCCGATCACCATGGTGACGGCGATCGTCTCCGCCAGCGCTCGGCCCACCGCCAGGATGGTGGCTCCGAAGATGCCGGCACGCGCTGCCGGCAGGATCACATGCCAGACCGTCTCCCACCATGTGGCCCCGAGTGCAACTGTCGACTCTCGAAGCCCGCGAGGGACTGCGCGGATAACGTCCCGCGAGACTGCCGTGAGGGTGGGCAGGATCATGATCGCAAGCACAAGAGAGGCCGTGAACAGGCTGCTTTGGCCAGGCGGGCCGCTGAGAAAGCCTATGAATCCCAGGTGCTCGGTGATCGGAATCTCCAGGTGCAGCAATGACCAGGGCGCCAACACGTAGAGAGCCCAGATCCCGTAGACCACGCTTGGAATCGCAGCGAGAAGCTCGATGCTGATGCCCATCGCCCCACGGATGCCGCGGGCGCCAGGCTCAGCGAGCACAACCGCGACGGCGATGCCGACAGGAAGCGCTATGGCAATGGCGATCGCGCTGGTGACGACCGTGCCAAAGATGGCAGGCAGCGCCCCGAAAGTCAGGGTGACCGGATTCCACACCGTGCCGATAAAAAAGCCGAGACCATACTTGGTGATCGCGGGGCGTGCCTGCAGGAAAAGGACGGCGACGACGAGGATGAGCGAGGCGGGCGCCGCCCAGCTGACAAACGCCGTGAAGGTTCGGTAACGGTCCGGTGGTTTCGGGTAGGTGGCCGGCGGGCCGGCGACCTTGTCCACCGCCGCCGCCACCCTACGCGTCATGGCGAGTGGTCGAGACGCCATCGCCCACTGCTAGCGTTTCCACCAGAGTTCGTTGCCGGTCGAGCCGGTACCCGATTCCTCGTACTGTCACGATCTCAAACGGCGCTCGAGCCTGGAACTTTTCCCGCAGCCAGCGGATGTGGACGTCCACCGTCTTGCGGTCACCGTTGAACTCGCGTCCCCACACGTTCTCGAGCAGGACGTCACGCGTATGCACCCGGCTGGGGACCGCAAGCAGGTACGACAGGAGGTCGAACTCCCGGGCGGTGACCTTGATCTCCTGGCCTTCGAGCATCACTCGGCGCGCCGCGCGATCGATGCTGAAGGTCCCGATCGAGTCTTGCTCGGGGATCGACTTGGGCTCGTTGGCTTCGGGTTGCGCGCGTCGCAGGACGGCGTTGACGCGTGCCAGGACCTCCCGAATCGAGAACGGCTTGGTGATGTAATCGTCAGCGCCGAGTTCGAGGCCGACGATCTTGTCAACCTCGGCGTCTTTGGCGGTGATCATGATGATCGGCACGCGACTGCTCTTACGAAGAGCTCGGCAGAAGTCGAAGCCGCTCATACCTGGGAGCATCAGGTCGAGGAGGATCAGGTCAGGCCGTGCGGTCCGCGCGGAGCGCAGGCCTGTGGCTCCGTCGCTCGCCTCCTGGACCGAGAAGCCGGCGGTGGTCAGGTTGTACTTGAGCATCTCTCTGATCCCTTCGTCGTCTTCGACCACCAGCACACGGCCCGATCCGCCGTTGTGGGCTGGTCGTGTCATCCGAGCTCGACGACCTGGCCGGTCTCCAGAAAGACGATGTCCTCGGCGACGTTGGTGACGCGGTCTGCGATCCGTTCGAGGTTGTGTGCGACCAGCAGCAGGGTCACCGCACGGAGCGCCCCATCTGAATCGGTCTTGCCACTGCCGATCTCAGCCACCAGTTCCTCGAAAACGCGGTGGTAGAGGCGGTCGATCTCGTTGTCGCGGCCTGCCACCTCGCGCGCGTGAATCTCGTTCTCTTCGATAAGCGCTTCAAGGATGTCGTGCACCTGGCCGATTGCGAGCTCGCCCATGAGCCCAAACTCGGCGCGTAGCGGCCGATCCGGGAGCCCGACCAGCGTGCCGGTCATGCGGGCGATCCGCACTGCGTAGTCACCCATTCGCTCGAGTTCCGTTGCGATGTACTGAATGCCCATCAGGTGGCGTAGGTCGCGGGCCACAGGCTGCTGGGTCGATATGACCATGAAGACCTGCTCGCGTATCTGCTTCAGGAGCTCGTTGAGGTACTGGTCCTGCGTGCGCACCTTCTCGGCAGCGCCACCGTCACGCCGGCGAAGGGCATCGAGCGCGGCCTCGATCTGCGATTCGACCAGCGTCCCCATGCGAACCACCGATTCACGTAGGCTCGCGAGCTCCTTTTCGAAAGTCAGTCGTGGCATGAGATGACTACCCGAACCGCCCGGTGATGTAGGCCTCTGTGCGGTTGTCCTGCGGTTGGTTGAACAGGTGGGCGGTGGGCGCGAACTCGATCAGCTCGCCGTATCGGTGGTCGGTGTTCATGAGCATGAAGGCGGTGAAGTCCGACACTCGGGCCGCCTGCTGCATGTTGTGCGTGACGATGACGATCGTGTAGTCGTGCGCCAGCTGCACCATGAGGTCCTCGATCTTGAGCGTGGCCACAGGATCGAGAGCGGAGCAGGGCTCGTCCATGAGGATGACATCCGGACTGACAGCCAGGCATCGGGCGATGACCAGTCGCTGCTGCTGGCCGCCGGACAATGAGGTGGCCGGCGCATCGAGACGGTCCGAGACCTCGTCCCACAGCGCTGCGCTCTCGAGGCTTTGCTGCACGACCTCTTTGATCTTTGTCGACTTCCACCCGAGCAGGCGCGGCGCGAAAGCGACGTTGTCTCGAATCGACATCGGGAACGGGCTGGGGCGCTGAAATACCATCCCGACCTTCTGGCGTAGCGACAGCAGCTTGGTGGTGGTGAGGATGTTCTCGCCGTCGAGGATCACGGACCCCTTCGCCTGCGCGTCCGGCACGAGGTCATACATGCGATTGAAGACCCGCAGCAATGTCGTCTTGCCGCAGCCAGACGGTCCGATGATGGCGGTGATGCGCTTTTCAGGGATCTCGAAGGTGACGTCCTTGAGCGCCTGCGTCTTGCCATAGAAGAATGAGAGGTTCTCCACCTGTAGTTTGGTGGGCGCCGCACCGGGCACGGTCCTGAGCTCCGGCCTGCCTACCTGGGCCATCGGATGAATCATGGGCCTGTAGTCCGCCACCCCGTGATCAGGATATCGACCGGCTGGTTAAGGGATGTTTATGCGCTCGTTAAGAGTTTCGGGGGAGGGCGATCGTGAACACCTGTCCGCCGTCGCGGGCCGACTCGGTCCAGATACGGCCGCCGAGGATCTGCACCAGGTGCTTGGTAATTGCAAGGCCCAGGCCGAAGCCTCCGGCCTCGCGCGGACGTGCACGATCAACCTTGTAAAACCGCTCGAACACCCTGCTCCAGTGCTCCGGGGAGATCCCGGGGCCGTGGTCCCGAACGCTGAGCCGAATCTCATCACCGGCGATCTCTCCATGGATGTCGATACGGGTGCCCGGCGGCGAGAACTTGGCGGCGTTGTCGAGAAGGTTGTCGAACGCCTGGACCAGCTTCGGCCGGTCGGTGGTGATGGTCAGGGCATCAGGTATTTCGGTGTTCACGGGCCGGTCGATGCCAAGCCGGACGACACTTTCGCGCACCAGCTCGCCGAGGTCGAACTGCATGGTCTCGACGGCCATGGACTTGGTCTCGATGTCGCCCAGCTGGCGTAGGTTGTCGATGATCTTGGTCAGGAGGTCGGCCTCCTTGACGACTCTCGCCGCGAACCGCTTTCGGTCGGCCAGGGCGGGATCCCCCATCAGGCTCTCGGCGGCCAGGCGAAGAGACGTGAGTGGGGTCTTGAGCTCGTGCACGAGGTTGGCGACGAACTCCTGGCGCACCGTCGCAAGGTGGCGCAGCTCGGTGATGTCGGCGAGGAACATCAGTGTTTGGCCCGGGCGCCGGCCCGGTACCAGCGTGCATCGAACGATTCGACGGTGATGAACCAGATTCGCTTCAGCGTGGGTCTCAGCCGCGGCGAGCACTTCGACCAGGCTACCTTCCAGCGTGACTTCGACAAGGCTTGCAGGCAAACGCGCCGGATCGATCTCGAAGAAGGCACGCGCGGCGTCGTTTGCATCGATCACGCCGCTCCCGGCCTGGATCAGCAAAACCATTACCGGTGCATCTTCGAGAACCTCGGCAAAAGAGTTAACCGGCGGCACGGCAGGCTTCACGTCGTCGATGCGGCGCCGGCGATCCCAGATCACGACCGGAGTATATGAGCGCGTCTGACGCACTTCAGGTTTAAGGTGCGGTTAACCCCCACTTAAACGAACTTCCATAACGTGGAGCGCGCAAAGAAGTCCACGTCAAGTGAGGAGGGGTTAGATGCAGTCAGTCAGACCAATCGGGCGGGCACTCCTTATTGGAGTGGCAGCCGTCACCGTTGCCGCCGCCTGTGGTGGCTCCGCCACCCCAACAACGTCGAGCGTCGGCAGCGGCGCTCTCACGGGGGCGGGGTCCACCTTCGACAACCCGCTCTTTTCGAGGGCGTTCTACGACTACACGCTGCAATATCCTCAGGTCAAGGTAAATTACCAGGCTGACGGTTCCGGCGCCGGTATCCAGCAGTTCATCAAGAACACTGTCGACTTCGGTGCCACCGATGTGCCAATGGGCTCCTCAGACATAACCTCCGCCGGCGGTCCTAGCACGCTGGTCCAGGTGCCGGTGACATTAGGCGCTGTCGCCATCGCCTACAACCTGCCCGGGGTCGCCAAGCTTCAACTAGACGGTCCGACTCTGGCCAACATTTATCAGGGTCATATCAAGACATGGAACAACCCCGCACTGACCGCGCTCAATCCGGGGGTCAATCTACCCAGTTCCAGTATCACTGTGGCGCACCGCTCTGACGGCAGCGGAACGACATACATTTTCACCGACTACCTGGCGAAGGTCTCACCCGAGTGGATGACCAAAGTCGGCGTTGCCAAATCCGTCAGTTGGCCGGTCGGCGTTGGTGGCAGCGGCAACCAGGCCGTCGCTCAGGCGATCACCTCGACACCTGGCGCAATCGGGTACGTCGAGCTCGCGTACGTCGTTCAGGCCGGTATGAGCCAGGCCTACGTGAAGAACGCCAACGGACAATTCCTGCAAGCCAGCGTCGCTGGCGCCACCGCGGCTGCTGCCCAAAACAACAACATCAGCGCGACCAACTTCTCCATCACCAACGAGCCAGGCGACACTACTTATCCGATCAGTGGCTTCAGCTGGGCGATCCTGCGCACGTCTTACAGCGACGCGGGAAAGGGCAGGGCGGTCGTCTACCTCTTCAAGTGGTTGGTGACCACGGGTCAGTCGGAAGGGGTTGCCCTGCAGTATGCGCCCTTGCCCCCGGCCGTCCAGAGCCTTGCGCTGACCAATCTCAAGCAGATCACGGCGGGAGGCACAGCCGTCCTCAGTTAAGCACGTGAGTTCACCGCGATCGACGGCGCGGGTGTTGGGCCCGCGCCGTTTTCCCTTAATGGAGAGGCTTGCGGTTGGGGACGCCGGCGCGACGTGGGTACCCAGCGGGCGTCGTCCGGACCTTCTCGATGACCACCACCGTCCCGGTGCGACGGGCGCCCGACGGCGACGCGTGGACCGCGATCAAAGAGCCGCCCATGATCTCGATCGCGCGCTCGCCCGTCCTTGCCGCCTCGCTTTCGGTCTTCTGCGCCAGGAGCCTGCCGCCGACGCGCACCAGGCCAAGGCAAAGCTCGGCCAGGACCGGCATCGGTGCGAGCGCGCGGGCGACCGCGACGTCGAACGCCTCGCGCAGGCGCGGATCGTGGGCCGCGTCCTCTGCTCGCCTCGCCACGACCGTCACGCCGTCCAGACCGAGCTTCGCGCACGCATGGACGAGGAACGCAGCCTTGTCCTGGTCGGCTTCGATAAGGGTGAGCTCGAGGTCGGGCCGCGCGATCTTGAGAGGAAGCCCGGGCAGTCCTCCGCCGGACCCGATATCAACCACCTTCCGGGCGTCTCCCAGGTGCTCGACCAGCACGAGGCAGTCCTCGATCAATCCGGGATCCGGCCTGGCAACGAGGCCAGGCCACTCCGAGATCATTCTTGCGAGCTCAAGCAGCTTAGAATCGTTCACGAGATGCCCATATACGAGTATCGGTGCGAGAGCTGCTCTGGCAAGTTCGACGTTTTGACTCGGTTCGCCGAAAGGGACCAGGCGCAGGTCTGCCCTTCGTGCGAGTCGATCAAGACCAGGGTGCTTGTCTCGAGCTTCGCGTTCGCGGGCACCGGCGATTCGTCCTCAGCCTTCGAGGCGGGGGGCGGCGAGAGCGCCGGTGGTTGCTGCGGAGGCGGATGCGGCTCCTGCGGCTCCAGCCCCAACTGACGCCGTAGCTTGCTGTACCCGGTGACGTACCGGGTCAATGCCGCCGGCCACATGGAGGTGGGCGGGTGCGACCTCGTCCAGCTGGCTCGCGATCACGGCACCCCGCTGTACGTATACGACGAGGCGACGGTGCGCCAGCGCAGTGCCGAGTACGTAGCTGCCATGGGTCGCGGAGGCCACGTCCTTTACTCGGCCAAGGCCTTTGCATCGCCGCATTTCCTGCGCATCGTCGCAGAGGAGGGGCTGGGCCTCGACGTCGTATCCGCCGGCGAGCTCGACCTAGCATTGCGTTCGGATTTCCCGCGCGACCGCATTCACTTTCTCGGTAACAACAAGAGTCGCGAGGACGTGGAAGCGGCGTATCGCGCCGGCGCCACCATCGTCATCGACGGGTCGCATGAGTTCGATCTCCTACGCGCCGTCGTCCCAGAGGGCAAGCGGACGCCGGTCATGCTACGCATATCTCCTGGAGTCAAGCCCGACACGCTCGATCACATCTCGACGGGGCAGCTGGATTCTAAGTTCGGCTTCTCGATCGAATCCGGCGCCGCGCGCAAGGCGGTGGAAGAGGCGTTGCGCCATCCACGGCTGGACGTAGTCGGGCTCCACTCGCACATCGGCTCGCAAATCTTCGCCCTCGGCGCCTACCAGAAGGCGATGGAGATCATGCTCGACCTCTTGGTCGAGCTTCGCGCTGAGCTGAAGTTCGAGCCGCAAAAGCTGGGAGCGGGCGGCGGCCTGGGTATCGCTTACACGCACGACGACGATCCGCCGACGCCGCGTGATTTCGTCGAGACGGTGCGCCATGCGCTCGAATCGGGATGTGCGGCGCGCGGCCTCAAGGTCCCGGAGCTCGTGGTCGAGCCGGGCCGATCGATCGCCGG
>PLYD01000102.1:0-2064 GCA_003151665.1 Candidatus Dormiibacterota bacterium
TGAGCTCGTAGTCGTGCTGGGAGCGCAGCCGGTCGCGGTCGGCCTGCCTGTTGAACGCCATCAGCACCAGTAGGAGCCATGCTGCAACCTCGAGGGTGAGGATGAAGTTGAGGAACTGGAAGGGATATGGATCCCAGTGCCTGATGAGGCTGAGCGCGTTCAGCACGACCCACACCAACATCAATCCGAACTGGGCGAGGACGAAGACCCAGCTGCCCACAAGGCGGGTGAAGTCCATCGCTATGCGGTCGGCGAGCGTCAGCCTCCGCTCGGTCTCACGGTTGAGGTCGCGGACCGGTGGGTGGTCGTGCTGATGCTTGATGAGATCGCGCGCGATGTCTTCGATTTCTCGGCCGATTGACATGGGTCTTTCCTCTGGGGGTTGCCGCGTTGTTGACACGGGCCCAACATAGCTTCGCTTAAAAGCCCCCGCGCTGGCTACAGAAAGTAAGCCGCAGGGGTTTTTCAGCGGTAGTCGTGGGAGCGCTGGCTGGGCCTTGGCACCCCTTCGAGGGCCTGGATGTGGGAGGCCAGAACGGACCAGACGCCGTCCTGCCTTTGCATCACCCCATCGATGACGAGGATCGGCTGGCGGTTGGCCACCTGGCGGTAGCGGTCATAGACGTCGGGCTTGATCGTGACGTTCACCTGCCCGAACTCGTCCTCCAATGTGAAGAAGCGAATCTTCTTCGCCGTCGACGGCGCCTGGCGCGTGATCACGAGGCCGGCGACTCGCACGGTTCGTCCGTTCGGAATGGCGGGGAGCTGATTGCTCTCGAGGGCGCCGAGGTCGACCAGGCGGTCGCGACAGAAATGGATCAAGTGGTAGCCCGTCGAAAGATCGGAGATGCGGTACTCGAGCTGGTTGACGTCGAAGTCATCGAGGGCGGGGAGGTCTGGCGCTGCGCCGTTCAGCCGCAGCTCTGACTGGGACTGGATGCCGCGCCTCAGGCCGCGGCCGTGCCATCGCTCCTGCCAGCCCCATAGGAGCTCACGCCTGGGTTGGCCGAGCGTGTCGAAAGCGCCGACCATCACGAGGTTGCGCACGGCGCGGGGGCCGATAGGGCCACCGCGCAGGCGGTCGATGAAGTCGTCGAAGGATTTGTAAGCGCCGCGTGCGCGTTCCGCGACGATGGCCTTGCGGCCGTCCTCGCCGAGGTCGCGCACATAGTTGAAGCCGACGCGCATGGCGTGCTCGGCCTTCACAGGCAGGGTTGGTTCCGGTAGGCAGCGCACGTCTGAGCGGTTGACGTCCACCGGCAGCACCTTGACGCCATGCCGTTTCAGGTCCTCGACCAGCACGCTCGGGTGGTAGAAGCCCATCGGCTGGTTGTTGAGCAGGCCGCAGCCGAACTCGACTGGGTGATAAAGCTTGAGCCACGCCGTCTCGTATGCAGTGCGAGCAAAGGCTGCAGCATGCGAGCGGCAGAAGCCGTAGACGGCGAAGCCCTGCACCGCTGCGAACAGCTGGTCGGCGACCTCGCGTGAAACCCCGTTGGCCAGGCACCCCTCGATGAAGACGCCTTCGAGCGATGACATCTCGACGTGGTTGAGGTGGCGGGTCATCGCCCTCCGGAAGCCATCCGCCCCGCTCGGGGTCATGCCCCCGAGCGTCATCGCGATCTCGATGATCTGCTCCTGGTAGAGGATCACCCCTAGCGTGTCCTTGAGGACCCGCTCCAACAGTGGATGCGGGTAGGTGACCGGTTCCCGACCCTGCTTCCGGTTGATGTAAGGGTGAACCGCGTTGCCCTGGATCGGCCCTGGCCTGATGATTGCGACCTCGACCACCAGATCGTTGAAGCTGTTGGGCCGCGTGCGGGGAAGCGTCTGCATCTGCGCGCGCGACTCGATCTGAAACACGCCGATGGTGTCGGCGGCGCTGCACATCTCGAACACCTTTGGGTCGTTGAGCGCCAGCTGGTCGAGGTCTGGCCGAACACCGTCTCTGTCTTTGATCAGCTCGAGCGCTTCGGCGATGACCGAGAGCGTGCGCAGCCCGAGCATGTCCATCTTGATCAAGCCAAGGTCCTCGACATCGTCCTTGTTGAACTGAATGACCCG
>PLYD01000102.1:2098-11056 GCA_003151665.1 Candidatus Dormiibacterota bacterium
ACCTGCCGGATCGCCATCCGCGGCTGAAAGGTGACGACGTTGCAGACCATCCCGGTCCGCTCCCACCCGTACTTCTCGTAGATGTACTGGATCACCTGCTCGCGGTGCTCGGTCGAGAAATCGATGTCGATGTCCGGCATGCTCGTCATCTCTTCGTGCAGGAAGCGCTCGAACAGGAGGTTGTGCTCGATGGGATCGACACGGGTGATGCCGAGCACGTAGGCGACGATCGAGTCGGCGGCCGAGCCACGGCCCTGGCCGGGCACGCCATGCTCGCGTGCGAAGCGCATGAGGTCCCAGTTGATTAGGAAGAACTCGGCCAGGCCTGTCTTCTCGATCACCTCCAGCTCCCGCTGGAGGCGTTTAGCCGCGTCCGGGGTGATCGGGCGGTAACGGTCGCGCATGCCCTCGAAGCACAGCTTGTAGAGGAATGAGAAAGGCGTCTCTCCCGATGGCACGGGGTAGCCGGGAAAGCGCACCTTGCGAAAGTCGAGAGCGACCTCGCACTGCTGGGCGATCTCCCAAGGGGTGGCGAGCGCTTCCGCATGACCCTTGAAAAGCGGGCGCATCGCCTCGTCGCTCTTCAGGTGATGCTCGGCATTGGGAAACAGGTGAGGCCGCGCCTCATCGAGGGTCGCGCGATGGCGGATCGCGACCATCACATCGTGCAGCCGCCTTCGCTCCGGAACGTGATAGTGAACCTGGTTGGTCGCGACAACCTGGGCTCGGCAGCGCCTTGCCATCTCCGCCCTGCCTTCCAGCACCCATGGGTCCTCGGGACGAAGGTGATGATGCAGCTCGCTGAAAACGTTCTCTTTGCCCAGCCCTTCTTGTAGCTCGCGGAGGCGATTCTCTTCGTCGGTGGCGCTGAGGTAGAAGAGGTCGCCGCGGTGCTCGGAGGCGGTGGCGAGGGTGGTGCGCGCCTCGCCCTTGGGCTGATCGGCGTGGGCAAGAGTGAGCAGGCGGCACAGGTTCGAGTAGCCGCGCAGGTTGCGCGCGATCATCACCACGTCCTGGCCGTCGACCTCGAGCGTGGCGCCGATGAGCGGCTTCACCCCGACCTTGCGACACGCCCGGAGAAATCTGACAGCGCCGTACACGCCTCCGCGGTCGGTGATTGCGAGCGCTGGCATGCCGAGCTCGGCTGCCTGAAACGCCAGCTCGGCGGGATGAGAGCCACCGTCGAGGAAGGAAAAGTTGGAGTGGCAGTGCAGCTCGACGTAAGGATTCACGCGCGAGCTACCCGAGGTAGCCTGGCGACGAATTTTGGGGATTGCCATCTATTCATAGGGGGCCTACGTTGGTGACGGCCCCGAAGGAAACGTGCGAGGGATCTGGCACCAGTCGCAAGACAGGCGCCGGAGCCAGCGAAGCGAACCGGCGGGGTCAATTCTTTTTCTGGAGAATTTTCGCTTTGCTCCCCGACGATGACTTCCTGCACGCCTTCTTTGGCCTGACCCTGGCCAACTCGGAGTTCCGCCACCGCGACCACCTGCGCCTCACGTGGCTGGCCATGCGCAGACACGGCGTCGCCGCCGCGGAGGAAGTGGTGACCACCGGCATTCGCCGGTTCGCGCAACACAACAGCCACGGCCCGCTTTACCACGACACGATGACCAGGTTCTGGGTTCGGCTGGTCGGTCATGCGGTGTCGGCCCGGCCGGAGATAGTGGACTTCGACGAGTTCCTCGCCACCTTCCCGCTGCTGCTCGACAAGAACACGCCGCTGCGGCACTGGAGCAGCGAGGCGATGTTCGCGCCGGAAGCGAGGGCGGCGTGGCAGGACCCCAACCTGGTGGCGCTGCCCTTCTGACCCGCTAGTCATACACCCGCTCCACGAACCACTCGTCGCTGCTGAGGTCGTGGTACAGCTCGCACAGAAGGCTGTTGTTGAGCAGGGCCTTCCAGTACTCGCGGATGATCGGCTGGTTCCACCACTCGGTTTCGACCTTCCAGCGCGCGATCGGATCGATGGAGCCGCTGAACTCGCCAGTGATGAAGCCTGGTGTGCCATCGGCGCTCAGCGTTACGTCGACCATGGCGGGCGGCGATAGCAGGCGGGTCATGCGAATCGGCGGGTGGGGAGTGGGGAGGAGAGCAGCGCCGGCCGCGGCTGGTGAACCACCTCGTCGCCATGCCGTTCCTGCAGCCGCTCGAACGCGGCGATCACCTCGTCGCTGGTGCCGTCTCCGCCGGCCCACAGCCGCAGCTGTCTGCGGCCCGCACCCTCGAGGATCGGCAGCTCGATCCACAGCTCGGTGATCGGAGCGCGCGGCCGCCACTCCTTGATCCACGAGCCGATGAGGCCGAAGAGCTCGGCCGCGCTGCTGAGCGGGTGTCGTACCAGGGAGTCGCGCTCCTCGGGGCTGCCCGATTCAAAGACGAGTCGCACCCGCACCTCCTTGGCGCCCGCGCCACGCAGCCCGAGCTCCTCGGCGAGGTCGCCACACAGCGCGCGGGCCACGAAGAGCAGAGCTTCGCGGTCCTCGACCGCCGGATCGAATTGGCGGTGCGTGCTGGTGAATAGAGGGGGGCTCCATGGCGTGAGCAGATCCGGCTCTAGGCCGCGCGCAAGCAGGACCGCGTGCCTGCCCGCGCGTCCGAGCTGACTCTCCATCTCACGCTGACCGAGGGCCGCCACGGCGCGCAGGGTGCGCAGGCCGAGCAGGTCCAGGCGTTCGAGCTGCTCCTCATCGAGTGGCAGCTCGTGTGATGACAGGGGTGCGAGGAACTCGCGGGCATCCTCGATGCGAATGAGGCGGCCCGGCCGCGCGCGAGCAGCGGCGAGGCGTGATGAGAAAGGCCCTGGCGCGAGACCGAGCCTCGGCTCGTGGCCGATCGCGGCGCGCAGCCTGCGCCGCGCCTCTCGGATCGATTCGCCAGGTTTGGGCACGCCACTCACGTCCAACCACGCGATGCCTTCGACTCGGACCTCGACGACAGGGGCGAGGTCGTAGAGCGCGGTAGCGATCAGCTCGCGCAGCTTCGTGGCGGTAACAGGGTTGGGGGGAAGGAATATCGCTTGCGGGCACAGGTGCTCGGCCTGGCGCAGCGCCATCCCGGGCAGCACGCCAAATGGCAACGCCTCCTCGGAGACAGCGACGACATCATCGTTTTCCACCTCCCAATCGCCAACGATCACAGGGCCGCCATAGAGGTCCTGGCGTTGCGCGAGCTCGAGGTTTCCGATCAGACCACAGCAGATGCGCATTCCAGCTCCGCCGGTTGAAGCTCCGTTTCGGAAACGCGCTGCTGAAGGAAGAGCTCTGCACCTTGGGGGTAGCGGATCTCCAGCTCGGATTCTCCGAGTGGAGGCGCCACCCGATTCTTGAGGCAGCGCGCAGTGGTGCGCAGCCCCACGAGCTGGCCGCGCTCAACGACCCATTCGGTACGGGAAAAGCCAAGGCTCAGGCTCGAGGCATGCGCGAACGCCCGCCCTGGCGCATCGACCACTCCCACGAGCACGGTCCCCGAGCGGTTTGCCCCCGCTTCGAGCGGCCCGAGCCACGGCTCAGGGATCTCGCCCATTAAAAGGAGGAAGCCGGCGCCTGCCCTGGCCAGCGCCGTCGCCGCTTCGCCGGCACTATCGGATTTCAGTCGCACCACAGTGAGCGAGCTCAGGTCCGGCTCGAACGCGAGCAGCGGCCATGGGTCGAATGAGAAGGGGGACTCCCCCTTATCGCGCCGGCCAGGCAAAGCCCGGCCGGCGCTATCCCCCTGACTGGCGCCGCTGTCGATCACGACTGTGTGGGCGAACTCGTGGGTGGCGCTTGCGAGCAGCGCCAGAGCGAGCGTGAGCTTGCCGCAGGTTCCACTCCCGGTCAGGAGCGTGAGCCTGCCCCGAGGCAATCCTCCAATCCCGGTCAGTCGATCGAGTGGGGTGCCGCTCGACCAGGGCTGCGGGGGCGGCAGCTCCGCTGCCCTCGTCAGCGCCTGGCTGCCGAAGCGCACCCGGATGGCGCTGATGGCATCGTCGAGTTGGGATTCCTGCATCTTTTTTGAGCCTCCGGGTGAAGACGCAGGAGAAAAGGAGGTGCCTGAAGGCTAGCGAACAAATGTTCGTAAGTCAAGAGTTGGGAGAATCCCTCGGTGGCACATGTCGTGGTGATTGGGGGCGGCGTGATCGGCTGCGCGATCGCCGAGCGGCTAACCCTCGAGCGCCACCACGTCACCTTGGTCGAACGGGACCAGCTTGGGTGCCGCGCTTCAGGCGCAGCCGCAGGTGATCTCAGTCCTCACAACGAGGAGACCGGCGGCGTTCCGGAAGCGGCGGCCCGAAGCCTGGAGATGTTCCCCGAGCTGGTCGCACGCATAGAGAAGGACAGCAGGATGAAGGTCGACTACCACCTCCAGGACGCCCTCGAGCTGGCTTTCGATGAAAAGGAGGCCGCCAAGCTCAAAGCGTCCGGCGCGAGTTGGCTCGACGCCAGGGCATGCCGCGACGCCGAGCCATCGCTCACGCATGACGTGCTTGGCGCAGTGGCACGCCAGGAGGCGTATATAACCCCGCCTCGATTCGTGCGCGCGCTGGCCCGAGCTGCAGCTGCACGCGGGGCTGAGATTCGTGAGGGAACGCCGGCGGTCGGGTTTGCAGTCGCAAATGGGGAGGTCCAGCGCGTGATCGCGACCGATGGCGCCATCGATGCCGACTGGTTTGTGATCGCGGCCGGTCCCTGGAGCAAGGAGGTCGCAATGCGCGCCGGGGTCGACGTGGAGGTCCGGCCCCAACGGGGCCAGCTGGCGCTGCTCAACCCCGGCTCGGTCGCCCTGGCAAGAACCATCTTCTGGTCAAGCGGATATCTGGTGCCGAAGCCCGATGGGACCGTCGTTGTTGGAAGCACGGAGGAGGAATCGGGGTTCGACGACCGTCCAACGGTCGCCGGCATCGCGCCCCTGCTCGACTTTGCGCGCCGCCTCGTTCCCGCCTTTGGCGCGGCCACCGTCGAGCGGATTTGGGCAGGCTTGCGTCCGGTTACTCCCGACGGCGAGGCGTTTGTCGGCGCCGCGCCGGGCGTTGCCAACCTGCTGGTCGCCACCGGCCATCACCGCCAGGGCATCCTGCTCGCGCCAGTCGCCGCCGCTACGGTCGCCGCCGCCATCAAATAGAAGAAGGCCGGGACTCTACGAGCCCCGGCCCTGACTGCTACTTCTTCTTCGCGGCCTTCTTGACTTTCTTCACGGCCTTCTTCACGGCCTTCTTCACGGCCTTCGCCTTCTTCTTGGCAGCCATTGCATTTCACCTCCTTCTTTTGATACGAGTCGCTGTTCTGCTCATCGGCTCCATTACGGGACCCACATCAAAGAGGAGAGCCGGGGCTCCACAGAACCCCGGCTCACACTAACTAACGAATAAAGAAAAAGAAGTTGTTACTACTTCTTCTTCTTAGCAGCCGGCTTCTTCTTGGCGGCAGTCTTCTTTGCAGCCTTCTTCTTAGCAGCCATAATTCATTACCTCCTTCGCGAATTTTGTCGACCCGATGGATTCCATTTCTGTGACCCATCGGGGTTCGCCGCAGAGCCTCAACGACGAGGTCTCTGTGACCTTGGCGGTTTTACGAAATGGGTCGCGTGCAGTCGTCTCTGTGGTGACAACCAAGTGTCGCAACGCCATACAAGTTGTTTAGATACCGGAATGTCACGCGTACGTCAAGGGGTTGATAAGATTTTTTTTCGTGAGGTGTCCGGTGAAATGCTTCGAGTGCGGGACATTCACCATGCACATGGACCTCTCGAAGGACCATCAACACATCGTATGCGAGCGCTGCGAAATTGTTTGGTGCGCGCTGTGCATAAGTCGTATCGAGATCACGATTTCACGCGAATGGTTGGCTCAACAACGCGCCGCGGAGCTCAACTGAGCGGCGTTTTGAGAATTCATCGATGAGAGTCGTCCTCGGTCACGGCGCATCGGGCAACGCAGCCTCGATGAAGCCCTACGTGGTCGGTTTCAAGCGTCGCGGCATCGACGCGATCGCTGTTGACCTGCCTCGTGGAGGCGCAGAACGCGCAGTCCCCGTCTTCATCAAGGCATCGGGACGCGGACACGACGTGATCGGCGGCGGCCAGTCGTTCGGAGGCAGGGTCGCAAGCATGGCGGCGATCGATGCGGACTTCGGAGGGCTGATCCTCTTCTCTTATCCGCTCCACCGCCCGGGGTTCACAGACCAGCTGCGGACCGAGCACTTCCCATCGATCCGCTGCCCGACCCTTTTCCTCAGCGGCGACCGCGATCCCTTCGCGCGAATCGACCTGCTGAAGAAGTGGGTGAAGATAATTCCCAACGCGAGGCTAGAGATCTTCGAAGGCCAGGGCCACGGCCTGCTCAAAGTCCTCGACCAGGCCCTGGATGTCGCCACGGCCTTTCTAAAAGAACTCAAATGACGGCGAGCCAGCACATGATCAAGGCCAACGGCCTGCGATTTCGCGCGATGGTCGATGGGCCCGTCGCCGGCGACATGGTGATCCTCCTTCACGGCTTTCCCGAGGGCGCCGAATCGTGGTCGAAGCAGGTCGACGCGCTGGCGCATGCCGGTTTTCTTGCGGTGGCGCCCGACCTCCGCGGCTACGGACTGAGCGACGCGCCCGAAGGTGTCGAGAGCTATTCGATCGATCAACTCGCCGAGGATGTTCGTTTCATCATCACCTCCTTTGGCCGCAGCGCCGCCCATGTGGCCGGCCACGATTGGGGGGCGATGGTCGCGTGGTATTTCGCAGGCAGGTATCCGGAGATGGCGAAGACGCTGACAGCTCTTTCGGTCCCTCATCCAGCCGCACTCGCGGCCGCCAGCCGCGCTGACGAGGACCAGCAGGCGCGCTCGCGCTACGTCGGCCTCTTTCTGATGGAAGGCAAGGCCGAGCAGGTGCTCGCTGACGACGACTACCGCAGGCTCCGCTCAATGTTTTCGCTAGGACCCAACCCAGATGCGGTCCCGCGCGGCCTGATCGATCATTTCACGCGTTCGGTCAGCCGGCCCGGTCGCCTGACCGCGGCGTTGAACTATTACCGCGCCAACCTGGTCGCGGGCGGCGGTGCGTGGGAGACCCCGATTCGCATCGGGCCGATCAAGGTGCCAACCGCCCTGCTCTGGGGCGACCAGGATCCGGCTCTCGGGCGCACCGCGGCAGAGGCGACAGAACAGCACGTTGAGGGCGAATACAGGTTTGAGGTTCTGGAGGGCGCGGGCCACTGGTTGCAGTTCGAGCGGCCGGCCGAGGTGAGCCTCGCCCTCATCGCCGCCGCCAGCAAGTAAGCTGTTCGCGATGCTCCAACGGGAAGATCAGGAGCGGCGGCAGGTTCTGCGCCGGCTCGACGACATCTTGGAAACCCTCGAGCAGCTGAATCTGCACGACAAGACTGAGCTCACCGACTCTGCCGCTGAGCGGCTCGTGATGCTTGGGATCAAGGCACCACACAGCATTCCGATCCCGCAGCTGATCGAGAAGGTGTGGGCAATGCAGCAGCCGTTCCTCACCACCATCGTCGTGGAGCGCCGCCGCCGCCGCCGCCGGAAGATGGACCCGCAATTCTCGGGCGGCGCGGGCCTCGCCTGAGCCCGTCCGACTGGCTCGCTCTCTTCCAACGCATCGGCGCGTCCGTCCGCGAAACCGTCCTACCGCTCGCAGGCACTGAGGTAGGGCGCGCGGAGCTCACAGTCGGTGCGGGTGGCGACCGCACGATGGAGCTCGATCGAGCGGCAGAGGCTGTTGTCTTGGGCCGGTTCGAGGGCCTCGCGGACGACGGCGAAAAGTTCTCGGTTCTTTCTGAGGAGCTCGGCCGCCGCAGCTTTGGCGCTGACTTTCCCCTGGTGCTCGTCGATCCCGTCGACGGCAGTCTCAACGCCAAGCAGGGCCTTCCTTTCTTTGGGCTCATGCTCACGCTGCTGGACGGGCCCAATGTGGCCGATACCGTCGCCGGTTATGTGCTGAATCTCGTCAACGGCGAGGAATGGAAAGCCATCCGCAAGCAGGGCGCGTGGCGGGACGGAGAAGCCCTGGAGGTGCAACCTCCGGAGGATCGCGGACGCATCCGCCTGATCGCGCTCGAGAGCAACCCGCGCTCGCTCGTGGCCGCGCAAGGGCTGGTCGCAAGCTCGAGCAAGGTTCGTATCCTGGGATCGATGGCGCTCTCGATCGCGCATACGGCGGCCGGTGCGTTCGACGCGTTCTGCGCACCAGTGCCGATGCGAATCTTCGACATGAGCGCGAGCATCCTTATCCTCGCTGAGGCGGGTGGCGTCGCCACCGATCTGATGGGTGGTTCGCTGGACCGCCTCACTTGCAACCTCGAGACGAGGACGACATTGCTGTGCTCGCCCAGCGCCGAGCTGCACGCAGTCGCGCTCGAAGCCGTGCGAAAGACGAAGTGAACTTCATCCCGCAGACAACCGTGTTCGTGATCCTCAGCTTCGAGGGCCCTGACGTCTACAGCCAGGCCGGCGGCCTTGGGGTCCGCGTGAAGGGTCTCGCGCGCACGCTGGCGCAGCTTGGCTACGACACCCACCTCTTCTTCTGTGGCGACCCGGACCTGCCCGGCGAAGAAACGCACGAAGGCGGGCGCCTTCATTACCGCCGCTGGTGCCAGTGGATCTCCGCCCGCCACCGCGGCGGCGTTTACGACGGTGAGGACGAGAAGGTCCGCGATTGGAACTCGAGTCTGCCGCTGAGCCTCATCAACCAGGTGATCGCTCCCGCCGTTGGCTCCGGTCGCAATGTCGTTGTGTTGGGAGAGGAGTGGCACACAGCCGCTTCGATGAACCTCATCTCCGACTCGCTGTACTACCGGGGCCTCCGCGACCGGGTCGTCATGTTGTGGAACGCCAACAACACATTTGGGTTCGAGCGCATCAATTGGGGCGCCCTTGCGTTCGCCACGACGATGACCACGGTCAGCCGCTACATGAAATTCAGGATGTGGGAGTCGGGCCAGAACCCGATGGTCATCCCCAACGGCATCCCGCG
>PLYD01000182.1 GCA_003151665.1 Candidatus Dormiibacterota bacterium
GACCCCATCCCGTGGGACTAGTGGTACCCCGCGCATGAGCGCCCCCTGGATCGGAGATCGATGTGAAGGAGCCGCAATTGAGTTGGATGGTCGCGATGCGCCTTCGTTAGGGCATGGTCGTACCGAACGTTTATGCGGGTTGCTATACCTTTGCTAAAGGGTTGCCAACGGGGAAGTCTCCACCAACCCAGGGCGATTCAACCGTGAGGTTTTCGACGGTTTAGAGCTCAATATGAAGCTTGAGCTGGCATCTCCACGCCATTTTCAGCCACTCGTGACGCCAGCATTTACTTCACGAACTACTACACGAGCGACGCCAAATCTCTGCGACAGGAGGGCCCAATAGAACGGAGTGCCGGCGTAGGCTCCAATGACCGAATCTGGCACATCCGCCACGCCGCGCGCGACTAGATAGGAGGCGCTCGTTACATGTACCGTGACCGGCTGCCACAACTGGCGGATGGCCTCTTCATTACTGACGGTGGAATGGAGACGACGCTCATCTTCCGTGACGGCATCGATCTGCCCAGCTTCGCGGCGTTTGATTTGCTCAAAAGCGAGAGCGGCACCGACGCCATCCGGAGATACTTCGAGCCCTACCTAGCAGTTGCTCGCAAGTACGGCGTCGGGCTAATTCTCGACAGCCCCACGTGGCGAGCGAGTCGCGACTGGGGAGAGAAGTTGGGTTACACGACAGCGGCATTAGACCGCGCGAACCGGAAGGGGGTTGCGCTGGTCGAGGAGATTCGCTCGGCCAACAAAGGGGAAACCGCCCCAATTGTCCTCAGCGGTTGCATTGGACCGCGAGGCGATGGCTATCGCCCCGCTGAGCTCATGTCCGCAGCGGAAGCAGAGGGATACCATGTGGCGCAGATCTCGACGCTGAGCCAGACATCGGCGGATATGGTCAGCGCGCTGACGATTCCGTACGTTGAGGAAGCGGTAGGCATTACACGTGCTTCGCGCCGGTTCGGGATGCCGGTGGTGATCTCGTTCACTGTTGAAACTGACGGCCGCCTTCCTAGTGGGCAAAAACTCAAGGACGCAATCGCGCAGGTTGATGCCGAGACCGAGAGTGGGCCCGCCTACTTCATGATCAATTGTGCGCATCCCACCCACTTCGGAGGTGTGCTCGAAGACGGCGAGCAGTGGGTTGACCGCATCGGGGGCCTTCGAGCAAATGCATCAAGCAAGAGTCACGCCGACATCGACGAAGCAACCGAAATCGATGAGGGCGACCCAGTCGAGCTTGGCTTGCAATATCGGGCGCTGCGGCCGCATCTGCCAAAGGTCAATGTGGTCGGCGGCTGCTGCGGCACGGATTACCGGCATGTCGCCGAGGTATGCAAGGCGTGGAGCGATCTGTAGGGCGCTTCCCAACCGAATTTCCTGAAATAGAGCGGAGTTGCCACGAGAACATCGCTCAGGCTGTCGGACCTGTTCAGAAATTGGTCGGGGGCCCGGGATTTGAACCCGGGTCCTCACGGTCCCGAAATCTAAACTCTGTCGTCCACCGAGGCCGATTTCGGGGATTTTGAGTTCATTTCGTGAATTCACCGAATGATTCCAAGCCACGTTCATCCACCGACTTCGCCTGGATTACTACATGAACTACTACATGAAACCCGGATGGTCAGCACCTTTATTGAACCTTATTCAGTGCGCAGACCTAGTCCGTGCGGCGCCATGCCGACCCGCACGCCAGCCGGCCACGCCGAGTGCAATCAGCCAGCCGATCTCGAGCAGCGGCCATCGGTTCTGCCTCGGGGCCAGCCCGCTGATGTCAACGAACGGACTGGCCAAGAACCAACTCGTCGCCAGGGGTAGACGCCAGCTCAGGTATGCGCGCTCCTGCCATGCAATCCAACCCGCCGCTGCCAACAGGCAAAGGTCAGCGAGATGTATATACGGGGTGATCAACAACGAGCCAATCACACCGAGAACAATCACCAGGCCCGGCACAGCGCGCAACCTCCAGGCCGCCCCCAAAACCAGGCCAAGAATTGCCAGGCGAAGTGCCAGCGCGACCGGCCAACCCAAACCCAGGGCCGCCTCCAGTGTCAGCGCGTTTGTACCCAGGGGAGGATGCTGCAGCTGGCCGGCGTATGCGACCAGAGCAGGGATCCCGGTGGTTGCGATGGCAAGAGCCGCGACGGCAGCGCTGGCGAGCAGCCAGGTCACGAATGTTCGAAGACGGGCCGATGCCAGCAGACATGCGGGCACGAGGAATGCGGTGTTCGGCTTCAAGACCACGAGCACCAGAACCAACCCGGCCGCGACCTCGTGCTCCTCCCGAAGCAATCGCCACGCCACCAGAAGGGCGGCCGCGACCAGCAGCACTACCTGGCCCAGATAGTCCGCCTGCAAGACCCATACCGTGCCGACCACCAGGACCGTGCCGAGTGCGCGTCCGGATAATCCATTGGTGGCACTCCATACGACCGCAGCCCCGAAAGCGCACATCGTCAAGATCGCCCAGATCACATATGCCCACTCAAACGGCAACCCCGCGAGCGTGGCGGCCGCCCACGCCACAGGCGGTGGACTCAAGAATGGCTGCGCAGGCTGGTTTGGAGCCAGGCTTATCTCCTGCGCGGTAACCAGCCCCTGATCGTAGATATGCGACCAGCCCTGCACGAGACCCACTCGAGCCGCCGCCAGGTAGGTGTGGAAGTCGATTCCGATGGGTTGAGGGCGGTTCCAGAAGTCCACGGCAATCGCTGCAAGGACCGCGACGAAAACTAAGGAGGGCCAGAGGCGCCTGGCTGTGCTGGTCAATCGCCCCGAGATGCGAGCCCTCATGAGCGCCAGACGAAAAGTCGGTGGTTCAGGTCGGTATCAGATTGACGAAGACCGTATACAGACCAAGCGCATCGAGGCCGAACGCGCTGATTAGAAGTATTGTCCCCACACCAACGCCGACCCGTCGAGGTACATGCGACGCCAGGATTTCAATGGCGAACACGGTGCCGACCGCCAGCAGCGGGCCGGCAACGAACAGGTACCGTCCCTGCGGCTGATAGTCGACTGCGATGCTGCTGATCACCATCTGAAAAAACGCCACCAATGGAACGACGATGCATGCGATCGCGATCCATCGCTTCTGGGGCGGCCAGGAGTTCCAGCGGTGCCACGCGGCCACCACTCCTGAGACAGCGATCACGGCTGTACAGGCCAGCAGAAGTTTGTAGATCAAACCGTATCCACTCGGCTGGAGCCGCGTCGACATGTTGCCGAAGAGCGCAAAGAAGCTCAAGAATGTGGCGGCCAGCCAGTCAAATACATGCGGAGGGTAGCCGCTCAGTTTCGCGGGAGCGTCGGTGTACAGGGGTGTGAATGGCGGAAGAAGGCGGCCGTAGATTGTGAGGTTGCGCACAAACCACCATCCCGCCAGCACTGTTGGCACGGCAATGATCGGTACCAGCGATGGCACCCACTCACGCCGCGGCCAGAATCTCACGAGGATGACGAAGACCACGACAATCAGGAAGTAGCCCGTCTCCTTGGCCAGCAGCGTCATCGCGAACGCAAGGCCGATCGCCCAGGCAAGGCGTCGGCTGGGCGGGCGCACAAGAACCCGGATCATCAGGAGCGTCAAGATGGCTGCCGCGAGGACAGAGAGCGCATCGTTGCTTACCGAAGGGGCGATGAACTGGAACTGGGGCAGCGTTGCCGCAAGCAGTGCGGCAATCACCCAGCGCCTCGGCTGCGCGGGCCACAGCTCTCGCGCGCACAAACCGATCACGACGACCGTCGCCGCGCCACACAGAATCGACATCGCCTGCACCACGGCGATGCTGCCCGTCAGCCTGTACAAGGTCGCCGCGAGCAGGTAGTAGAGCGGCGGCTGCTGGCGCTCGGGAGTGTTCACGGGCAACTGCAGGTGCTGCGCGAGCAGCTGCACGTATCCGAAGTGGGCCCGCTCGTCAGGTGTCTGGCCAAAAGGCGTTGCGATCGCGTACACCACGGCGAACACGACAAAGACCGCAGCCGAAAGCCCAATCATGATTGCCGCGGCTCGATTGACAACCGTCCGCGACCGAAGCACGGGTGTGGTTTGAGTACGATGTGGGCTGGTTGTCAACATCGGATGATCTCTTGACCGGGCTCAGCCTGGTCATGCCTGCGCACAACGAAAGCGAAAATCTTCGGTGGCTCCTCCCTCATCTAAGCGAAGTGCTGCCGCGCCTGGCCAAGCGCTTTAACGTCATCATCGTGGACGACGGGTCCACCGATGACACCGGGCCGCTGGCCGAATCACTCGGACGTCAGCTTGGCATCGACCTGCGAGTCATCCGCCACGAGCGCAAGTCCGGCTACGGGGCGGCGGTCGGCGACGGGCTTCGCGCGGCAGACCTCGAGTACACGGCGTTCACAGACGCCGACGGCCAGCTGGAGGTCGCCGATCTCGCCCTGCTGGTGCCGCTTTTGAAGAACGCCGACCTGGTCGGGGGCTGGCGCCTGAGTCGCCAGGATCCGGCGTTTCGATCTGTTATCAGCGGTGTATTCAACAGACTCGTGCTTCTGACTTTGCGCATCGAGGTCAAGGACGTCAATTGCGCGCTCAAGCTTATCCGTACGGAATCGCTGGATCACTTCGATCTGCATTCGAAGAGCGCACTAATCAACGCCGAGCTGTATTGGAAGGTTCAGAAGGACGGCGGCAGGTTTGCGCAGGTCGGCATCCCTCATCATCCGCGCCGCATGGGTCGACGCTCAGGCGGTCGGCTGATTCCCATCCTTCGAGCAGCCAAGGAGCTGATCGAGATCCGCTTCCGCGGCTCAGTAAAGTGACGAAACGGATCGAAGGGCCGGCACGCGGCGGCGCTTAGAAGGAGCCGTCATCTTGCCGCCTCCACCGAACCGCCAGTCAACTCGCGGCAGGAAGAGCTCCGGCTTGATCCGCCCCTTGTAGCGTTCGACCATTCCGATCACGCGATCGATGAGCGAATCTTCCAGCGAGTGAGGCACGAGGCCAAGGTCGAGCAGGTGTTGATGCTTGGCGTTGTAGTAATGGGCCTCCATCTCAATGCGCGGGTTGGCGAGGTGCTCGATCACGGTCTCCAGGCCATGCGCAAGGCGGGCGGCACGAACGCGGTCTGCCAGCTGGTTGACGCTGAATTGCTCTGTGAACTGGTTGAAAACTCGGAACTCGCCCCGATCGGGCGGATTGAGGATGGCGAGCTCGACGCATCGCACCGTGTCCCGGATGTCGATGAAGCCACGGGTCTGACCACCGCTCCCGTACACGGTAAGCGGGTGCCCGTGCGCGGCCTGCGCGCAAAAACGATTGAGTGCCGTGCCCCAGATGTCGTCGTAATCAAAGCGCGTGCGCAGCTCTGAATGGAGGTCTGTCTCAGTGGTGCCTGAGCCGTATACGACACCCTGGTTGAGGTCGGTCGCGCGAAGGCCCCAAGCTCGGCAGGTGAACATGATGTTGTTGCTGTCGTGGACCTTGGACAGGTGATAAAACGAGCCCGCCTGCTTTGGATAAGGCAACCGATCCTTGCGTCCGTTGTGCTCGATTTCGATGAAGCCCTCTTCGATGTCGATGTTGGGGGTGCCGTATTCGCCCATCGTCCCGAGCTTGACCAGGTGACAATCGGGCCCCGATTCGCGCAAGGCGAACAGCAGATTTAACGTGCCAATAACGTTGTTGACCTGGGTCTCGGCCGCGTGCGCGCCGGAGATCATCGAGTAAGGTGCCGAGCGCTGTTCCGCAAAGTGAACGACGGCGTCGGGCTGGTACTGCGCTATGAGCGCTGTCGTATCAGCCAACGACATCAGGTCAAGTCGCTCCCACGCGATCTGCTTCCCACTAACCTCCTTCCACCGCAGCACGCGCCGTTTCATGCCCGCGATTGGGACGAGACTATGAGTGCCGCAAAGAGTGTCCCACCGGCGCCGGATGAGGTTGTCGGCGGCAATCACATCGTGGCCCATTGTCGACAGATGCAGCGCTGTGGGCCACCCCAAGTAGCCATCAGCCCCTAAGACAATGACCCGCACTTGATCATCCTACCGAGGCGCTTACTTGAGGCGTTTGCGAAGCTAAATGGTGTTTACAAAACCATGACCACGTTTGCTTGAGTCCGGAGCTGGTTGAGACGGTTGCCGTCCAACGCAGGTGGCGTTGCGCGCGAGCGGGACTAAGGCAAACGCGGCGCACCTCAAAGGGCCGCATCGGCAGGAACTCGGTCCTAACTCGCTGGTCAGATTCGGCTATCAAACCGTCGACGATGGAGTTGACGCTGGTCTCGCGACCGGTTGCAATGTTCACCTCGCCAATGAGCCGGCTGGATATGGCGGCAACATTGGCGGACGCCACATCGGTGACGTACACGAAGTCGCGGGTTTGCTTACCATCGCCGTGTATGCGGGGGGCCGTGCCTTCCAAAAGACGGCGGCAGGTAATTGCGATCAGGCCCGCCTCGCCACTGCCGTCCTGGCGCGGGCCATATACGTTCCCATACCGCAATGCCAGAGTCGAAGTCCCATGCCGCAGGCCGAGGGTCGCCACATAGATCTCCTCCGAACGCTTCGCCGCGCCGTAAGCGGATAGAGGCGCCGCCTTGTAGGTCTCGCGGGCTGGCAATTTCGCGCGCTCGCCGTAGAGAGTGCCTCCCGACGACGCAGTCACGATGCGTCGTGCGCCGGCTTTGATCGCTGAGTGGAACAAACCGACAGTACTCGCAAGGCTTGTTTTCACATGCTCTCCCGGGTCGCAGCCCGCCTTTTGCACGCCTCCCTTCGAGGCGAGGTGGAGAACAACGTCGGGTTTGAAAGTGGCGAGTGCTTTCGAAGCAGCCTCGGAGCCGCAATCAGCTAAAACGACCTCTACTTCATCGGGCAGAGTCTCACCGCAGGAGTGGCTGTAGTCATCGATGACGAGAACCTTGGCGTCGGTCGCCACCAACATCTCGACTGTATGCGAGCCGATGAAGCCGGCGCCGCCCGTGACGCCGACGCGGAGGCCGCCCTCGATCCGTTGCTGCCGCACCCTAATCGCCTGCGCTGCCTACGGTTGCTACTTGGAGCTCATCCTGGACCCGATGGTGATTGGTCCGGCGAGAGTCGGCGCTAAGCTGCGCCTTTGATATGGGGCGTGCGAAACCGTAGGGCAGCCGGATCATCGCAATTGCCTCTCCCTAGGTGAACGCCGACATGGAACGAGGTGGCTCGGCGGTAATAAAAGTTGCGGCGCCTGTTGCCGATACGTCACCTCGCTGTTGCGTTAGTGGTGATCGGCAACCAAAAGAATGCCAGATAAGGCGCCAGGACGCCCGCAACGGGCGCGACGATGAAGATCCCAGCCCCGGGTAGAAGGAGCGCGCCGGAAGTGCCCTTAGGCCGTCGGCGTGATCGATCGTCTCCCGGAATATTCTGCAAAGCGTCCTTGGCGTCAACAGGGTCGCCGATTTTTCTGAGAGCCGGCTGCGGAGCGCCTCAGGGTTTGCTGAGAATCTCTGGCAGCCTCGATGCGCCTGCTCTGCCCATATGCTCTGTTCAGTTCGACGGGCACAGGAGGTGATGGGCATGCCAGTGACGCTCACGTGGTCGGCGAAACAGCGGACTCGGTCGGACTAAATCAGCAAATGGTGGACAGGGGTATCGAGGCGATCGCCTCCGATCGGATACACGGTGCTGGATACCTCGCGCGCAAGGCGCTGGGCATCTTGGCCCTAGCCTCTCCGGCCAAACGACCGGAGGTCGGCCGGCAGTTGGCCGGGCTTCGGCCCGAGATGCCGGCGATCGCCGCGGCGGTCCACGAGGCAATGGCGGCCGGCGACGTGCGCGCGGTGATCCGCCGCGCCGACGCCGAACGGCGTCGTGTAGCGCGTTCGGCCATGCGAGCACTCCGGCGGCGCCGGGTGGCGACCATCTCCAACAGTTCCCTCGTCGCCCGCGCGCTGGTATACGCCAGCCCTATCCGCGTTCAGGTCGTCGTCCGCGGTCCGACGGACGAGGGCCATGTGCTTGTCGCCGACTTGCGAGCCGCCGGTCTGAGCGCAGATGCGGTGTCTTTCGCTGACCTTGATGCGGACATAGCAGTCGTTGGTTGCGATGCGGTCTTCGACGATGGCACCTTTGTCAACCGGCGGGGCACCAAGCTGCTCGTCGAACGGCTCCCGACTTTAGTGCTCGTGGACCGCTGGAAGCGAATCGGCGGACCGCCACCCCACAGCTGGCCCATGCCAGAGCTCTTTGAGCTGGTGCCCGGCGACAGGGTGCGCGCTCCAGCGTGACGTTCGGAAGGGGATGCCGCCCGGCCCGACGTCGCCCGAGTACGTCGGTGGTCGGGGGCCCGGGATTTGAACCCGGGGCCTCACGGTCCCGAAATCTAGGCGGTTTGGTCCACCGAGCACGTTTTCGAGGGTTTTGAGCTCAATTCGAGGACACCCTGGCCGATTTTCAGCCGGTTTCAGTCACCGAGTCGCTTGGATTACTACATGAACTACTACACGGACCGTCGCTCGAACAGGCTTCGGACTCCATCCGGGTGCCAAGCGCTATGCCGGCCACACCACGTGGTCGGCGACGCACACGCCGCCTCCCTCGCGCAACGCGAACGACGGATGCTAGAGCAACTCTGCGCTCACACGGCGTGAACGTCCAAGGCGATTGGACCACTCGAAATCGGTGACCCGCCTAGCTCGACCAGGCCTTGGCGGACGGCCTCGATCACGGCCTGCAGCTTGGAGTGGACCTGCAGCTTCTCGATCACATGCCTCACATGCCATTCGACTGTGTGGGCGGCAATATCAAGCTGCTCGGCTATTGCAATGGTGGCGAGACCGGCGGCGAGCAAGTTAAGAACCTCAAGCTCGCGGGGCGTGAAGAGCAGGCGCAGTTCCTGGTGCCGATGTCGTTCGCCGAGTCCTTCCCTTTGGCGGGCGACGGCCTGCGCGAAGAACCCTACGGGGATGAGTATCTCGCCAAGCGCTGCCCGGCGGATGGCTTCGACGATGGCGTCGGCCGTCGCTGACTTGGCCAGGTAGGCGGCGGCGCCGGAGTCGATGGCGTCTAGCAGGATCGGCTCCGAATCATAGGCGCTGTGGAAGACGAAGACCGCTGCAGGCACGGCCGTCCGGATCAGGGCGGCCGCCGCCGGCCCGCTCATATCGGGCAGCCGGCAGTCCATCAACACCACATCGGGCCTCTCTCGCGCCGCGACCAATGCGGCTTCCGCGCCCGTCCGTGCAACACTGACAACACTCAGGTCGGCTTCGGCATCGAGGAACCTGGCGATTGCGCCGCCGAGCAGGGTGTGATCCTCTACAACCAGGACACGCACACGCCTCGATGCGACCAATGTCGAGATTCCGGCGGGATCAGCTAACTGTTCCCTCGTCAATTGACAGGTGCGCGCCACCTCATCCTTAGAAACAGCGACGAGACCCCGACCTCGAACCCGGCGGTCACGACTTCCAATGTGAATGACGTCCGGAACCGCCCTCGAGGCGGGAACCCTAAGGTTTGCCGACATGGCCGTGATCAGATCCGCCTCCGTGGCCCGAGTTGCCGCTCGCGTTGCCATGGCTGGGATGGGGGCTGGGAGGCCCGCCATCGGGATGGTTGCTGGGCGGTCCTCCGACGGGATGACCGCTGGGCGGTCCTCCATTGGGATGCTGGCCCGGCGAGCTTGTCCCTTGAGTTTTGCGCTCCTGTTGCCCGTGCTGAGACGCAAAGCTGCTGACACACTCACCGACTCCATGACCGCCGGGCGCAAGTGCGACCTTGCACGTCTGGACCTGTTGGACCACTAGGCGCCCCCAGTTCGCTGGATTGGCGCTGCCCGTGATGACAGCCTCGGTTGTCGCTCCCGCTGCGACGATCGCGACGACTGAGACTGCAAGCGCGGTCACAGTCTTGGCTGAGACCATCGCGGCGAGAGCAAAGGAGACTCTGTTTAGCGCACCGCCCTGGAGAGTGAGCACTCGGTAGCGGGATTGAGACGGCAGCGGGCTGGGTCCAGTTTCACGCGACGCGTTCTGCTGCAGTTCACGCTCAAGCCACTCGTCAAAGCCGTTTACCCCATGGGTGCCCATCAGTAAAGGGGACTCGCCAGACTCGCAAAGTACCCAACCTACTTTTCGATCCCATCCCCCAACCGGGCTTGCAGACGAGCCTTGGCAGCGGCCAGGCGAGAGGCGACCGTCCGTTCTGGGATTCCGAGAGTGAGCGCAATCTCTCGGTTCGTGTAGCCGTGGAGGTGCCTGAGCACGATCGTGGCAGCTTGCTTCGGCGGCAGTGCCCGCAGTTCCCGACGCAGATCGAGATGCATTCCCTCGGTGGGGTCGGGATCGTCGCGGCGCCCCAATCGAAGAACCAGCTTGCCAACCTCTTGGAACTGTTCTCGGCGACGCTTCGTGAAGGCGACGTTCAACGCAATCCGGTGCACCCATGCCTCCGCCGGCGCGTCCTGCTTCCAGCTCTTCCATGCCCGGAAGGCACGCAGGAATGCCTCCTGCGTTGCGTCCTCGGCGGCGGGTCGGTCCTTCAGGATCATGACCAGCGTCGCAAAGATCCGCTGATAGGTCGTTCGGTATAGCTGGTCGAAGTCCTCTTTATTACCCGGGCGGTANNGAGGCCACAGATCGAGCTCGACTACCGACGCGGCCGCCGGCGACTCGCGGTTGCCCGGGCAGACGTTCGCCGTGCTCCTACGCATGCGGTCAGATTGTTAGGAGGCGGCGCCAGGATATGTCGGCCCGGACCGACGAGCCTTTCTCCAATTCGGCAGAGCGTGCTGGCTGGCCACTGGCCGCCAAGCCACGAGCAGCCATCTGCGATGTGGGCATTCTAATCGTTGGTCGGGGCCCGGGATTTGAACNNCATGTCCTCGAGTGTCCCGGCGGCTCCGCAGATGCCCGCCTGAACTCAAATCGCCTCACCTTGATGTCCGTCCGTGTCCTCCTAGAGCCGCCTGGTGCCAGGAATCTGTGACCCGGCGCGCGCCTCAAAAAGGAGGGGAACCCGCGGCCACCTCGCACATTAGGAAGTGCCATTTACAGGAGCACGTGTTGACGCGTTCTGAGTGCGTTGACCTTGTGGGCCGCGGTGGACTCGAACCACCAGCCTCCGCGGTGAGCGCTGTGCTTTCAGATGGGAAGGCCGCGAGTAGGGCAGGGTGTTATGTGGCCTGGATGCTTGCGGCCCGTCGGACCGAGACGAGCAAAAAGACCCCGAGCACAACAACCATGGCGGTGCCCGGGTAGTNNGACCAGGCCAACGAGTGCCCCAACACTGTGAGCCTCGACGTTCACGTTCTCCGGCGCCAGGCCCGTGACGATCAAGCCCGCCCCAGCCAGTGCGAGAACGCCAACGCCGAACGTGCCGGATGTATGCGGCCATGATTGTCGAGTCGCGATCGAGCCGAAGCAATGGCACAAGCCGACAAAGACGAATGTCGCGTTCATCAACGTATGCCATGGGGAGCAGATCTCGCGCCCGCACGCCGTGTTGCCCAGGTCGCTGATGAGATTGGTCGCAATGCTGTACGAACTCACGGACGCCGCCTGCACGATCGCCTGACTCACAAAGAACACGATTGAGGCTGACCACAAAACTCCGCCAATCGTTACGGCTCGGTTGATCGTTGAGGGGAACCGTTTCACCGAACATTGAGGCTACTCGTTGGCGCGAGCTTCAAACTCTGGTGGGCCGTAGTGGACTCGAACAAAGAGGGCCTCACGGTCCTGCCCTGTGCGTCCGTTGACTAAGGACGCTGCCTAGCCACCAAGTGCAGCGCAGTGATCTCACATTGCCCCACGACAACACCCTTACGTCGCCTCGGTTTTCGGTGCTCCGTAGGAAATTGTGACCCGGCTGTGATCCGCCGGCTCGGGGCTGCGGCCAGAATCGTCGATTCTGAATACAAAATTGGTCGGGGAGGCGGGACACTATT
>PLYD01000291.1 GCA_003151665.1 Candidatus Dormiibacterota bacterium
CGCCGGCCGAAGATATGGGCGGGAATCGCATTGATCCCTACCGACTCCGCCAGCCGGCGGTTCTCATCGAGGACTTGCTCGTAACGGCCTTCCTCGATCGCCTTGCGCAATTCGATCGGATCAAGCCCGACCTCGGTCCCGATACGCACGAGATCATCGACATCCTCGAGCTTGCCGGTCAGCTCCCAGTGCGCTTTGAAAAGCGCGCGGTGCATCTCCTCGAACTTGCCGTGCTCGCGCGCAAACTCCGCAGCTCCCAGCGCCTTTCGCGAGTTGATCAGCACATCGCGCTGCTTCATGACAAGACCCACCTCGTCGGCGATGTCATCGAGGCGGCCTCGCATCTGCTCGGAGCGCGCGCGTCCGAAATAAGCCTCGCGGGGGGTCCCTTCGACTGGCGTTTCCGGATGCAGCTCGTAAGGGAGCCACGTCAGGTCAACGAGACCTTCCTGCTCCAGCTTTTCGACTCTGACCGAGTCGATGTAGCACCAGGGTCAAACGTAGTCGGAGAAGATGACCAGATCCGCGGGCGCCGGATTTGTGCTCATCCAGATCAGCCTACCGGGGTGACGCGCTCTCGGCTAGATCGCCAGCCCCGGATGCTCGCGTCCGTTTTTGTGCGCTTCGACCAGCGGACCATCCTCCGGCTCGAGCAGCACGTCGACGCCGGGGACGACTGCCGCATTGAGGAGCGCGCCTGCGATCTTGCTCAAGGTCTCATTGGTCACCTGCCTGCCGCGCCTCGCGCCCGAGATGGTCGAAGCGCTGCAGCCTGATGCCCTGGCAAGGTCGGTGGCGCTCCACCCACGGCGTGCGAGCTCGCGGTCGATTCGGGCCGGGCTGATGCGAACTCCCATGGGATTCGACTCGCATTACCGCGCCGGGTTACAGAAGTGGGCAAATCCAGGCGTGGTCGGCGTATGTTCCGACGGAACGTGCGGACCCTGCGCCTGACAGAACCTCAATGGCGGATCTACCTGGCTGTGTGGCTCGTGGCATTGGCCGCGGTCATCGGCGTCGCCGCCGGCATCATCGCACCCAAGTTGCTGCAGCATCCTCCGGCGCCGACGCTGGTCGGCGACATCGTGATGACCCCGCCGGTCGCCGCCCCCGCCTTCAGCCTGCAGGACCAGACGGGATCCACCGTTTCGCTGTCCCAGCTGAAGGGGAGGGTCGTGGCGCTCACGTTCCTCGACACTCAGTGCACGTCTCTCTGCAAGCTCCAGGCGAGCCTACTGGGCGGCGTCCAAGCGGACCTCGGCGCAGGCGTCCCGCTCACCCTGGTAGTGGTCACCGTCCACCCGGAAGTAGACACGCCCGCCGCAATCAGCACCTTCGCCGCGGCGCACGGATTGAGACAGCCATATGCCTGGCTCAACGGCACCAAATCGCAGCTGGCCGGGGTGTGGGCTGACTATGGAATCACGGTCCAGCCGACAGCGGGCAATCTCGCTCACAGCGCGGTCATCTACCTGCTCGACCGGCGGGGGAGTTTACGTGTCGAGTTTGCCGACGTGCCGGATCCCACCTGGCTCGAAAACGACATAAGGCTGTTGGCGAAGAGCTGACCGGCGCCTGCCGCCGCGTCGCGAAATTCGGGCAATTTCGGGCAAGTGCGCAAAATTTTGCCCATTTACAAGTATTCGCTGGACTGATATGTTCCCGCCGAAGTGGTAGTTGACCGTACGCCTAGAGTCGGTGGCCGCCTGGCCATCGTGGTGCTCGGGTTGGCGGCGCTCTTGGCCCTACTGACCGGTTTTCTCGTCACCTTCGTCTTCCACTTTCCGCCGACCCTGACGGCGCAGCCGACGACTGTGGGCACTGGAGTGTCGATCCACCTCGAGACGGTCGCGGCGGTGCAGGACGCCATCGCATTTCCCCGGCCGAACGATCCGCACCCCGACTGGGTCAGCTACCTGCCGACCACGATATTCAAGGTCCCCGCCAACTCCGTGGTCACGATCTCGATCGACCAGGAGGACGGAGCCTCGGGCCTTCGCAATTCTTACTGGTCCAAGGCACAGGGGATCATCGGCGGGAGTTTCCACATGAGCTACTTCGATGACACGGGGGCCCCCCAGGCTGGAGACTTTTCCGTCATCGACCCCACCACTCTCGCTCACAGCTTCGGCATCCCTGACCTCGGCGTGTTCGTGCCGCTGCAGGGCATCGCCGACGCCGCGCCGGCGGGTAGCCACAACGAGATCACCTTCTCCTTCAAGACCGGGAAGGCGGGCGTCTTTCGCTGGCAGTGCTTCGTGCCATGCGGTGCCGGGAGCATCTACGGGAATGGGAACGCAATGTCGACATTCGGTTACATGTCAGGCCTGCTGGTCGTCCAGTAGCCGTTGAACCGCACTGACCGCACACACGCGCTCCGGCTCCTGGTGGCTTGGGCTGTGCTCAGCGTCATCGGCGTCTTTATCGCCCTGCAGGTACATCTACCGCCTGGCGACCAGACGACTCAATCCGTGGACGAGACTTCGCTCCTTGACCTCATGCTCGTCATCTCGACTCCAGTTTTCATCGGGGTGGTGCTCTTCATCCTCTACTCCGCCTTCGCGTTTCGCCAGACAGGCGCAGTGCTCGAAGACGGACCGCCCAACCATGGAAACTTCCGCCTGCAGGTGGCATGGGTCGCGATTACGGCGGTGATCGTCTTGTTCCTGGCAGTCATCGGCATCAACGGCCTCTCGAACTCGGCTGCCGCGACAACCTTCGCATCGAGCCAGGCGACATTGGGCACTGTGGGTTCGGCCGGCACGGCTTCGGGCCACCGGCTGCAGGTCCAGGTGATCGGACAGCAATGGTGGTTCACATACCGATACCCGGATTTTGGAGGGGTCGAGTCGGCGCACCTGATGCTGCCCGTCGACACCAACATCGAGTTCCACGTGACCTCCACTGACGTCCTTCACTCGTTCTGGGCCTACCAGCTCGGAGTCAAAGCCGACGCCAACCCTGGTGTCGACAACATCACCTACGTGAGCACCGTTAATACCGGCTCGTTCGAGGTCAGGTGCGCGGAGCTTTGTGGCATCTGGCATGGCCACATGGCCGATCCGAACGGCCAGGTGGTGTCGCAGGCTGATTTCGCGACCTGGATCGCCCAGGTGCAGAAGGACGACGCCGGTGTCAGCCTGCCGCCGTACTCACCTATCTACTTCCCCCACCCTCCAGTCAAGGGGTCCTGACATGGCAATCGCTCCTGTCGTCGACGGTCCGTCAATCATTCAAAGCAGCGAACGCAGGGTCGTCATCCCGACCAACATCCTCACGGGCATCGTGCTCGCGGTTTTCGGCTATTGGGTCGGCGAACAGCTGGGAAACAGCTTCTTGCTCAACGACGCCCAGAACACAGGCGTGCTGCTCGGATACAGCTTCGCGTCGATCATGTTCCTGGTCGGCGTCGGCTTCGCCAACTATCCCCTGGCGCGCCTGTTCGGCTGGCGCGTGACGCCGCAGCCTGCCGGCGACGATCACACGGGAGCCTGGAGATACTTCAACCTCAGCCTCGATCACAAGGTGATCGGCGTCCAGTACCTGGTCGCGATGCTCATGGCGATGCTGTTTGGCGGCATCGGGGCCATGCTGATTCGGACGAGCCTGCTCGTGCCCGACCCGCCGATCGTCGCTCCGGACAAGTACCTGACCCTGGTCAGCATGCACAGCGTGATGATGATTTTCGTCGCGAGCGCAGCCATCGTGGGGCCGTTCGGCAACTTCTTCGTCCCGCTCATGATCGGGACGAACCGGATGGCTTTCCCGCGCCTCGAAGCATTGTCCTTCTGGCTGGTGCCTCCCGCGATCGTGATCCTGCTTGCCGCGCCAATCTTCGGCGGCTTCCAGACCGGCTGGACCGGCTACACGCCACTCTCCGAGCAGGCGGACCAGGGCTTCGACAGCTACATCGTCGGCTTCACCTTGATCGGCCTGGCGCTGGTCGTCTCCGGCGTCAACATGCTGACCACGGTCATCCGGCTCCGCGCGCCAGGCATGACCTGGACCCGCCTCCCCATCTTCGTGTGGGGCGTCTTCTCCGCGTCCATCCTCGGCACCTTTGCCGCGCCGATTCTCGCTGCCGCCCTGATCATGCAGGGATTCGACAGGACGTTGAACACCACGTTCTTCATCTCGTCCGCCGGCGGCAGCCCCTACCTCTGGGAGAACCTGTTCTGGTTCNNTCTTCGGCCACCCCGAGGTCTACATTTTCATCCTGCCCGCGTTCGGCATCATCCTTGAGCTGCTGCCTCACTTCGCGCGAAAGCCGCTCTGGGGTTACCGGACGGCCGTTGTCGGGTTGCTCGGCGTGACGCTGCTCAGCTGGTTCGTCTGGCAGCACC
>PLYD01000247.1 GCA_003151665.1 Candidatus Dormiibacterota bacterium
GCGGCCACATTCGGGGCACGCTGGGTCTGATGCCGCTGCTGGCGCAGGTGCTGGACAAGGTTTCGATTCCTGTGCTGGGCGCGGGTGGCATCGGCAGTGGGCGCGGCGTCGCCGCGGTGCTGGCATCGGGCGCTGCGGGCGTGCGCATGGGCACTCGGTTCATCGCGGCCGCCGAGTCCAACGCGCATCCCGACTACGTGAGGGCGATCATCTCCGCGCAGGCCGAGGACAGCATTCGCACCAACCGATTCGAGGTCGAGTGCCCGTTGTGTCCTTCAACCCATGGCGTTCTGAGGTCGGCGCTCGACGCCGCCGAGGCCTTCGACGGTTCGTTTGTCGCTGAGCTGAACGGCGAACCCATCGCCAAGTTCCGCGGCATCGTCCCCTTCAAAGGCTTCACCGGCAACATCGGCGCGATGGCGTGCTACGCCGGGCAGTCGGTGGGCGAGGTGCGGGGCGTGCAGCCCGCGGCAGAGATCGTCGCGGAGCTGGCCGAGCAGGCCGAGAGGCTCCTCAAAGGCACCGCGACCGCGACCGTCTAGCGGCGGGGGCCTAGGCCTTCGACTTCAGGCAGTCGTAGATGAGGTTGTAGCCGAACGAGCCACCAGAGGTCGTGAGCGCCGCCGTCCATGTTCCTTTGAGGTAGTACTTCTTGCTGCCGTCGACCGTGAAGGTATAGGCGCACGTGCCGCTGGCGGCCACCTTTCCCGCGTCGGAGTTGACCACCAGCTTCATGTTCTTGGTCGGGTCGCTTGTGAGCGTGTAGACGTACCTCGTGTAGTACACGTCACCGTAGCCGGGCATGGTGATGAAGTAGATGAAGCCCGGTTTGTTAGGCGCGTCGTAGGTATGACCCAGGCAGAACTCGGCGGCGTTCGTCGCTTTGACGCAGAGGTTGAACGCGTCCTTGATGGCTGTCTTGGCGGCTGCCACCGCCTTCGCGCTGATCGTGCTCGGAAAGACGACAGCAGTTCCGGCCACGATGGTGTCCGCGTCCAGCGAAGCCTTGTCATAGAGATCGGTGGCGTCCATCGCCACCTTGTGGAAGCCCTGGATCACCTGGATGTCCTTGAGGGCGCCCTGGGGCAGCGTCAGGCCATCGACTGCGATGCTGCCTGGCTGGTTGGGCAGCGTCAGGTTGATCGAGGCGAACGGGATGTCGACGCGCCAGGAGTTGTAGAAGTTGTAACGGACGCGCGCGAGGTCGCGGTGAACCGTGAAAGCCTGCACCACGTGATGCCCCGCCCAGGTCATCGTCACGTTGACCGTGCTGGTGTTGGTATCGACGATGGTCGTCGACGCGACCTTGACGTCCTGGAGGTCGGTGTTCTGCGGGATCGCCAGCATCGCGCTCAGACCGCCCTCGTTGAAGTACTGGCTGTAGGAGCCGTCGCCTTTGAGGTAGTTGGCGTTGGCGATCATGTAGGCGGTGTTGCCGCTCTTCTGGGCGGCGAAGTAGTCGGTCACGGTCCTATCAGCGCTGTAGGTGCTGGCTAGCGATGCATTGGCAAGCACGGCGCCCACGCCGCCTGCCGCCAGGAGCAGCACCACGATGAGGCCGATGATCAGGAGCAGCCGGCCGGTCTGGCGCGGCTTGGCCGGTGGGGAAGCTACCGGGTAGGGCGCGTATTCGGGGGCCGCGTATGCGGGGGGTGGGGAGTAGGCGGGCTGCGGGTCGACGACCGGCTGCGGCGCCTCGACGGCGGGCTGTGCCTCACCGCTCGTTACGTCTCCGGTGGTCCCTGGCTCGGCGGGGTTTTGGCCCTCCACGTCCTTTCCGGCGCCACGATACTCCCGAAGGGGGCGGCAGAACGCCGCCTTAAGCGGTCGCTTGGCCTTCGGCTGGCTCCTTAGAAAGTCACCTCGATCAGGGGGCTCGTCCCGACCATGTTTTCCAGGTCCTTGCGCTTCCAGATCTTGGCGATGTGGGGGAGGACCTGGCGCCGCTCCGCGTCCTCGCTGATGACCCGGGCGGTGGCCGGGAGGTCGGCGTTCACAGGGCCCTTCAAGTGGAAGGTGAAGTAGGGGTCCTTCTTGAGATTGGCCAGCCAACCGCGGGGGAATCCGGGCATGCCGCTGATATAGGTCCGGCCGTCGATTTTGTGGAACACGATCTCGATTCGACGGGGCGTGCCGGACTTGGCGCCGGACGTCGTGATGTCAATCACGCCGCCGTGGGAGAGGGCTTTGCTGATGTCGGGGGTAAGGGTGGCTTTGTTGTTCACAACTTCTACAACTCGGCCTGGGAGGGTTTGATTCACGGGGGCGGTGCCTACCTGGACATCCCCTCCGGCCCTTCGGGCCACCTCCCCGGCGAGCGGGGAGGACTCGTTTGGAATATTCGTGAAGTAGGTAATATTGAAGTACTTCAGAGATGCACGAGCCCTTTATCGAGACCGACGCGACCGGCTGTTTCTATGACCGCCGAGTTCGCGATCGCATGAAGCAGGACGTACCCGCTGACGAGGCCGACTCCACGGAGGCCCTCGCCGCCCTGCGGACCGCCTCTCATGCCCTCCACACCGCCATGGACCGCTGGCTCGAGCACCACGGCCTGAGCGAGGGGCGGATGGGCGTCCTCTGGCGCCTGCGCCACAAAGAATCGATGACGCTGGGCGACCTCGCCGAGGAGCTCGACGTCAGCCCGCGCAACATCACCGGCCTGGTCGACCACCTCGAGGCAGACGGCCTCATCGAGCGCTTTCCCGACCCCGAGGACCGCCGCGCGACCCGCGTGCGCCTCACACCGGCCGCCAAGCAAAAGATGGCCGCCGTCAAGGAGCAAATGGCTGACCAGAGCAGTGGCCTGGTTGCAGGGTTCACCAACGACGAGCTGAAGGAGCTCCGCCACCTCTGTCTGAAATTAGTCCGCAATCTAACTGCAAGCAAGGAGCTCGAAAAGGTATGACCGAAATGTTGGAGATGCCGCGTCGCCGATTGATCCTCGTCACCGTTGGCGTCATGCTGGCGTTGCTTCTGGCCGCGCTCGACCAGACCATCGTCGGCACCGCGATGCCGAGGATCATCGCCGAGCTCAACGGCTTCGACCGCTACGCCTGGGTCACCACCGCGTACCTGCTCACCTCCACCATCACGGTCCCGATCGCGGGCAAGCTGGGCGACCTGTTCGGCCGCAAGCCTTTCATCATCGCCGGCATGGCCGGTTTCATGGCGATGAGCTGGCTTTGCGGACTCAGCCAAAACATGACGGAGCTGATCCTCTTCCGCGGTGCGCAAGGCCTCTTCGGCGGCGTGCTGTTCGCCTCGGTCTTCACCGTTCTCGCCGACATCTTCACCCCGCAGACCAGGGCCCGAATGCAGGGCGTCTTTGGTGGCGTGTTCGGCCTCGCGTCGATCATCGGCCCGACGGCGGGCGGCTTCATCACCGACAACTGGGGCTGGCGCTGGGTGTTCTACGTGAACCTCCCCGTCGGCGTGCTTGGCATCGCGCTGCTCGCGATGTTCCTGCCCTTCGTTCGGACCAAGGCCTCGTGGCGCAACATCGACTTCGCCGGCGCCGGCCTTCTGGCGCTCGGCCTGACCCCGATCCTGATCGCCCTTTCCAGCACAACCACCTACGGATGGACCAGCTGGCAGACCCTGGTGCCGCTGATCGGTGGCATCGTGGTCCTCCTCATCTTCATCTGGGTTGAGCTGCGCGAGAAGGAGCCGATCGTCCCGATTCACCTCTTCCGGAACCGCGCCTACGCGGTGTCGATCCTGATCGGATTCATCATGTCCTTCGGGATGTTCGGCACGATCATCTTCGTGCCGCTGATCTACCAGGGCGTCCTTGGCATCAGCGCCACCAACTCCGGGGCGTTGATCACGCCGCTGATGTTCGGACTGATCGGTGCCAGCGTCCTCACCGGCCAGCTCATGGTTCGCATCAAGCGCTACCAGTACCTGGGCACCGTCGGCGCGGCCGTCACGGCCATGGGGATGTACCTGCTTTCTGAAATCACGGTTCACTCGACCCAGCTCCAGGTCACCGCCTCGCTGGTGTTCGTCGGCATCGGCCTCGGCGTGACGATGCCCCTCTACATCCAGGCGGTACAGAGCGCGGTCGACCGCAAGTTCCTCGGTGTCGTGACGAGCAACATCCAGTTCTTCCGCAACGTCGGTGGCACGATCGCGACCGCGATCTTCGGTTCGATCCTGGCCAGCCGGCTGGGTCCGAACATCCAGAGCCAGGTCGCTGCCCTCAACCTGCCGGCGTCCGCCACGAGCGCTTTCAAGATTGGCGGCCAGAGCGCGCAGCAGATCTTCAATCCCGCCACCCTTGCAGCTGCGCGCGCGGCATTGCCCGCGGCGGCACAACCTGTGTTCGACCAGGTGATCGTGGCCGTGAAGGCGGGCCTTGCGCTGACGCTGCATGAGATGTTCCTCATCGGCACCGTCGCGATCCTCATCTCGCTCGTGGTCTCGCTCTTCATGCCGACCGTGCCGTTGCTGGCGGCGAAGAAGAGGCCGGGGACGCAACTGGGCGAGGGATCGCCGGTCTCCCAGAGCGAAGACGAGGTCGAAGAGGAAACCAGAGAGCTGGAGCCGGCGCAAGCCTCTTAAGCGGTAGCCGTCGAGTCGCGGCGGATCCAGCGCAAGCTAGTGTCGCTATGCGGTCGTCTAGCGTCTTCAGCGTTGCAATAGCGATCGTCCTGGCCGGCTGCAGTGGCACTACAGCCAAGGTCCCGCCCGCCGCGGCGATCACCGCCCCTCACGCCGCGTCGGCCGGCTACACGGTCTCAGCCATTCTGGAGTCCTATCCCGATGGCACCGCCACGGCTTGCTACTTGATCAACCTGTCCTTCCCGGGTGACTGCTCAGGTGTTCCGATTTCCGGGCTCGGCAACGCGCGCCTCCCGTTCGACCAGGTAGCGATGACCAGAGGCGCTTATCTCACTCCAACGATGCGACTGATCGGAACGTGGAGTGGCACCTCGCTCGCCTTGAGCCTTCCGCCGGTGCATTCCGCGACCGCCACCAGCCCAATTGAAGTCTGGTCGGCAAGCAAACCTCCGGCGGTCGCCCAGATGGTGGCCGGCTCGACCACCCCGGCCGGCTTTCGGGACCAGCAGGTTTTGATGGCCGACCTTCCCGATCTCCAGGCGCGAGGCATTCTCGTGATGGGGAACGGCTTTGACGATGCCGGCCTGTTTATCCTCGTCGCGGCGGGAGACCCGGCGACGGTGGATCTATTGCGCTCCCGCTACCGCGTCCAAAAGATCTATTCCTGGCTTAACCCGACCCCTTAGCCGGCCGTCAGGCCGGTTTACGACGCGCGCTTGGCTTTCACCGGGCGCCGGACTTTTCGCCTTCTTGGGAGGTCTGGGTTTTCCATCACCTCTGCGAACCGCTCCCATCTAAGTGTTGTTGGCGTTGCCCTGTTTCGCTTGGGCCACCAGTCGACAGAGCCTCGGCTGATCCGCAGCTCGCCCATCTTGCCGTGCTCGTTGGACACGACCAGGACGATGTCTTTGCTCTTGAGGTCCATCCGCAGGCCGCGACCAAAAGCGATCTCGACTTTGTACATCGGCTCACTCTAGCCCCGGATGTGCGGCGGTAGACGCCCAGCCCCAAAAGGCTTGCGACCTCGGGGCCTTGCGCGCAGGCTGCCCGCAACATGGCCAGCCTCTGGCCCTCTTCCTTACTAATGGTCTTCAAACCGTTCTGACCTCGACAGCCCAGGAGGCGCTTTGCAATGGTTCAGCTGACACCCGCCGGTTGGTCACCGGACTCGAACTGGTTCTGGGACGGCCGCGCGCGGCAGGACGCGATATCGCCCGACGGCAAGTGGCGCTTCGACGGGAAGGATTGGAAGCGCTTCAGGAGCAAGCGCACAGCGATGCCCATCGCCCCTCTCTACGTAGCCGCACCAGCGCCCGCCGCACCAGTTGCCCCAATCGAGATGCCTTCGTGGGTGGCCGCGTCAGAGGTCGAGCGGATCGTCAAAGACAAGCAAGAGGCGGCGGCATACGCGGCGGTCCCTGTGATCCCGCCGCCCCCCGAGCTCGATTGGCGCAAGGCAGGCCGTTATATCCAGCACAGCAAGGAAGAGCGCGTCTACAAGTACTGGCAGTACGGTGGAACCAGCGTCGCGTACTTCGTCATCAGCTTCTTGACCTGTTATCCCCTTGGGTTGTGGTTCATCTGGCGTACTGCGTGGCGGTTCCCGACGAAGGTCATGGCCTCGATTGGGGCGACCTTTGTTCCGGTAGCCTTCTACTTCATAGCGGTGGGCAGTGGGCTGCTCCCTCAGGACTACCGCCGCTGATGTTGGATCGGCCGGGTGCCCCATGGCGGGACCATGCGTGTAACAATCTGAGGTCCAGGATTGCAGCGGAAGCCCAGTGGCCCTCTGCGGTCAAAGGAGAATGCAATGGTCCGAAAATCCCTGCTGATCGCCGCGGTCGTAGCTGCGCTGTTTGCGGTCTCGGCGCCCGCAACCGGTTTCGCAGCGTCGGGCTACAACGGAGCCGCAGCGGCGGCCTATGCCGACACCTACTGGCAGACCTACAACCGCGCGTGGCCTTCCTTCGCGACCAGTGGCGGAGACTGCACGAACTTCGTATCGCAGGCGCTCCACGCGGGCGGCATCGCGATGCGCCTTTCGCCCACGTACAGCGGTGATGCCGCCTGGTACATGGTGCAAAAGAAGCGCCGCTGGACCTACGCCCTGCCGTGGGTCAATGCCCAGGACAACAGCATCTTCGCGCTCCAGCATCTGCCGGGCGTCACCCAGGTCGCGTCGTACTACGGCGTCGCGCCCGGGCAGAGGGTCGCGGATAACGCCACCCAGGGCGACATCGTCCTGTATGACTTCAACAACGACGGCGTTTACGACCACGAGGCAATCGTCGTCGCCAACGATGGCACTTCGTGGGATCTGGTCGATGCTCATACCAACAATCGCTACCACGCGTACTGGACTCTGGCCCAGTACAACGCAAGCTGGGCGACCACCCGCATGGTCGTGCTGCATATCCCAGCCACCACGAGCTAACTTCGGCGGCCAGTGTGAATATGAGACGAGCCTGGCCGGGCGACATGTTCGACGCCTTTCTCAGCAAACCGTAAGAATCCGTCCAGCAAGCTCAAAGGTTACGAAGGCATCGTGTGGTCTAGAAATCCAATGGCGCACGATGCGGAGGTGAATCTCATGTCGCAGCAGTATCCGGATCCGGCAGAACCCCTGGCGCCGCGCGCGGAACCCCCGCCGACCCAGGCTACCTATTGGGTGCCACCGCCCCCGCCGCCCCCTAGCTCGCAGCCGCACATCGGTCGCTGGATCGTTGTCGCGTTCCTGGTAGCGGCCATAGCCGCCGGCGGTAGCGGCATCGGAGTCGGCTGGGGCCTCGCCAGCGTCTTCCGCCATCCGTCGGCCGTCGTCACGTCTCCGATTGCGATTGCCAGCCCCACCACGGCCCCGAACAACGGCGGCAGCCTCGACGCCAACGCGATCGCCGCCCTTGTCGCACCCGCGATTGTCGACATCAACACGGTCACGACCTCGGGGCAGGCGTCGGGCACCGGCCAGATCCTCACCCCGGACGGCGAGGTGCTCACCAACAACCACGTCGTCGATGGTTCGACGAGCATCAGCGTCGTCATCGCCGGCCGAACCGGCAACTTCCACGCGCACGTCATCGGCGTCGCGCCTGCCCGTGACGTCGCGCTCATTCAGATTGAGGGCGTGACCGGTCTCCCGACTGTGACCATCGCGGCCTCGTCCAATGTGAAAGTCGGCGATGCGATCGTCGCGATCGGCAACGCCCTCGGCCTAGGCGGCGCTCCGAGCGTTACGAGCGGCAACGTCACCGCGCTCGACCAGACCATCACCGCAAGCGAGGGTGGCGGCAACTCTGAGCAGCTCTCGGGCATGATCCAGAGCGACGCGGCCATCCAGCCAGGCGACTCAGGCGGAGCGATCGTCAACTCGTCGGGTCAGGTCGTGGGCATGATAACGGCCGGCGACGTGCAGGGCTTCCGCTCGCAGACCTCCACCACCAACTACTCGATCCCGACTGACACCGCGATCTCCTATGTCAACCGGATCCGCTCTGGCCAGGCGGCCTCGGACATCGTCTACGGCCAGGTCGGCTTCATGGGTGTCTCGGTCCGCGACTCGACCGCCGGCGGTGCGCAGGTCGTGACCGTGCAGCCTGGTTCGCCTGCCGAGTCGGCGGGTATCTCGCCCGGCGCGATTATCAGCAAGGTCGGCGGCACCTCGATCACCTCGAGCGCGTCGCTTGGCACCGCGATCCGCTCGCACAAGGCGGGCGACGCCGTCTCGGTCACCTGGACCGACCAGAACGGCTCGCACACGACGACGGTGACGCTGGCGGGAGTCAATCCGTAACCAGTTCAGCAAGAAGCGAAGTGCGGCGACGTCCTCGAGTTGACGCCGCCGCACTTCGTTTTCACCAGCGTCACAAAAGCCGCGAGCGCGGTGCTTAGTCAGGGATGATCGGCGCCCAACCCGCATTTCGCGCCATCGGCCTGTCCAAGGCCTATGGCAAGCGGTTGGCGGTAGACCGTCTCGACCTCCAGGTCGACCGCGGCGAGCTGTTTGGCTTTCTCGGCCCCAACGGCGCGGGCAAGACGACCACGATCCGCATGGCGCTCGGCCTCATCGCCCCGACCAACGGAACTGTGGAGATTCTCGGCGCCGAGGTCCGCCACAACCGCTCCAAGGTCCTGCCTCGCGTTGGAGCGTTGGTCGAATCTCCCGCCCTGTATGGCTATCTGTCGGGCCGTAACAACCTTCGCGTGTTCGGCGATCTTCTCGGAGGCGTGCCGGAGAAGCGGATCGACGAGGTGCTCGAGATCATCTCGCTGACCGGGCGCGACAAGGACAAGGTGAAGACCTATTCGATGGGCATGAAGCAGAGGCTCGGTCTCGGCGTCGCGCTGCTCAACAACCCCGACCTTCTCATCCTCGACGAGCCGGCCAACGGGTTGGACCCGGCGGGCATCGTTGAGATGCGCGACCTGCTGCGCAGCCTTGCCGCAGAGGGAAAGACCGTGTTCATCTCCAGCCACGTCCTCAGCGAGGTGCAGCAGATCTGCACGCGCGTTGCGATCATCAACCACGGCAAGCTCATCCGCTTGGCGCCGGTGCACGAGCTGCTCGACTCGCCAGGCGAGTTCGAGATCAAGGTCGATTCGCCGGACGCGCTGGTTGTCGCGCTGCGCCTACAGCCTTGGGGGCAAGAAGCCCGCGTCGAGCACGGCCTGGTCATCACTCGCGCCCCCCAGGGTCGAGGTCGTGATCTCATCGCTTTCCTGGTCCAGAACGGCCACCAGCCCGACTCTGTCGGAGAGCGCCAGCGTGACCTGGAGGACATCTTCCTCAGCCTGACAGGGGACTCATGAGGCGACCGAGCTTCTTTGGGGCGGTTCGTGCCGAGGCGATCAAGGTGTCGCACCAGCTGAGCTTCTGGCTGATGATCGCCGCCGGTTTTGTGCTGCTGGGGATCTCGGTGGTCGGGATCAACACGGTGGGGAATCTTCCCGACACAGCGCGAACCGACCCGAGCGTGTTCGTCCGCCAGATGCTCGACGTGTACGGCACCATCTTCCAGATCGGGTCGGGGATCGTGCTTCTGATAGTTGGGTCTCGCTTGATCGCGATGGAGTATTCGTCCGGCACGGTCCGCGTCGCCTACGCGCGAGGGGTGGGCCGGCTCCAGCTGCTGCTGGCGAAGCTCGTGCTTCTGGTCATCGTCGGGATTGGCCTGCTCGTGGGGTATTTGCTCGTCGTCGGCGCGATAGTAGCTGCGCTGTACGCCACCTGGACGGGAGGCTTGGCAGGGCTTAACACCCTCGACGCGGGCTTGAAGCAGGACTTCGGCTACTGGCTCCTGGTCCAGGGGATCAGTATTGGGGTCGTCATTCTGCTGGCCGCAGCCGCTGCCGGGTTGGGCCGCTCCCTTGCCTTCGCCATGGCTGCCTCGTTGGCCTTCTTTCCGGTTGACAACTTCCTGGTCGGGATTATGGCTCTCGCGGCTCGGGCGACCAGGCACGACTCACCCTGGACGAACATCACCGAGTACCTGCTGGGGCCAAATCTCAACATCGTGCTGAACGTGATCGAGCCGGATCACCTTGGGCGGGCAGCGTTCGCGCCTCCCCTCAACCCGGTTGATGGGCGGCATGCGCTAATCGTGATCGGGGTCTGGGCGGTGCTTTTCGTGGTCATCGCGATCGGTCGCGCTGTGCGGCCGGACGTGCTGGAGTAGGCAACGCCCTGCTGCTAACCGGTATCCTTGTCCGGCTGTGCGAATAGTCGTCAAGGATCCCGGGGAGTTCGAACAGGCCCTTCGGGATTTCCGTCGCAAGGTGCAGGAGCAGGGGCTCGTGCGCGAGATGCGACGCCGCGCGCACTATGTGCCACCGTCGGAGGCCCGAAAGATCAAGAGCCTCCGCGCCCGGCGCCGCCGCACCAGGTAGGGCGCAGCCTTACGTCGGTCGGCGGTCAGCTGTCGGCAACTGGAATCTGGCGTAGGCGGCCGACCGGGCTAAGCCACATCGCGACGCATCCCAGCAGGGCTATGAGACCGCCGATCCAGAAGGTTTCGACGATGCCGACGGCTGAGGCGAGCGCCCCACCCAGAAAGTTTCCCAATGGGAGCGCGCCCCAGACCAAGGTTCGGTAGATCGAGTTCATCCGGCCCAGGTATGGGTCCGGGGTCAATGTCTGACGCAGGGTGAGCTGGTTCAGGTCGGCTCCGGCGCCGAAGAAGGTGCTGACGAATAAAAGCCCGGCGAGGAAGGGCACGGCTGGGAGGAAGCCCGCAATCGGGAAGACAAACATCTCGACCGGTATGGCCAAGAAGCCGATGACCAGCGCCGGGCCGACACCGATCGCGCGCACCAGGCGCGGTCCCAGCCAGACGCCGGGGAACCCGGCCAGGCCGCCGATGGTGAATGCCAGACCGAGCTCGCCAGGAGTGAGGTGAAGATCGCGGTACGCGTACGGGTAGATGATCCCGTCGATGAAGCTGGCACCGAACAGAGCCAGGGTCATGGTCAAGAACTGCGCCCGCAGGATCACGTTGCCGAGCACGTAACGAAGACCCGCTGCCAGCTCGACGCGCACGCTCCGGCCCGGCTGCTTCTCGGAGGGCGGCTCTTTGTGCCGGATGGCCAGCAGAGTCACGACTGAGACGAGGAAGGAGGCAGCATCCAGGGCCACTGTTCTGGCGGCGCCAATCGCCTGGACCAGGAGACCGGCGATGCCAGGTCCGGCGACGTTGCCGACTACGAAGTTCATGTCGAGGCGGGTGTTGGCCGCGGAGAGGTCCTCACGGCCGACGAGGATCGGGCCATACGAAAGGTAGGCGAGGTCGAAGAACACGGTCAGCCCACCCTTGGCCAAGGCCGCTCCGTAGAGGAGGCCTAGGCCCAGGTGGCCGAAGACTGCCGCCAGCGGGATCGCGCCAAGCACCGCGGCGCGCCCGAGGTCGCAGACGATGAGGACGGCCCGCTTCGGAAGGCGGTCGACGAAAACCCCGGCCAACAGTGAGACGAAAGGAAAGGGAACTTTCTGGAGGGCGACCAGGAGGCCGACCTCGAAGGGGCCCGCGTGAAGTGTGAGCACTGCCAGGGTTGGCAACGCGAGATCGCTGATCGAGCTGCCCAGCGCGCTGATTCCCTGGCCGAGCCACAGCATGCCAAAGTCGGCGCTGGCCAGAGCCGCCGGATGTTCATGTGCTTCCCCCTCGTGAATACCGCACCACCGTGACTTTCTGGGCCTTGCTTCTGGCGTTTCCGTACAATTGCTGAGTTCGGTGATTACGGCGGAGGGGAAACACCCGTTCCCATTCCGAACACGGTAGTTAAGCCCTCCAGCGCCGATGGTACTGTCGGGGTAACCCGGTGGGAGAGTAGGTCGTTGCCGAGCGTTTATTAAGTCCCGCAGGCTCGCAAGGGCAGGCGGGACTTAATTTTCATACCGCGACATGCGCGTCCCCCAGGCTCTCCGCGTGTAGGTGCGGCAGGAGCAGGTAGCACCTGATGCTCAGCAGCAACAGCAGCGCCAACAGCGCGGCGAGCACATCTCCCACGACCTGCCCGACGCCGGCATGGAACAGCACGATCAGCGTCGCTTCAGCGATGCAGGCGGCGGCCAGGATCGGCACGAAAGTCTTGTCATGCACCGCCATGAAGAACTGCACGAGCAGGTTGTCCAGCGATAGCGCCAGGCCGATCACCCCGACCGGGAGCACGTAAGGAGTGGCGTCGCGGAACTGGGGTCCGAACAAAACTCCCACCACGAGCCCGGGCACCACGGCGAACACGAGCAGCGCCGCCGCCCCAAGCGCGGTGAGGATGCCCGCGGACTGGGCCAGGATGCGCCCAGGGTGTTCCTCCTTGGCGACGGCCTCCACCACCCTGGGGAACAGCACCTGGCTGACGCTCAAGGTGAGGAAGAACAGGATCGTCCCAATCTTGTTGAGCCCCCCGTAGATCCCGCCCGCATGCCCGCTCAGGTAGTGCTCGGCGAGGATCACGTCCTGGTTGTAGAGCACCTGAATGCCGATGATTCCGGCCGCGGCGGTCAGCGAGAAGCCGAACATCGCCCTCAAAGGCACGCGCGTCCCGCTCTTCCCGAAGTGATCGCGCAGCGAGAAGAGACCCAGGCCGAAGCAGAACGCCAGGCCCATGAAGACCGCGGCCATGGCGCCCGACACTGCGTAGCCGGCGGTCAGCAAGCCGAACACAACCGTGGTGCGGATGACGAGCTCGAGGCCGAGGTTCAGCGATAGGGAAGTGAATCGCTGCAGCCCCTGCAGGATCCCGCGTGGAATAGCCACCTGCCAAACCAGGGCGATCGAGAAGCCAAGGATCAGCACGGGCAGCGCCGAGCCAAGATGCTCGAACTCGGCGACGGGGCGCGCGATAAGTGTGGTGACGAGCACGGCCGCGAGCCCAGGGATGGCCACCAGGCGGATGGTTCGGGTCATCAGAGACCGCACGCCCGCATCTCCCCGCGCGATGAGCGTCGCTGTGTAGCGGGCCAGCACGACGATGAGGATCAGTGCGGGGGCGGTGCCCACCGAGTACACCGCGATGAGGAACGCAACCTGGCCGTACGTGGCCGGACCCAACACGCGGCCGGCGATGGCGTGGTACACGAAACCGCCGATCCCGGCGACCAGGCCGCCGGCAAACAGAGTGAGGTTCTGCCGGACCAACCGGCTCTCGCGAATCTGGGCCAGGCGCTGGCCGAGACCCCGTGGTACGCCGGTCTGCACAGTCCTCGGCATTCTATCCGACGCCCCTGGGGCCTCTCGGCGGTGATAATTCGTCAGCGATGCCCGAACAGTCGAAGCCCATGGTCTCGGCCTTGGTCGTGAGCCATAACGACAAGGAGCTGCTTCTCCAGTGCCTGCGCGCCTTCTACGCGACAGCTGAAATACCCGTCGAGGCGGTTGTGGTCGACAACGGGTCTACCGATGGTTCCGCCGCGGCGGTCACTGCCGAGTTCCCCAACGCCATCGTCCTGGTGGAGCCAAAGAACCTCGGCTACGGCCGGGCCGCCAATATCGGCCTGGAGCGCTGCCAGGGGAGGTTCACCCTGCTGCTGGATCCCGACGTCGTCGTCGACACGCAGACGGCCGGCCGGCTCGCCGACTTCCTGCTCACCCACGCCAACGCAGGCGCCGTCGGTCCGCGCCTCCTGATGCCGGATGGCAAGCGAGACCCGGACTCGCGTCGGGCCTTCCCTGTCCCGCGCACTCTCTTCTATCGCACGGTCGGGCTCAGCCGGCTGTTTCCAAAGAGCCCACGGTTCGGGCGCCACAACATGGGGCACCTCGACGAATCCGACATGCATGAGATGGACGCGGGGAGCGCGGATTGCCTGATGCTCCGGATGGCGGCCGTCAATCGTGTCGGATTCTTCGATCCGCGCTACTTCATGTTCGGCGAGGACGTCGATCTCTGTTACCGGCTGAAGCTCGGTGGCTGGAAGATTTTCTACCTGCCGACCGCCAATGCGAAGCACCAGCTGAGGAGCGCCGCGTCGAAGGCGCGCGGTGAGGCGAACTACCAGCGCCACCGGGCGATGTGGACCTACCACTTCAAGCACCACTCCAAAGATGTGTCAGCTTTCGGCAATGGCCTGGTATGGGCGCAGATCTGGGGGCGGTGGGTGGCTGCATCGGTCCGGGGCTCGGTCACCAAAAGCAACCGCTCGTCCTCGTAGGATCAGAGGCTGATGTACCACCAGATCGCGCGCAACAAGCGCAACAGCATCATCGTGGTCGTGCTGTTCATCGCCGTTTGGCTGTTGGCCGGGTTCGTCATCGGCGAGTTCGGCGGCGGCGGAGTCACGGCTGCGGTCGGCGGCGCGATCATCCTCGGCATCCTGGGGATCTGTGCGGCGCTCTACTCCTATTACCTTGGCTCGGCCACCGTCCTGTCGGCGGCCGGGGCGCACGAGGCTGACCGGGGCCAGTTCACGCAGCTCTACAACATCGTCGAGACGCTGGCAATCGGCGATGGGCTGCCACCGCCCAAGGTCTACATAATCGAGGACCCGAGCCCCAACGCATTCGCGACGGGCCGCGACCCACAGCATGCCGCAGTGACGGTGACGACGGGGTTGCTCCAGATGATGAATCGCGAGGAGCTCGAGGGCGTGCTGAGCCACGAGTTGAGCCACGTCAAGAACTTCGACGTTCGGCTGCTCCTGGTCGTCACCACCATGATCGGCATGGCGGGCCTCCTCGCCAGCGTCGTGTGGAACGGCGCGTTTCGATTCAGGAGTCGGGACTCGCGCGCCCTGCTCATCATCCTGCTGGTCGGCGTCGTCTTCACCCTGATCGCCGTGATCGTTGGACCGCTCATGCAGATGGCACTGTCACGCCAGCGCGAGTCGCTGGCCGATGCGAGTGGAGTGGAGCTGACGCGCAACCCGGCGGGCCTCCTCAGCGCGTTGAAGAAGATCGCTGCCAACGAGCAGCCCATGAAGAACTTCAACCACGCGGTCGCGGCGATGTGCATCGACAACCCGAAGGAGCACCACGGCAGCTTCTTCAACCACCTGTTCGACACGCACCCGCCGATCGAGGAGAGGATCGCCGCGCTGGAGAAGATCGCCAGCGTTCAGCAGACGTGAGGTTTCGGACCAAGATCCTCGCCGCCGGTAAGACGGCCGCCGGGATCGAGGTTCCGGCCACGGTCGTCGAGGGACTCGGCTCGACCAAGGTTCCGCCCGTGCGCGTCACCATCAAGGGCTACACCTATCGCAGCACCGTTGCCGTGATGGGCGGCAAGTTCATGGTTGGTGTGAGCAACGAGAACCGCAGGAACGCCGGCGTGGCGGCCGGGGACACGGTCGATGTCGACCTCGAGCTCGATACCGAGCCGCGCGAGCTGGCTTTGCCAGATGACTTCGCGAAAGCGCTGGGCAAGGATGCGAAGGCCAAGAACGTGTTTGAGGGGTTGTCCTACAGCAAGAAGCAGCGGTTGGTGCTGCCCGTCGCGAATGGGAAGACGGCCGAGACTCGGCAGAGGAACATCGACAAGGCGATGACAGCGTTGCGAGAAGGCAAGGCCTAACCCACATAATTTCGCGCGTGCCGCTGCTTGCGAAGTTTCTTCACGTTCGGCGGACCGAGCTTGCTCGCACGCTCCAGGTCGCCGGCTTTGCGATCGTGGTCGGCTGGGGGGCGTACACCGCGTTCAACGGCTCTCAGGCCATGTTCCTGAACAAGGCTGGGCCCGAGGCTTATCCCCTTTTCTTCATCATCTTGGCCCTGGCCGTATGGCCGATGGTCGCCCTTCAGGGCGCCCTGACCCGCCGGTTCGGAGTTGGGCGAGCGTTTCGCGTGATCTTGGCCCTCAACGGGCTGGCGGCGCTTGGGATCTTCCTCGTGTATTTAGTCGACGAGAGCCCGACGGTTGCGTTCGCCGCGTACGTCGTCTACTCGGTCGGTTTCGAGCTCGTTATGCTCCAGTTCTGGGGCTTCGCCAGCCAGCATTTCAACCTGCTCGAGGGCAAGCGCATCTTTCCAGTGATTGCGGCGGGCTCGAGCATTGGCTACATCCTTGCCGGCTTCACGACAACCCTCATCGCCCTCAGCGGCCGAATCGAGCCCCTGATGCTGGTGTGGACCTTCGGCGCGACGGTGGCGGTCATCCTGTCGATACGCTTGGAGCGCACGCTCTACCGCCCGTCGTTCGACGACGACGCTGACGAGTTTCTCGCGCAAGAGCACATCGTCCGAGGACGGCTGAGCGCGATGAGCCTCCTGAGGGGGGCGATCCATTACATGACGAGTAGCCCTCTCGTGCTCGCCCTCGTCTTGCTCGCTCTGGTGTTGCAGATCGCGAGCCGCGTGGGCGACTACCTAGTCGCGCTGATATTTGTGAACTCGACCCACCACAACCTGCAGGCGCTGACGATCCTCATCGGCAACGCATGGCTCGCCAGCTATGTGGTGCAGCTCGGCGTCAGCCTGTTCGTTGCGCCATGGGTCCTGGACAAGCTGGGCGTGAAGAACGCGATCCTCGCCTTGCCGATCTTCACCCTGATCGGCTTCGCCGCAGTTGCGGTCAGCCCGGTCCTGGCCACCTCGCTGTTCCTCTTCATCGTCCGCAACGGGCTCCGCACGGGGCTCGACGATCCGGCGGAAAGCGTGCTCGGCGGCGCGGTGCCGGCCCAGGTCGGACCAAAGCTCAAGTTCCTGCTCGACAACCTGGTGCTTCCCGGAGCCGCCGTGCTGAGCGGCGTCATCCTGCTGGTCGTCCAGCGCACGATCGCCGCAAGCGAAGAGGTCCTTGCGCTCATCGGGATCGTGGTCGCGATCCTCTTCATCGCCGCCGCGTTTCGTGTTCGCAGCCTGTACGTGAGCGCCATCTACGCGCGACTTCGCACTCACGCGATGACCCTCAGCGATTTCCAGCGAGCGGTCGGGCGACCCAGCCAGTCGGAGATTGACGAGCTGATCGCCTTCGTGCGTCAGGGCGACGACAAGGTGCGCCAGTTTGCCGCGGCTGCGCTGGCGCGGTTGGCGCCCGACACGTTCGCGGGCATGCTGCCCGAGCTGCTCGCGTCCGAAGACCGTCGCGTGCGGAGGCTTGGGTTCCAGATGGCGACGCCGGAGATTGTGGCCGTCGACCAGCTCGAGGCTGCCGTGGACGATTCGGACGGTTGGGTGGTTGCCTCGGCGGCCGTGGCGGGTGCGGGGCGCAAGCCGCCCTGGGCCCGTGTGGGGGAGATCCTCGACCGCCTTTGGACGTCGACGAATGACGAGGACCGCGCGGCCGCGGTGTGGGCTGCCTCTTTCAAGGGCGACAACGAAAAGGTCGTCGCTGCCCTCAAGGACCAGGTGCCGCGCATCCGCCGGGAAGGGATTCGCAGCTTCGCCAAGCTCAAGGCCAATGTGCCGGGGGCGTCGGGGCCGTTGATCGCTTGCCTTACCGATGCCAACCCGAGTGTCCGGCGCGAGGCGCTGCTGCAAGCGGTGAGGTGGGCGCCGCCGCCGGAGGACAGTCACGACTACGCCGTAGCGCTGATCGACGGGCTCACCAGCCCTGATCGGGAGATTCGCATGCTGGCCGCTGAGGCCCTGGCCACGCAGGCGCCGGCCGCGCTGGAGCGAACATTGCCGCTGCTTGCGTTTCGGGGCGACACGGCGGCGGCCACCGTGGAGGCGCTCGTCCGCAGCGGGCGTCCGGACATGTTCAAGCGAGTGCGTGAGCACCTCGAGCGGCTCCTGGGCGAGGGGCTGCACATGGCGAAGCTGTCGCCCCGGGTGGCTAGTGCGGAGGACCACGGAGCGCCGGACGATCGGTACCTGTTTCTGCGCATCACCGTCGAGGATTACGCGCTCCATGCGGCGGAGTCGGGGCTGGCGGCGATGCGTGCGCTGCACGGCAAGCGGGGTTTTGCCACGGTCGAGCGGGGCATTCGGTCGGCGGGTCCTGCAGCGCGGGTTGAGGGCCTGGAGACACTGTTAAACTTCGGCCCGGCCTGGCTTGCCGGGCCGCTGGCGCAGCTGCTCGACCCCGAGGCTATCGATTCGGGGCCGGCGCGACCGCTGTCACCTCACGAGATCGAGGCGCTCGCGAACCATGGCGACAGGTGGGTCAAGGAGGCCGCGGCGGCGGTTTCGAACGGGCTCGACGAACGCATGAAGGAACTGATCGCGCTCAAGAGGGTGCCGCTGTTCAGCACGCTCACGCTGGAGCAGCTGGCCAGCATCGATCGCCTGATGGTGACGCGCACCTACACGAAGGGCGAGCCGATCTTCACCAAGGGCGATGTCGGGTCCGAGCTGTTCGTGGTGCTGGAGGGGGAGATCAGGATCCACCTCGACCACGAGGGGCGCGAGGTGACGCTGGCGCGCATCGGGCCGAGCATGGTGCTGGGGGAGATGGCGGTGTTCGATGAGCAGCCGCGCTCGGCGAGTGCGCAGGCGAGCACGGACACGACGGTGCGGGTGCTGCGACGGGACAAGCTGAGGGCAGTGGTGCACGAGCACCCGGAGGTCCTGCTGGAGTTCGTGAAGAACCTGAGCCAGCGGATCCGGGTGATGAACGAGCAGCTGGAGGCACAGGAAACGGCGACCTGAGGCAAAACTCGTTCTCCCCTGAAGGGGAGAGGGAGTATGCCTTACTCCTCTGCGGTTTCTGGTCTGATTTCGATTTTGTGGCGCGCAGCATCCAGCCGCTCCGTGCACACCTTCAGGTAGACACGCGCTTCGTCCACCGCTTTCAGCGCGTCTTCCAGCGACAGGTCTCCGTCCTCCAGCAGCTTCAGCTTCTCGTCCAGCTTCTCGAGCGCTTTCTCATATGTGAGTTCTTCGGTCACTTCTCAACCTCCTCCACCCGCGCGCCAAGGTGGCCCGTGGCCAGCCTGATTCGCAGCCTGCGCTTCACCGCTGTGTCTGCCGACGATCGGAGGACGGCTCCCGTCTCGGCGTCCTGCGTGATGCTGTAGCCCCGCGCCAGCACGCTCTCCGGGCTGAAGGCGATCAGCTGCTGCCGCCGGTGATTGAGCGTGGTCCTGGCGATGTCGAACCGTTTGGCCAGCGCCCGTTCGAGCCTCTCGGCAGCGCGCCGGCCTGCCAGTGTCGTGCGACCGCGTGCCAATCGCGACATCGCTGCCGCGGTCAGACGCCTGGACCGTTCGCGGAGGGCGTCCTCGCGCCGTGCGACCTGCTGGACCGGGCTGAGCCTGCCTAGGTCGGCAGCCGCGCGCGCCAGCCGCTCCGACCGCACACGCACAAGCGTGGGCAAAAGCTGCAGGATCCGCTGCCGCTTGAGCATCAGGCGTTCGACCTCGCGCGCGATCCGCTGCCCCGCCTCACGGTCGAGGCGCCTGCCACGCTCGCGCAGCAAGGCGACGAGGTCCGACTTCTTGGGGACAACGCGCGCGCCGGCCTCGGTCGGCGTGCGGCACTCGGCGTCGGCGACAAGGTCTGCGATGGTGCGGTCGGACGTGTGGCCCAACGCCGTCACCACCGGCAGCCTCGACGCGAGGATCGCGCGTGCCACCACCTCGCTGTTGAAGCCGTACATCTCCTCGAAGCTGCCACCCCCGCGAGCGACGACTATGACGTCGGCGAGGCCCTCCTCGTTGCAGCGCCGCAGCGCCCGCGCGACGCTCGCCGGCGCCGCTGCGCCCTGCACCTGAACCGGGTAGACGACGATACCCATGTTGGGGTAGCGCTCCCAGATCGTCTCCTGCAGGTCGTGGATGACCGCCCCCGTCGGCGACGTCAGCAGCGCGACCGCCCTGGGCAGGAAGGGCAACCGGCGCTTACGCCCGGCTGCGAACGCACCCTCGGCTTCGAGCCTGCGTTTGAGTTCCTCGAGCCGCGCGCGCAGCTTGCCGACATCGTCGAACTCGACCTGGTCGACGATGAAGCTGAGCCGACCCGTCTTACCGAAGAAGTCGATGCGCCCGCGGAATACGAACACCTGGCCGTCCTCCGGCAGCGTCGTGACGCGCCGCGCCTCATCGGCAAACAGGACCGCGTCCAGCCGGCTCACCCCATCCTGAATCGAGAAGTTGAAATGCCCCGCCGCGCCGCGTTTCATGCCGCTGACCTCGCCCTTGACAAGCAGGGCGGTGAGCGGTCGTAGCTCGCGACGAATCTCGTTGGCGAGCTCGGTGACGGTGTAAGGACGCTGGGCTTCCTCGGGTCGCAGCACGAGGTTTAGCTTACTGGCAGGTCGACTGGCGAAAGGTCAGGAGCCCTGCATGAAAAGAAAGGTCAGGGTCGACCCATTGGATGTGACGACCGCGCAGGAAGGCCCAGTCAGCCCAACCCCCCAGGTGACGTTGCCCTCGAAGTCGCCGAGCTCTGTCGCCTCGAGGAGGCGAGGTCCCGACGACTTGAGCTTCTTGTCGCCTCCGTAGTTGGATTGGTCGCCCCGAAAACCGGTCAGCACGACCCTGACGCCATCGGTGCCAGCAAGGTCGACCTCCTTGCCGGAGGGATCCTCGGCGAACTTGGTGCTGCCCGGTTGCGTGATTACCTGAAACGGCGGCGTTCCCGCTGTAAACGTGAACGCGAGGGTGTCCCCGGACGCGGTTGCCGAGACTATCGGCGGGGTTGAGCTCTTGGGGGGTTGAGGTAGGGGCCATGTCTCAGAGGCGGTCCCGGTGTCGGTGCACGTGGCCGGTGGGGTCTGCGTGGCGGTGGAGGCAGCGCCTCCGCACGCGGACAGCAGGGTCAGGGCCAGGAACAGGACGAGGCGTCGCAACTTCGAGTTCAACGGTCGGGAAGGCTAAACCATGCTTGCGGTTGCTCGCATCGCGGAACGGAAGCTAGCTTGGTAATCGGGAGCGAATCTCTACCCGCCGATCTGAGACATGGACTTGGCCGGCTTGATGAAGCCTGGCTTGTTGATGAGGTGGCCCTCTTCCTTGCGCCAGACCGCGGTCTCGATCACCTGCCCGATGTGCTCGTCTGACGCGCCCGACCGAAGTAGCTCTCGCAGAGGCGTCTCCTGCAGGGAGAACAAGCAGGTGCGAAGGCCACCCTCGGCAGTGAGCCTGACCCGGTTGCAGGTCGTGCAGAATGCCTGGCTGACCGATGAGATGAACCCAAGGCCGCCCTGGGCCCCGTCTGCAAATTTGAAGCGGGTCGCCGGTCCTGGCCGCGCGTCGCTCACCGGCACCAGCGGGAAGAGGTCTTCGATCTGCTCCTGGATGCGCCGGCTCGGCACGACCTGCTCATTGGTCCACGTGCCGTCGCCGTCCAGCGGCATGTACTCGATGAACCTGACCTCGTAGCCCTTGTCGCGCGCGAGCCGCGCGAAGTCCACGACCTCGTCGTCGTTGTGGCCCTTCATCACGACCATGTTCAGCTTGATCGGCCACAGGCCGGCTTCGCGAGCGGCATCGATGCCGTCCATCGTCCGGTCGAACTGGTCGCTGCGCGCCATCTCGTGAAAGCGCTGCATGTTGAGGGTGTCGAGCGAGATGTTGATGCGCTTGAGGCCCGCGGCCTTCAGAGCCTGCGCCTTGTCGCGCAACAGCACACCGTTCGTGGTCATCGTGATGTCGAGGGTCGGGTCGAGCTCGTTGATCATCCCGACCAGCTCCTCAACCTTGATGCGCACGAGGGGCTCGCCACCGGTGATGCGGATGGTGCGGACGCCGTACTTCTGCACGAAGATTCGCGCCAGGCGGGTGATCTCCTCGAAGCGCAGGAGATCGTCTCGCTTCAGCCACTTCAGACCCTCGGCGGGCATGCAGTAGATACAGCGGAAGTTGCAGCGATCGGTGATCGAGATCCTGAGATCGTCGGCAATACGGCCATACGAGTCCCTAAGGGTGCTCGTACGCGTGCTCGTCCCCACATGGCGGATGATACGGCGGTGGGGTACGAAAACATCCTGGTCGAGGTTGAGGCCCCAATTGCGACGATCGCTCTCAACCGCCCCAAGGTTCTCAACGCCCTCAGTCCCGATCTCATCCGCGAGGTCAACGAGGCCCTGGGCGAGCTGGACGCCGACTCCAATGTGAGGGCGGTCGTGCTCACCGGTGGGGCGCGCGTATTTGCCGCCGGGGCCGACATCGCCGACATGGCCGACCGGACGGCCGTCGACCAGCTGCAGCGCGACCAGACCGGCCGCTGGGCCGGGATCGCCGCTTTCAGCAAGCCGCTGATCGCGGCAGTCAACGGTTACGCGCTCGGCGGTGGGTGCGAGCTCGCGTTGATGTGCGACCTGATAATCGCGGGCGACTCGGCGCGTCTCGGGCAGCCCGAGATCAACCTCGGCATCATTCCTGGTGCCGGCGGCACGCAGAGGTGGCCGCGCACCGCGGGCAAGCACGCGGCGATGGAGGTGATGCTCCTCGGTGTACCGGTGACCGCGCGGCGTGCTTACGAGCTCGGGCTGGTCAACAAAGTGGTGCCCGCGGAGATGACGATCACCGTCGCGCAGCGGTTCGCGAGGCAGGCCGCGGAGAAAGCGCCGCTCGCGGCGCGCATGGCCAAGGAGGCAGTCCTCAAGGCATTCGAGACGCCTCTGGCCGAAGGCCTCGCGGTGGAGCGCAAGAGCTTCTACTTCCTGTTCTCGACCGAAGATCAGAAGGAGGGCATGCATGCCTTCCTGGAAAAGCGGCGCGGGGTATTCAAAGGACGCTGATATGGCAACTGAAGTTGAACAGCACATAAAGGTCGATGTCGAGGGCGGCGTTGGTTGGATCCGGTTCAACCGGCCCGAGAAGATGAACGCGATCGGAACGCTCACGCGCAAGCAATTGGGTGATGCGATCAAGCAGGCGGAGAAAGACGACGGAGTGCGCGTCGTCGTGCTGACCGGTTCAGGCCGCGCTTTCTGCTCTGGCGCCGATGTCACCGAGATGGTTGGCGACGGTCAGATGAAAACACCTGAGGACGTTGGAAACGTCCTTCGCAACGAGTACATGCCGATGCTCACTCGACTGCGCACCATGCCCAAGCCGGTGATCGCGGCGATGAACGGTCCGGCCGTCGGCATCGGCGCGAGCTATGCGCTGGCGTGCGACATTCGCATTGCGGTGCCCGAGGCTTATCTCCTCGAGGCCTTCATCAACATCGGCCTCGCACCCGATGGCGGTGTGAGCTGGCTGCTGCCTCGCCTCGCGGGCACTGGCGTCGCGTACGAGATGTTCTTCACCGGAAAGCCTCTGTCGGCCACCGACGCGCACCGCCTGGGCGTGATCAACCGCTTGGTTCCACAGGAGCGCTTTGAGGAGGAGGTCCGCGAGCTTGCAACGCAGCTGGCTGCGCAGCCGCCAAAAGCGATGGCGGCCGCCAAGCGCGCAGTCAACCACGCACTCGAGTCGAGCTACGACGAGGCTCTCGAGTTCGAGTCGTACCTGCAGGAGGCGCAGGCGGCGAGCCAGGAGTTCGTCGACGGAGTGCAGGCGTTTCTCGCACGTCGCGCCAAGAAGTAGTGCCCGACGCCGTAATCGTCGCCACCGCGCGGACGCCGATGGGGCGCTATGGTGGGCAGCTCAAGGACGTGCGGCCCGACGATCTCGCCTCCGTTGCCCTCAAGGCGGTCTGCGAGCGAGCCGGCCTTGACCCCGCAGATGTCGCCGACGTCATCCTTGGCTGCGCGAACCAGGCGGGTGAGGACAACCGCAACGTGGCCCGCATGGCGCTGTTGCTCGCCGGCTTCCCGATCGAGGTGCCGGGCCAGACAGTCAACCGCCTCTGCGGCTCTGGCATGCAGGCCACGATCGCCGCGGCGCGCGAGATCCAGTCGGGTGGCTCCGCCGTCGTGATTGCGGGAGGGGTCGAGAGCATGACCCGCGCGCCCTGGGTGATGCCGAAGCCGGACAGCGGTTTTCCCCGGGGCCAGCAGACCGTCTATGACACGGCGATCGGCTGGCGCCTGGTCAACCCGAAGATGGCCCAGATGTACGGGACGCTGCAGATGGGGGAGACCGCAGAGCGTGTGGCCCAGAAATACGAGGTGTCGCGCGAGGACCAGGACGCATTCGCGCTGCGCAGCCACCAGCGGGCGGTCGCGGCGCAAAAGTCCGGCCGGCTCGCCGAGGAGATCGTGCCCGTCGAGGTGGCGCAGCGCAAAGGCGACGCGCTCCGCTTGACCGAGGACGAGGGTCCGCGTCCGGATACATCTCTCGAAGCGCTGGCGAAGCTGCGCCCTGCGTTCTCTGAGAAAGGCTCGGTCACCGCCGGCAACTCGTCGCCCCTAAACGACGGCGCGACGGCGCTCGTCGTGATGTCGGACGCCGAGGCGAAGCGCCGTGGCTTGAAGCCGCTCGCGCGTCTTGTCAGCGCCGCTGCGGCCGGCGTTCACCCCGACTACATGGGCATCGGCCCCGTGCCGGCTTCGATGAAGGCACTCGACCAGGCAGGTCTTCAGGCCTCCGACATGGGAGTTGTCGAGCTCAACGAAGCCTTTGCGTCGCAATCGCTCGCTTGCGTTCGACTGCTGGGTCTCGACGAGGAGATGGTCAACGTGAATGGCGGGGCCATCGCGCTCGGCCATCCACTCGGCTCGAGCGGCGCGCGACTCGTCGGCACGCTGGTGAGAGAGATGGCGCATCGAGACGTCGAGTACGGTCTTGCCACGATGTGCATCGGCGTCGGCCAGGGCATCGCATCGATCTGGCAGAGGATCTAGCCGCGGAACGCGACCCGCAGGCCGTGCGCGCGATGTTCGATCGCATCGCGGGCAGGTACGACCTTGTCAACACCGTGCTGTCGGGTGGTACTGACGCCGGCTGGCGAAGGCGCGCGGCGCGCGTGACGGGTCTAACCGCGGGCGGTTCCGCGCTGGACGTTGCATGCGGATCCGGGAAGCTGACCGCGCAGCTTGCGAAGATCGCCGGCGCAGAAGGCCGCGTGGTCGGACTGGACTTCAGCCCCCAGATGCTGGAGGTGGCGCGCCGCGATCATCCCGGCATCGAATTCATTGAAGGGGACGCGCTGAAGCTGCCATTTGATGACGAAACCTTCGACGCCTCGACGATTGCGTTCGGTCTTCGCAACCTCGCCGATCCGGTTGGCGGCCTGCGCGAGATGCTGCGGGTGGTGCGGAGGCGCGCCGTCGTGCTCGAGTTCGTGCGCCCGCCGGCAGGTCCAGTTGGTACTGCTTACCGCCTGTACTTGAAGGCGCTGCTGCCGGCCATCGGCGGCGCGATCAGCGGACAACCGTCCGCATACAAATACCTGAGCGACACAGTCGATTCGTACAGAACCCCTGCGGAGCTACACGCGATGGCAAAAGCGGCCGGCTGGTCGAGCGTCGCTTACGAGAGCCTCGCGATGGGAACCGTCGGGATTGTTAGGGGAGAGCGTCCCTAGGAATCCCGGTCTACTGCTGAGCGGGCCAGGCCGACCAGGGTGGGGCGCAGGCCGTCCAGCTCGATTGCCTCGAGCTCTCGCAAGGCGCCTTCGACCAGGGCGCGTGCCTCGTCGCCAACTCGCTTCAAGGCATCGCTCGACCTGACCAGCTCAGTGACTCGGTTGACCTCCGCGTCGCCCAGGGCTCCGGCCAGCAGGCGGCGCACCTCGGGCCCGACCTGCTTGTTCTCCGCCGCATAGATCAGGGGGAGCGAAAGGACGCGCTGGCGGATGTCCAGGCCCACCGGCTTGCCCGAGCTGGGGCTGAAGTCGACCATGTCGTCGGCCATCTGGAACGCGACGCCCAGGAGGTCGCCATACCTGCGCAGGGCTTCGACCTCGTCGGGCTTGGCCTCCGACAGCTGCGCGCCTGAAGCACATGAGGCTGCGAAGAGGGCCGCGGTTTTGCCGCGCACCACCTTGAGATACGACTCGTGGTCGCCCGGGTACGCGCCGCGCAGGGCGACGTCGTCGATCTGCGCCGCGCATATCGCCTCGAGAGCGTCCGCGATCGTCGAGGTCACGTCGTTGTTGCCGATCTCCGCTATCAACCTTGTCGCCTTCGCGAAATAGAAGTCACCAACTGCGATCGCCCGCTCCGGGCCCTCAGCCGCGGTGACGGTTGGGCGGCCGCGACGGTGGGTGCTCTCGTCCACGTAGTCGTCATGGATGAGGGTGGCGTTGTGAAGGAGCTCGACGGCAGCCGCGAGGGCGGCGGCGC